>DNFA01000014.1:0-10530 GCA_003487665.1 Oscillibacter sp.
CACATGGGTCCCGCCCTACGGATGGGTACGGCGAACCGCTCGTAGGGGACGGCGTCCCGCAGTGGAGCGCAGCGGAACAAATGCCCTTGGGGTACGACGTCCCGTTTCAACCACGCCCCATATCAGAAAAGGAGACACTATGAACACTACGATCCGACCTGCCGGTGGGCTGTGCCTGCCGGATAAATGCCGCGTTACCCTGCTGGCGCTGGGGGACGTAGGCAGCACCCTGCTGATGGGGCTGCGGCTGCTGGGCGGCGACGTGATCCGCTCCATCGGCATCTGTGACGTGCGCCCCGGCGTATCAGAGCGCTGGGAGTTCGAGCTGAACCAGATCCAGTCCCCGGACGCGGCCGCCCTGCCGCCGGTGGACATCATCGCCCCGGAGCAGCTCTTTGACGGGGACGTGTTCCTGTTCTGCGCCTCCCGCATGGTGCCGGATACGTCCGTCACCTCCGGCGACGTGCGCATGGCGCAGTACGGCCTGAACCGGGAGCTGGCGGCCGTCTACGCGCGCATGGCGCGGGAGAAGAACTATCGCGGGCTGTTCTGCGTGGTCAGCGACCCGGTGGATCCTCTGTGCCGCGCCGCGATGCGAGAGAGCGGCCTTGCTCCGGCGCAGGTGCGGGGCTTCGGACTGGGCGTCATGCACGCCCGCGCCCTGTACTATGCCCGGCGGGACGGGCGCTTCGCGTCCTATCTCACGGAGGGGCGCGCCTTCGGCCCCCACGGGGAGGATCTGGTGCTGGCCAACTCCGTGGCGCACTACGACGACGCCCTGTCCCGCGAGCTGACGGACAAGGTCGCCCACGCCAATCTGGAGATGCGCAGGCTGGGCTACAAGCCCTACGTCGCCCCCGCCCTCAGCTCCGGCGCGCTGAGCCTGCTGGCGCTGCTGCGGGGACAGTGGCACTACTCCTCCGTGTATGACGGGCAGGTGTTCATGGGCTGCCGCAACCGCCTGACGCCCGCCGGCATCGAGACGGAGGCACTGACGCTGCCCCCGGCGCTGCAAAAGCGTCTGGACGAGACGCGGGCAAAGCTGAACACTATTGAATAACGGAGGGGGACATACCATGCTCACCGTACTGCTTCCCGAAAACGACCGCAGCGCCGCCCTGCGGCAGCTGCTGGAGCCGCTGCTGCCCGCCGGCAGCGACATCCGCGACCCGGACGCCGGGCTGGACGGCCTGCACAGCCGCCGTCTGCTGTTCGCCGTGGCGCTGGACGAGGGCGGCTGCAATATGGCCTATTACCGGATGCTCTCCCGGCTGCGCCGCAGCAGCGACCTGCTGGAGGGCTGCACCGCCGGGTGCATTGTCACCGGCGTGGGCGAGTTTTACACCAAGGACGTGGCGCGGGACATGGTGTTCGCCGCCAATCAGGCGGGCTGCGGCTTCATCGGCCGCCCGCTGGTGGAGGCCACCGGCTCCCTGCGCAATTTCCGCACCCAGGCGCAGATCGGCGGCACGGACGAGGTCACGGCCTTCCACGCGGCGCTGGCGGAGCTGATCGCCCGGCTGGATGCGTGGGAAAAGCCCGCGCCCATCCGGAACGTGCTGGCGCTCCACGCCTCCCAGCGCGCCACGTCCAACACGCTGGCGCTGTGGGAGCTGGTGAAGGCCGGGCTTCCGGCGGACATGGAGGTGCAGGAGATCTGCCTGCGCAACGGCACCATGGCCGACTGCAACGGATGCAGCTACACCGCCTGTCTCCACTTCGGCGAGCAGGGCGGCTGTTTCTACGGCGGCCCCATGGTGGATGAGGTCTATCCCGCCGTCCGCCGCTGCGATGCGCTGGTGATGCTCTGCGCCAACTACAACGACGCGCTGGCCGCCAACCTGACCGCCTGCGTCAACCGGCTCACGGCGCTGTTCCGCCAGACCCGCATGTACGACAAGCGCCTGTTCGGGCTGATCGTCTCCGGCTACTCCGGCGGCGACCTGCTGGCGCGCCAGCTGATCTCCGCCCTGAACATGAACAAGTCCTTCTACCTGCCGCCCCGGTTCTCCCTGCTGGAGACGGCCAACGAGCGCGGCAGCCTTGTGAAGCTGCCGGGCATCGAGGCGCAGGCGGCGGCCTTCGCGCGGCATATCGCCGAGAGCTGAATACGCCCCGCCGCGCCTGTGCGTTATCTGTCCGGGCGGACAGAGTCGTCCGCCCCTACAAGGCAAAGCGGGAACCGCGCTGACGGGACGTCGAGGACGCCGTCCCCTACACACTGACGTCCCGTGTGGAATGCGTAGGGGACGGCGCCCTCGCCTGCATACTCCTGCCGCAAACCGGGGAAAATACTTCCATCAATTAAAAGGAGGTATGTTCCATGGAAGCGATGGTGCTGCAAAAGGCGTGTATCCAGTGCGGCCTGTGCGCCGGGCTGTGCCCGGAGGTGTTCGCGCTGGACGACGGTGAACCGGCGCGGGTGCTGGTGTCCCCCATTCCCGACGAGCAGAAGATCGGCGTGCAGGAGGCGGCGGACAGCTGCCCCGTGGCCGCCATTCAGGTGACGGCGTAAAAATTCCCGAAAATGCCGCAAAAACCACTTTACAACGGCGGTTTTCTGTGGTATCATCACAAAGTACGCGCCAAGCGTGCATGACCCCTGCCTTAGCGGTGCGGAGCGTTCCATCTCTCCCATGGCTCAGGCTGCGGGCGTATTTCAAGAAAGGTGGAAACACAACTATGATGCTGAAAGATCAGAAGACCTCTATCATCGAGGCCAACCGCACCCACGAGACCGACACCGGCTCCCCCGAGGTTCAGGTGGCCATCCTCACCGAGCGTATCAACCAGCTGACCGCTCACCTGAAGGTGCATCCCCATGACTTCCACAGCCGCCGCGGTATGCAGATGATGATCGGTAAGCGCCGCCGTCTGCTGGACTATCTGGCCAAGAAGGACATCGAGCGTTATCGTGCCCTCATCGCCAAGCTGGGTCTGCGTAAGTAAGTTGAAACAGGGTGATGTGCGTCCGCGCATCACCCTTCTTTCACATTCTGCGCCGTGTGCCGATTGACCCTTAGCAGTTGAAAATGCGCCGAAATTCCGCACCTTTCGGCCTGTTTTCAAGTGCTAACGGCGATGGGTCACGACGCGGGATGATATTTCACGAAAAGGAGAAATCACATGTCAACTATCATCACCAAGCGCCAGTTCCCCCACTACCACAAGTACACCATGGATCTGGCCGGCCGTCCCCTGACGCTGGAGGTGGGCAAGCTGGCTGAGCTGGCCAACGCCGCCGTCATGGTGGGCTATGGCGACACCCGCGTGCTGTGCTGCGTCACCGCCGCGCCCCGTCCCCGGGACGGCATCGACTTCTTCCCCCTGTCCGTGGACTTCGAGGAGAAGATGTACTCCGTGGGTCGCATCCCCGGCAGCTTCAACCGCCGCGAGGGTCGCCCCGGCGAGAAGGGCATCCTGACCTCCCGCGTCATCGACCGTCCCATCCGCCCCCTGTTCCCCTATGACTTCCGCAACGACGTGTCCGTCATGTGCACCGTCATGGCCGTGGATCACGACTGCTCTCCGGAGATCGCTGCCCTCATCGGCACCTCTGCGGCGCTGGCCATCTCCGACATTCCCTGGAACGGCCCCGTGGCCGCTCTGAAGGTGGGGCTGGTGGACGGCAAGCTGGTGTTCAACCCCAACGCCGAGCAGCGCAAGGTCAGCGACCTGGACGTGACCGTCGTCTCCACCGGCAAGAAGGTGGTCATGATCGAGGCCGGCGCCAACGAGGTGCCCAACGATGTGATGTTCGAGGCCATTCGCTCCGCCCACGAGGAGAACCAGAAGCAGATCGCCCTCATCAACCAGATGGTGGCCGAGATCGGCAAGCCCAAGTTCGACTATCCCCACGCCGACTTCAACTACGAGCTGTTCAATAAGATCACCGAGGACTTCATGGACGAGGCCAAGGCCGCCATGGACACCGACGACAAGAACGTCCGCGAGCAGCGCTGGAACGCCATGATCGAAAAGTGGCACGAGAAGTATCTGGAAGAGTATCCCAACATGGATCAGTACCTGGAGGAGATCACCTACAAGTTCCAGAAGATGATCGTGAAGAAGTGGCTGCTGGAGGGTCATCGCGTGGATGGCCGTCAGAAGAACGAGATCCGTCCTCTGGACGCCGAGGTGGGCGTTCTGCCCCGCGTCCACGGCTCCGGCCTGTTCACCCGCGGCCAGACGCAGGTGCTGTCCGTCTGCACGCTGGACACCCTGTCCGCCAACCAGAAGCTGGACACCATCTGGGAGGAGACGGAGAAGCGCTACATGCACCACTACAACTTCCCCGGCTACTCCGTGGGCGAGGCCAAGCCCGCCCGCAGCCCCGGCCGCCGCGAGATCGGCCACGGCGCGCTGGCTGAGCGCGCTCTGCTGCCCGTCATTCCTCCCGTGGAGGAGTTCCCCTACGCCATCCGCGTGGTCAGCGAGGTGGTGTCCTCCAACGGTTCCACCTCTCAGGGCTCCATCTGCGGCTCCACGCTGGCACTGATGGACGCCGGCGTGCCCATCAAGGCGCCTGTGGCCGGCATTTCCTGCGGCCTGATCCAGGACGACGACGGCAGCTTCACCACCTTCATCGACATCCAGGGCGTGGAGGACTTCCACGGCGAGATGGACTTCAAGGTGGCCGGTACCAAGAAGGGCATCACCGCCATTCAGATGGATCTGAAGAACGACGGCCTGACCATGGAGATCATCAAAAACGCGCTGGACATCACCTACGATGCCCGCTGCCAGATCCTCGACCAGGTCATGCTGCCCTGCATTGCCGAGCCTCGCGCCGAGGTCAGCAAGTACGCGCCCAAGATGATCACCATGCACATCGACCCGGACAAGATCCGCGACGTCATCGGCAAGGGCGGCTCCGTCATCCAGAAGATCGTGGCCGAGTCCGGCGCCAAGATCGACATCGACGACGACGGCACCATCCACATCGCCTCCCCCGACGCGGAGAGCTGCGAAAAGGCCAAGAAGTGCATTGACGACATCGTGTTTGTCCCCGAGGTGGGTCAGCTGTACTACGGCCGCGTGGTGCGCCTGATGACCTTCGGCGCCTTCGTGGAGCTGGCGCCCGGCAAGGACGGTCTGGTGCACATCTCCAAGCTGGCTGACAAGCGCATCGAGAAGGTGGAGGACGCCTGCAAGATCGGCGACATGATGTGGGTCAAGGTCACGGAGATCGACGAAAAGGGTCGCGTGAACCTGAGCCACAAGGACGCCATGAAGGAGATCGCCGCCAAGGAAGCCGCCGGCGAGCCCATCAAGTAAATCCGCATAATAAAAAAGAGAGCTGCAAGGCTCTCTTTTTTTGCCCACGATCGCAGGGAGCGGCGCTTATAAAAAAGCCCTGCTGCCGGCACGCCGAGGGGGACGGCGTGAGGGGGATGGCAGCAGGGCACAGGTGGGCGATAGACTATCTATAGCCTATATAGTAGCACGCGTAGCCTATAAAAGCAAGCCTTTTCGGGTATTCTGATAAAAAAAGTTGAAAAAATACCCGGAGGGACACATGAACACCATCACAGCGGTGCGTGACCGCATTTTGCAGCTGTGCGAACAGCGGAATATCAGCATCAACAGGCTGGCGCCGCTCAGCGGTCTGCCGCCGTCCAGCATAAAGAATATCCTGTACGGCAAGAGTCAGAATCCCAAGCTGCTGACCATCAAGATCCTCTGTGACGGACTGGGCATCACGCTGGGCGAATTTTTCAGCACCGAGACATTCGACAGTCTGGAGCAGGAGATACAATAGCTATTTCAGCAGCTCCTGCGCCAGCGTCACCAGGCCGCCGATGCCGACACCGTGCGGCAGGAGACGGTGCTGGACGGCGTGTGGGATCTGAAGGAGCAGTCCCTGTCCGACGGCTTCGCCCTGTGCGACCGGGAAAACGCCGTCTGGCAGTTTCTCAGCAGCCGTCTGGCGCAGGCGGGCACATGGACGGCGGCCGAGAACGTGGACGGCTATTTCTCCCTTGACGGCGGCACATATTACTTCCTGCGGGACAGTGTGCTTTTCCGCCAGCAGGTGGACGGCGGGCAGCCGGAGCGCATGCCCCTGTCCTGCGACCTGCGGATACTGGATATCACCGCCTTTGACGCGGCTGCCGGGCGCATGGCGGTGCAGTTCCTCCTGTCGCCCTACGGCAGCGAGTGCGGCACCGCCCTGCTGGACGTGACCACCGGGCAGCTGTCCATGCTGTGCGCCCAGCGCTATCAGGCGGCGCTGGCGGGCGATACCATGTCCCTGCTGGCCTTTGACAACGACAAAATGGGCTATTCCGCCCTGACCGGCAGCGGCGATACGTTCTTCTTTGCCGATGCGTCCCTGTTCACGGATACCGCCGGCGACCTGTATGCCCTCCCCGGCGCCCCCTACCTCCTGGGCGTGGCAACGGGGCGCTCCACGCTGTACGCCACAGGCGCACATATCGCGGCGTGCAGCCTGCCGGATGTGGGCATCGCCGGGGAGATGTACTCCTGCTGCTACCTGCCGGAGACGCAGCTGCTGGTGGGCGCGGTGTATCAGGACGGCGCTTTCCGGCTCTACGCCATGGATCCCGCGCAGCTGACCTTCGCACCGGTGGCCGATGCCGCGCCCGTCCCCTCGCCCCTGACGGTGGACGACGCGCTGGCGCAGTCCTACTGGAGCGCCGTAAACGGCGCAGACGTGGCCGACAGCCTGCAGGAGGCGCGCCGCCTGGCCGACACGCTGGAGGACGCCTATGGCGTCCGCATCCTCCTGTCCTCCCAGTGCCGCGAGGCGGCGGCACTGTGCGACAAGGATATCACCCTGTCGGACAGCATGAGCCGCGCCTTCGCCCTGTACCCGCAGGGCTTCCTGCCCAGTTCCGCAACAGCGTGGGCGAGGGCGGTCTGTGCTTCCTACTGGTGGCGCACATCGCCAGCGACTACGGCGTGGTGGGCTGCGCCTACGACTCTGCCGACTGGCAGTACATCGCCCTGGACGTGCAGGCCGATTACATGCGGGAGGGCACCGTCTGCCACGAGATATGGCACGCCACGGAGAACGAGATACGCTCCCGCGACTACACGGCCTTCGACTGGGACCAGTGGAACCGCCTGAACCCGGAGGGCTTCCTCTATTACGGCGACGGCACGATGCAGGATCCTGCCCAGCCCTGGACGCTGTACAGCAGTGCGCCGGAGGACGTCCGCTTCGTGGATACCTACAGCTGCGTGGCGGCCACGGAGGATCGCGCCCGCATCATGGAGTTCTTCATGACCCACGATGACGAGGCGGAGCTGCTGATCCAGTCCCCCTACATCCGCGCCAAGCTCCAGATCATGTGCGACGCGGTGCGCCGCTATTTCGACACTTCTGGCTGGGGCACGCCCCGCTGGGAGCGGCTCCTGTAATGGCAAAAAGAGCACCCGTGAGGGTGCTCTTTTTTGCCACGCAGTCCCCCGGCGGAAGCCGGGGGACTGCTGTTATTTATTCGTTGGTGTAGTTGTCGAAATAGCCCTGAATGTAGATGATGGGCGTGCCCTTGTCGCCGCTGCCGCTGGTCAGGTCGCACAGGGAACCGATCAGGTCGGTCAGGTTCCGGGGCGTGGTGCCCTCGGACACCATATTGCCCACCAGAGACTGCTTGGCGTCCTTGGCGCGGATCTTCTCGGAGATGGCCTTCTGCAGCGCCTCGCCGCTGAGATCGGCGAATTCCTTGTCCGCCAGATACTTCAGCTTCAGCTCGTTGGGCGTGCCCACCAGACCGCCGGTGTAGCCGGGGGCTACCACCGGGTCGGCCAGCTCCCAGATCTTGCCGGCGGGATCCTTGAAGGCGCCGTCGCCGTAGACCATGGCCTCGATGCGCTTGCCGGTGGCCTCGCTCATGGCCTTGCCGATGGCCTCGGCCACCGCCTTGGCGTCACGGGGGAACAGCTTCACCCGGTCGTCGTCGGCCTTGTTGCTGCCCAGCAGACCGTACTGGGGGTTGCAGCCGCTGCCGTCCACGGGGGCGGTCAGCAGGTCGTCCAGACCCAGCACCACCTTGGCGCCGGCGGCGGCCAGCAGCCGCTTGCTGCGCTGGCGGGTGTGGATGTCGCAGGTGATGACCGTGTCGGTGTAGGGCACGATGGCGGTGACGCGGTTGGCGAACACGATCTCCGCCTGCGCGCCGGCCTCCTCGATAATGGACTTGTAATAGGCCACATAGTCCACGCCGGTAAAGGGATGCACCACCTGACCGAAGGCGGCGCGGAACTGCTCCAGAGACAGCACATCGTGCCACGGGTCGATGCCCGCCTCGTCCAGCTGGTCAAGGCTCACCAGATGGTTGCCCACCTCGTCGGAGGGATAGCTCAGCAGCAGCACCACCTTCTCCGCGCCCAGCGCGATGCCCCGCAGCAGCAGGGAGAAACGGTTGCGGCTGAGGATGGGGAACGCCACGCCCACGGTCTTGCCGCCGGTCTTGGCGCGCACATCGGCGGCGATCTGCTCACAGGTGGCGTAGTTGCCCTGGCAGCGCGCCACAACGGATTCGGTCACGGCCACCACGTCGCCGTCACGGGCGGTGACGGCGTTGTCCTGCAACGCGTTCAGGACGGTGGACACGGTGATGTCCACCACATTATCACCCTCGCGGAAAATAGGCGCACGCACGCCGCGGACGACGGTTCCCAACGTTCTGCTCATAGCAACAGCACTCCTGTCATTTGTTTATTCCTGCGCGGCCGCAGCCGCACAACATTCAGTAGTATACCACACTTTCGGCATAAGTAAAATACGAATATATAATAATTGCATTTTCTCTTGCTAATGTCTGCACGGACGGAGAAATTCCTCTTGCATTTTTCCGGAAAACGTGTATAATAGCAAGGTACCAAGTGAATACGGGCTTGTAGCTCAGCTGGGAGTCCACACGGTACACTTTACGCAACACTTTTCGGGGGCGTAGCTCACGCGGTAGTCACGCGAGCCACATCCCAAACACAATTTAGGGCGCGTAGCTCACGCGTCAGGCACATGGGCCCATAGCTCAGCTGGGAGAGCGTTCGGTTCGCATCCGAGAGGTCGAGGGTTCGAATCCCTTTGGGTCCACCAAGAAAGCAGACTTGTTTAGGCAGGTCTGCTTTTCTTATGCCTCGATGCAGACGTTCGTTCTCTCATTTGTGCCGCCGCTGCACGCGGCCTGTAACTGCTGGAATTGCTCAAAGGAAACGTTGAACTCGACTTCCAGCGTATAGTCGCGGTAAACGCGGACGGACTTGATGAACTGCGACACGATCATTTTCTTAGCCGCGAAGTTGCAGTTGTCATAGAGGTCTGCCCATGTTTTCAGCTTGTCGTACTCCTGCTGTTCTGTCTCCATGTCTGCGATACGACTCTCAAGCTCCTGCCGTGCCGCTTCCGCTGTCTGTGCCAGAGCTTCTACGTCGGTCTGCGCTTTGTCGATCAACTCGTTCAGCAGGTCAACATTCAACCGGCTCTCCCCGCGAATGACCTTTATGGTTTCGTTTCGGTAATCCTCCAACTCGCGGCGTTTCTCGCTCAACTGCATTTCAGCCATATTGCACCTTGCCCGCGCCAGTTCCACGGCCTTTTCGTGCTGCTGGGCAATCACATCATCCTGTGAGGCCATCTTGATCTGCGCGAACTGATGGCGGATGATTTTCTCCACGATACCGTCCAGCTTTGTAACACCATAGCCGGATTGTCCGTCACACTCGCCGGGGTGTCGCAGGTTGTAGTGGCACTGATAGCGGCAGCGTATCTCGCGCCGAACCGTACCATCCTTTTGAATGGTCTTGCGCCCGCTGGTGGTCAGCGTCAGGCGGTTTCCGCAGTGTCCGCAGAAAATGTTGCCCACTAACAGGGATTGCCCTTTCATGTTCAACGGCGTGTCTGCGTGATGGGTAGCCCGCGCCGCCATCAACTGTTGGGCGGCATCAAACGTATCCTGGTCGATGATTTGCAGTTCGGGTATACGCTCCGATGTAGCATCGCCATTGTGGAGTTGGCCGACATAGATGGGATTTTTGATGATACGATTGATGGTGGTGTTGGGAAAATTCCTTCCATCGGCCTTGCGGATACCCAGCTCGGTCAGATAGCGGCACAGACGTTGTGCGCCGTAGCCTTCGTGAACGTATTTATAGAAAATCAGCTGAACGATCTTTGCGGCATCATCGTCAACGGTGAGGTCGCAGACCTCTCTGTTGCGCTTATTGATACGGCCACGCTTTTCCAAACGATAGCCGTATGGGATAGAGCCGCCGGTGAACAGGCCGTCTTGTGTCAGCTGTTCCATGCGGGTCTTGACGCGGACGGAGGTTTTTATGCTCTCACCCGCTGCCTGCCAATAACGTATGTAGTTCAGCAGCTTGTCAACGTGGTTGTCAAACCGTTGTTGCCCCTCCACGGAACTCCAGACTTCAATACCGTGATAGAAAATTTCTTCGTGCTGCTCAAAAGTGAGCTGCTGTATTTGCAGGAGTTCCGCTCCATGGAACACTTCAAACTGGAACTGATCGAATATCTAGATTACTACAACAACCGCAGGA
>DNFA01000014.1:10762-13976 GCA_003487665.1 Oscillibacter sp.
GCTGCTTGAACAATTTTTACTTCGAAATATTGTCTAACTTTTTGGGGTCACTTCACTTTTGCATGGGAATGTCATCTTTTTCTACCTGTCCCGCGGTCGAAACGCGGTACAGGCAATATACTCGCTTTATGTTTCCCATGTTACATACACCTCATTTCCCCACCAGAAAATGGCGTATAGTCTTGAACTTTTTGTTCTCTATTTATTTTTCAAAGTACACCTTACACCATTACACCATTATTATCTCACACTTTCACCGTTATTGCAAAAAATCGGTTGCGGCGAGCTTTGGAAGTTAAACAGGCTATTTTGCACAGCGTGTGCTGCCGCCGGATCACCGCTTGCAGCATAGCGGAGGATAACGGTACACCCGTCAATAACAATTCGCTGGGAGACAGGAGACACAGAATTGCCCTTGTCATTCATTGAAATTCCCCCCTTGTATTTCCTTGATATTCTTCAGCGGCGGAATGGGCGACAGCGGCAACTGTCTCATAGGTCATGGCCTCCCTCCATTCTGATGGCGGGGCGTTCTACGCGGTGAAGCATAGCCAACGCAAGTATCTTACCCCTCCGCAAGTCATGGCGGTGGCACTGCCACAGTGTCGCCACGTGACGATGGCGTCTCTCGCTCCCGTCCCTGTGGACGATCTTGGCGCGCCTCTCACCGGCTCGTTGCTTCGGGAATGTACCCAAACAGCCCTATTCAGTTTTAGAATGGCATATAGCCGGACTGTTGCCAGCCCGTGAGAAGGCGCAGCACACTATGCCCTCTCACGGATCAGCAACACTAATCCGTTTCAATTACCTCACCTTCGGGCAGGCGGGTCGGATCAAACTTGTAGATGATTTGCAGCATTAGTTTGCTTTGCAGACGGCCTTCAGCTCCATATCCACGGCCACGCGGTGGTTGCCGTACTCATCGGTCATGGTTCGCTGGGCGCACATGGTTATGTAGCTGTCGTAATTGCGTAGTACCTGCTCCATGGCGATAGGATCACCGGCCTTGGCTGCAAGAATGGTCTGATAGGAAATCTTATTGTCCATACGAACCTCCCAGCAGTTTCCGCAGTTTGGCCAACGACGCTGTTCTGCGGTGCTGCACCGTGTCCGGCTTGAGCCGAAGCAACTGACCGATCTGCGGGTCGTTCATGCCTGCGAAGTAGTACAGCAGCGCCACGTCCCGCAGGCGTATCGGGAGGACGGCGATAGCCTGTCCCAGCGCGGCGTTCTCTACCGTCAAGGTATAACCGCGGATGTGGAACTCTACCGTATCTTCGGGGATACGGTCAACCATGGACAGCCGCGCCATCTCCGCGGGTGTAAGTGCCGAAAACACCGTCTCGTTCTTTGCGTGGTACGCCAGCTCCCGTAGGGCATCGGTACGCTCGTTGCGGATGACCTGCTTGCAGAAGGAGTCAAAGGTCTGCTCCGTGTAGGCGTAAAAGTCTGCGAGTTTCATAGTCGTTCTCCTGCTGTCTTTCGTTCTGATGTAGCTATCACGGACAGGAACGGCAAAACCCGAAATTTTCCCGAAAAGTAGCAGTAAAGTTACAAAAGGCTTTTGTGTTCGGCTTTTTTCGCAAAAGCGGGGTGAAAAAAGGCGTCTCAAGTTGGGCGTGTTGACAAAGTGGTTGACAAAAGAGAAGTGTTCCGGTATAGTATATTTAGCACGTGCGCCATATAATGAAAGGAGCAAACGGATGAATACCATACAGGAACTGCAAAAGCTTAGGGAAGAATTGATCCGCGAGATCGATGAAAAATTCGATTGGATCATCGACGAGGTGAAAAAAGAAAGTGTACCGTCTCGGCAAAAAGAGAGCCGCAAACCAAGAAAATACGAGATCATATATCCGTTGAATGTAGGTGCAGGGATATTCAAGGGAAAACGACCGACCGGAGTTATTTTTGCAGATGGACGTAGGACAGAGAACCCCACATGGAAAAGCGTTGCGGAGGAATTGCTGAAAGATTGCTGCAAAGATTCGGATCAGCGTCAGGCACTCATGGATCTGCGGGGGAAAGTGTTGGGACGAAATCGGGTTCTGCTAGGGAGTGAGACCGGGAAAATGCGCAGCCCGGTAAAGATCGATGAAGCTCTATACATAGAGACACACTATGATGCCGAAACACTCATGCGGATTCTGACGACAAGAATTCTGGACATGGTTGGCTACGACTACAGCAAGATTCGGATCGCAGTCAAGGCGGAGTAAAACGGAGGAACATGCAGATGCAGCTGGCGATGCACATGGTAACGATCGAGGACTTAATGCCCCAGGGACACTTCCTCCGAAAACTGGAGGCGGCGCTGGATCTGTCGTTCGTGTACGAGGAAACAGCCCCGCTTTACAGCAAAAAATACGGCCGCCCGGCCATCGACCCGGTGGTCATCGTGAAGTATCTGCTGGTGGGTTTCCTGTACGGCATCCCGTCGGAGCGACAGATCGAGCGCCGCGTCCAGACCGACATCGCCCTGCGCTGGTACCTGGGCCTCGACCTCTTCGACCGCGTACCGGACCACAGCACCATCTCGCAGCTGCGCCGCCGGAAACCGTCCTTCCGCAAGGTGTTTCGGCGATTATTTGAAGAAGTTGTGGGGCAGTGCGTCGAAAAAGGTCTTGTCAGCGGGCGAGTGATCGGTACGGATTCGACCCACGTCAGAGCCAACGCCTCCCGTGCGTCGGAAGAACTGGTGGAGGTCGCGGAGGAGGCCGGCGTTTACTGGGAGCGGCTGGACGATTACGAGGAGGAAGGGTTGGAGGAACTTGAGCGGCGAACCGGAAAACGCCGGAAAAAGCGGACAAAGCAGATCAAACGGGACAACCGCCGCTCCCACAAGCGCGTCAGCCGCACAGATCCGGAGGCGGGTCATCTGAAGCGTCCGGGGAAGCCGGAGGGACCTCACTACCTCGCCCATCAAGCGGTGGACGCTGACTTTGGCATCATCGTGGGCCAGACCGTGACCGCCGGAGATGTGAACGATTCCGTGCCGTTTTTTGGCTTGATCGAGCGTATTCACGAAAATGTTGTACCAATTCAGGCCGCTACCGCGGACGCCGCCTACGATTTTCCGCTGGCCCATCGGGTGCTGGGCGAACTGGGGATCGACTTTTTCGTGCGGCCGCAAAAGACCGCCGCGCGGGCAAACACACAGTTCACGCGGGACGATTTTTACCGCGACGAGAACCGTGATGTGTACCTCTGTCCC
>DNFA01000083.1:0-4483 GCA_003487665.1 Oscillibacter sp.
AAACTGCTTCGCACCGAAAAAGTGCGCGTTTTGTGCAGAGCCGAGGCGCGCTGCCGCAGGCATACTGGATGTCTGTCAAGGCGGCGCAACGACGGGGCTGCGCGAAACGCGCCTTTTGCGGCGTATGTTTTCTTATGCCAGGCGGCCTAATGCCGTCCCGTCAGAATTCATTGCACCGCGCTCTTTTTCCGCCGCTCCTCGTAGACGGTGTTCAGCACATACAGGATCACACCCACCCAGATAAACAGGAAGCTCACCAGCTTCTCGCGGGTCAGCGCTTCGCCCATGATGGCGCCGCAGACGATGCCCAGCGTAGGGCTGAGATACTGGCAGATACCGGTGGTCATCAGCGGCAGGTTCCGCACGCCGATGGAGTAGAACACCATGGGCAGGCCGGTGATGATGCCGCCGCCGATCATCAGCATCTGCTTGATGACGGTCATGCTGCCCATGCCGTTGTCGCCCATGCGGAAGAAAAGGACGAAAAGCAGTGCCACGGGCACCATCATCAGTATCTCCGACGTGGTAGACACGATGGAATCGATGGTCAGGCTCTTCTTGATGGCCGCGTAGACGGCGAACATCAGCGCCAGCGCGATGGTCACATAGGGCACGCCGCCGAAGCCGGAGGCGGAGAGCACGATGCCCACCACCACGATACCGATGATGATAAAATGCCGCCAGCTCATCTTCTCCTTGAAGATGACCGCGCCCAGCGCGAACACCACCAGCGGCTGGATGTAATAGCCCAGGCTGCACTCCAGCACACGGCCGTTCTGTACCGCCCAGAGATACACGATCCAGTCGCCGAACAGGAACACGGAGGCGGGGAGCTCCCGCTTGAGCACCTGCTTGTCCTTGAACACCGCCCACAGCTGGGGCAGCTTGCCCTGCACCTTCAGGATGCACAGGCAGGTAACAGCCGCCCAGATGATGCGGCAGGCCATGAGGAAAAACGTGTCGATCTCGCCGCAGACATTGGTACACATATACCAATACAGCGGCTGAAAGCCCCAGATCAGGAAGCACGCCGCCATGGCGGGCAGTCCTCTGCGGTAATCGATGGTCTGCATACACGATTCCTCCTTTTTCCGGCTGAAAACAGAGAAAATCCCCATTTACAGCAGCAGTTGACCGTGCTATGATACCACTTGAGATGCGGAATGGCAAGGAGTTTTTCCCGCGGAACGGAGGATATACATGCTGCTTTTTGATATGGACGGAACACTGATCGACTCCAACGGGATATGGAAGGACGTGGACACGGAATTTCTGGCGCGGCGGGGTCTGCCCTACACGCAGGCGTACTACGAGGGCGTGGCGCACACCATCTTTCCGCTGGCGGCAAAGTTCACGAAGGAGTTCTGCCATCTGCCGGAATCCGAGGAGGAGATCATGGCGGAGTGGATGGAGCTGGCCGGCGATCTGTACGCCGGAAGCGTACCGGAAAAGCCCGGCGTGCGGGCGTTTCTGGAGCGGATGCGCGCGCGGGGCGAGCGCATGGCCGTGGTCACCAGCGCGGTGCCGGTACACTGCCGGTCGGCGCTGACCCATCTGGGGCTGCTACCGTACTTCGAGCGCATTTTCTTCGCGCAGGAGCTGGGCATGGAGAAAAAGACGCCGGAGCTGTGGAAAAAGGTGGCGGCGGAGCTGAACGCCGCGCCGGAGGCGTGCACGCTGTTCGACGATTCCGTGGAGGCCATCCGGGGCGCCAAGGCCGCGGGGATGCACACGGTGGGCGTGGCCGATCCGTATTTCGCCTCCTGCGCCAGGGAGATGGCGCAGACCTGTGAAAAATTCGTCAGCGGGTTCGACGCGCCGGAAATGGCGGCGTTTTAAGGCGGTAAGGGTTGACTTTTGGCAAAGATGTCATTATAATTGTGTGGTGGCGTTCGTGCGCCGCTTATCATGCGCGGCTGCCGCTGGGCGGAGCCGCTGAAGGAGTTTTGTATCATGTCTGTTTACCCCATCGACATCGCCGGTCTGCATCGGGAGCTGCCTATCTGTAAGGTCACGGACGATCTGTACATCAGCGCATTCATCTGCTTTGGCGACGCAGAGCTGACCGTAGCCTGCGCGCGTGACATGCTGGCTATGCTGGATGCGGACAGCTATGACTATCTGTTTACCGCCGAGGCCAAGTCCATTCCCCTGATCCACGAGATGGCGCGGCAGAGCGGCGCCAAGCACTATTTCATCGCCCGGAAGGGTCCCAAGGCCTACATGCCCGCCCCCCTGCACGTGGAGGACAAGTCCATCACCACCGCCGGGGTGCAGAAGCTGTATCTGGGGCGGGACGACGCCGATCTCATCCGCGGCAAGCGCATCGTCCTCATGGACGACGTGATCTCCACCGGCGGCTCGCTGCACGCCATGGAGGAGCTGGTGAAGATGGCCGGCGGCACCGTGGTGGATCGCATCGCAGTTCTGGCCGAGGGCGGCGCAGCGGAGCGCAAGGACATCAAGTATCTGGGCGTTCTGCCGGTGTTCAACGCCGACGGCAGCGTGAAATAACGCAGTTATATTAGCAAAAAGAGTGGTAGCCGCAGGACTGCCGCTCTTTTTTTATAGCTGGGGGGATGGACTTTTGTGATAAGTGATGGTAATATGTAGAATTAACAAAACTAATGCTTTTGTGGTGCGAAAGGAGCGGTATATATGGCTGTGAAGGAGAGCTATGCCGGTAAGATCAACCGGAAGCTGACGAAGAAGCTGCGGGTCATCGCCGTGGCCGCCGGACGGGAGAAGGCCGATCTGGTGCTGAAGAATGCCACCTATGTGAACGTATTCTCCAACGAGCTGTGTCATGGCGACATCGCCGTGGCCGAGGGGCTGATCGTGGGCATGGGCGAATACAGCGGCAATGTGGAGGTGGACATGGGCGGCAAGATCGTGCTGCCCGGCTTTGTGGATGCCCACATCCATCTGGAAAGCTCGCTGGTCAGCCCGGTGGAGTTCGCCAAGGCGGTGCTGCCCCACGGCACCACCACCGTGATCACCGATCCCCACGAGATCGCCAACGTCATGGGCACCGACGGCATCGAGTACATGCTGCAGGCCACGGAGGATCTGCCGGTGGACGTGCGGTTCATGCTTCCCTCCTGCGTACCGGCCACGCCGCTGGACGAGTCCGGCGCCAATCTGGACTACCGCGCCATCGACAGCTTCTATGACCACCCCCGTGTGCAGGGTCTGGCGGAGATGATGAACTTCGTGGGCACCATCAACGGCGACCCGCAGGTGGTGGAGAAGATCGTGGCCAGCCAGGCGCACCACAAGAAGATCGACGGCCACGCCCCCGATCTGGTGGGCAACGACCTGAATGCCTACATCGCCGCCGGTGTGTACTCTGACCATGAGTGCCACGACATCGACGACGCCATCGCCAAGCTCCAGCGCGGGCAGTTCATCATGATCCGCGAGGGTACCGCCGCCCGGAATCTGGAGGCGCTGGCACCCCTGCTGTGCGACAAGTATGTGGAGCGGTGCATGTTCTGCACCGACGACAAGCACCCCAACGACCTGCTGGAGAAGGGGCACATCGACTACATCGTGAAGAAGGCCATCTCGCTGGGCGCAGACCCCATCACGGCCATCAAGGCCGCCTGCCACAACGCGGCGCGGTACTTCCTGCTGAACAACCGCGGCGCTATCGCGCCGGGCTATCTGGCGGACTTCGTCATCATCGACGACTTTGAGCACTTCAACATTGAGAAGGTGTACAAGCGCGGCGTGCTGATGGTGGAAAATGGCGTGGTGGCGGACTTCCCCGCCCCGGAGATCGACCCGTATCTGGTCAACCGCGCCCACGACACGTTCCATGTGGCGCCGCTGAGCGCCGCGGACTTCACCGACGACCGTCCCCACGCGGTGATCGGCATGGTGAACGGCGAGATCACCACCACCGACGGCGGCTACACCGACCGCATTGACGTGGACTACGACATTCTGAAGATCGCCGTGATCGAGCGGCACAAGAACACCCACCACATCGGTCTGGGCTATATCAAGGGCTACGGTCTGAAGAAGGGCGCAGTGGCCACCAGCATCAGCCACGACAGCCACAACATCATCGTGGTGGGCGCCAACGAGGAGGACATGGCCTTTGCCGCCAACCGCATCGTGCAGCAGCACGGCGGCATCACCGTGGTGGAGGACGGGCAGGTGAAGGGCGAGCTGCTGCTGCCCATCGCCGGCATCATGTCCGACGACACGCTGGTGAACGTGAACCGCGATCTGGAGGCCGCCAAGAAGAGCGCCTACGAGCTGGGCGTGTCCACGGGCATCGACCCGTTCATGACGCTGAGCTTCATGGCGCTGCCGGTGATCCCCAGTCTGCGCATCACCACCCGGGGCGTGTTCGATGTGACCACGCAGCGGTACGTATAAAAGACGCATACAGACAGGGACGGCGAAAACGCCGTCCCTGTTGTTATGCTGTTTTGTAGGGGACGGCGTCCTCGACGTCCCGTTTCGCGCGGTT
>DNFA01000083.1:4824-12464 GCA_003487665.1 Oscillibacter sp.
GGAGGGTTATATTCGCCGCTTTATGCAAGCGGGAACCGCGGGGGAATATTTAATCGGCAACAACCTTGTACCAATCGCCGTCCTGAACGACATGATAGCCTGCGGCGACGAAGATTTCGCCTTCGCCGACAGTGACATTGGACGGGTCAAACTTGTAGAACGAGCCGCCCTTGACGGTGATAGTGGCAGCGTCGCTGTCATTGCAGTTCAGCGTCCAAGCTGGGCTGACGCACTTAAAGGTGCCGCCTTCAATGGTGATCTTCGCATTATCCTCTGCATAAATCAGGGACAGCGCAGAACCTGCGGGAGCCTGGTTTGCAAAATCGCCGCCCTTGATGATAATCTCGGATCTACTGGAGGCGCAGACGGCCATCGCATAGTCACTGACATAGGTGCCGTAAACCGTTGTAGCATCTACGGTAATCTTTGCAGTACCCGTTCCGTGAATTGCACCGGATGTGCCGTTTGCCTGAATGTTGCCGGTCACTGTATGTTCGCCGTCAGTATATTCCACGCGCTTGAGAACGGTAGCCGCATTTGCATCGTAATTGTTATCAAAGCTGTCGCGTTCCACAGTCGCCTGAGTAGCGCGCACCTCAATGCCGAGGCCGGAGACAGAGGAAGGTCTGAGTCTTGAAGCGTTGGCTTCGTTGCCGACAGATGTTGGCATATAGATTGCCACAGCGAAAGGCTTAGACTCTTCTCTGGCTTTCAGCGTGACCCAATCGTTGGTCAGCATAACATCCTTCGCCAAAGTCTTTTCGGTGGCGGCAATGGCAGACCAAACATCCTCGCGGTTTTCAAATTTGGTCGTGGTCTCGGCAGTGCCGATCTTCAGATAATTATCTACACGATACCAATCGCCGTTAACATTTTTGCCCCTGTTGGAGGTGTAGTTTTTGGAGAAGCCGGCCTCATACTTCAGCGCCAGATTGCCTGCGTTGACAACCTTCAGGTACACCACCTGCGTGTAACCCGGCTCCCACAGCGCATTGTCATCAAAGAGCTTGGTCTGGTCGGTGGCTTCCTTCCATGTCTGCATGTCGGTGCTGTACATGAGCTTGACGTCCAAATTACCCGCCTGGATCTTGTTGACGCCGGTAGATGCCGTATCGGTAAACCAGGCGAACGTTGTCCCGACCAGCATGACCACACACATGACCAGTGCCATAATGCTGGTCAGCAGTGCGCGCTTTGTTGCTTTTTTGTTGTTCATTTAAGAGCCCTCCTAAGTCAGAATTTATTTCGCAGCCGCCCGGTGATTCTTTTCCTAAAGAGGTAGGAAAAGAATCCGGCGCCCATGGGCGCCCCGCGCGTATGCGATTGACGGTCAGAATATAGCACTCCTCCGCCCCCTGCGCAACCGTTTCCGGCGAAATTTCCACATTTTGGATAGGTGCACAAAATTTGGTGGGAAATTGTTGTGATTTTGACGGAGATTTGTGGAAGGGGGACGGATTGCCGCGGCGCTTTGCGCCTCGCTGACGGGGCGGGCAGAGTCGTCCGCCCCTACAAAGCAGAACAAGAACCGTGCGAAACGGGACGTCGTACCCCAAGGGCATTTGTTCCGCTGCGCTCCACTGCAGGACGCCGTCCCCTACGGAGCGTGACCGCACATGCCGTAGGGCGGGGCCCGCGTGCCCCGCCGAAAAATGCGTACCCGGCGGCGGGACACATGGGTCCCGCCCTACAGGTGCATACCCCTCCAAAAAAACAACGCGGCGCCCCTTGCGGGGCGCCGTCCCCTACGGGCGGGGCGATGTGGGCATCGTCCCCTACAGAGCGGCGCCGGGGTGTCCCCTACAGGCGCAGGTCGCAGGACATGCTGGCCACGGCGCGGCCGCCGATGCGGACGGTCACGGCGCCGTCCTTTTCATACAGGACGCTGCGTATCTCTGACGGGCGGGACATGTGCTCGCCCTGCAGGAACACGTTCTCCTCCCCCGGCTTCACGTCGCCCCGCAGGTAGAGATAATAGGTCAGCGCGCCGTTGCTGGTGCCGGTGGCGCACTCCTCCGGAATGTCGTACAGGGGCGCGTAGTTGCTGCACCACGCCGTGACGCCGTCCGCGCCAGGGCAGAACATGTGGACGCCGGTGACATCGTATTTCCGGGACAGCTCCGTGACCGCCGGGGCGTTCTGCACGGCGCGCATGAGGGTGTCGTGGTCGCGGACGGGCAGCATGATGTCCGCAAGGCCGGTGGAGACGATGCGGGGGATGTATCCCGCCGGCATGTCGGTGGGGGTCAGGCCGTAGGCCGCATAAAGCGGCGCCCACTCCTCCTCCGGAATGTCCGCCAGCAGCTGCGGCGGCGCCATGTCCATCCACACGGTATCGCCCCGGACGGTGACGGTCAGCTCACCGGCCTTCGTATGGGCGGTGCAGTCGCCGTCGGGCACGCTGCCCAGCTGCCGCAGCAGCGCGAAGGAGGCCACCGTCGCGTGGCCGCACAGCTCCACCTCTCCGGCGGGGGTGAAATACCGCAGGGACACGGAGCCGTCCGGCTCACGGGTGACAAAGGCGGTTTCGGAATGCTTGAACTCCGCGGCGATCTGCCGCATGACCGCATCGGACAGGGGGCGGTCGGGCAGGACGACGCCCGCCTGATTGCCGCCGAATAGCCGCGCGGAAAACGCATCCATGACATAGGCTTCCACGGTGATGACCTCCTCAGTTTTTTTCATGGTATATATTATATAGTGTCCTGCCCTTAACGGCAAGTATATTTGACTTTTCCGGAAATTTTCGTTAGAATAGAATGCATAGCAGGTGCGGGAAACCGCACCTGCAAATAGTAAAGAAAGGAATCTCATCCAAAATGCTCAATGAGCGCAGTCTTTTGTCGCAATTCCTGCATTTCGTAGCCGCTACGGTGGCATCTCTGATGGTATTCAGCCTGTACTCCATCGTGGACGGGCTGATGGTATCCAAGGGCGTGAACGAATACGCCATGGCTTCGGTGAATCTGGCGGTGCCCTTCACCAACGTGCTGTTCTCCATCGGCATCATCTTCGCCGTGGGCACCAGCACCATCATCGCCATCTATCTGGGGCAGGGGCAGGGCGAAAAGGCCAACAGCCTGTTCTCCCAGAACACGGTGCTGCTGTCGTGCATCGGCCTGACCATCACGGTGCTGGTGCTGGTATTCCTGGAGCCGTTTGCCGTGCTGCTGGGCGCCAAGGACGTGACGTATCAGTACACCATGGACTATCTGAAGGGGCTGGCGCCCTTCGCCGTGTGCTTTATCGTGTCCTACAACATGGAGGTGCTCATCAAGACGGACGGCTATCCCCGGTTGGCCATTCTGACGGTCATCACCGGCTGCCTGACCAACTGTGTGCTGGACTATGTGGCCATTTTCCTTCTGGACTGGGGCGTGTGGGGTGCGGCGGTGGCCACGGGACTGTCCCAGCTGCTGACCTGCGTCATCTATCTGCGGCACTTCCTGCGGGGACACAACACCTTCCACTTTGTGAAGTTCAAAATGGACTGGAGCATCTATAAGCGGCTGCTGCCCATCGGTGTGGCCGACGGCGTGACGGAGCTGTGCAACGGCGTGATGATCTTCCTGTTCAACCGGGTGATCCTGCGCTGTCTGGGCGACGACGCGCTGGTGAGCTACACCATCATCGCCTACGTGAACACGCTGATCGTCAACACCATGCTGGGTATCTCACAGGGCAGCCAGCCGCTGGTGAGCTATCACTACGGCAAGGAGGACGCGGCGGGCTACCGGAAGCTGCTGCGGTACGGCGCCACGGCGGTGGCCATTATGACGGCGGTGATCTTCGCCGGGGTGATGCTGTTCGCGCCGCAGATCGCCGGCATATTCGTGGACGCGGAGAAGCCGTGGCTGGCGGCGGACACCGCAGGCGCGCTGCGGCGGTACGGCCTGTGCTATCTGCTGCTGGGCGGCAACATCCTCATGGGCGGCTTCCTGACGGCGGTGGAGCAGCCCAAGGCGGCTATCAGCATTTCCGTGGGGCGGGGTCTGGCGTTTCAGGCCGGAGCGCTGTTCCTGCTGGCCTTTGCCGTGGGCGGCACCGCTATATGGTACGCGCCGCTGGTGTCCGAGGCGCTGTGCGCGGTGATGGCCGTGCTGTTCATGCGAAAGTTTCTGAATAAAACGAAGGCGGCATAAGCTGCCTTCGTTTTTCGTTCGGGGAGAATTTTACGAAATCGCATACCTGTACCGTAGGTTTTTTGTCGAAAACGCAGAAAGGAAAAATAGGGGTTGACATTGGGCTTTGACGGCGTTATGATTCCACCATCCCAAGCGGAACACCGCGGCAGGAAAAAATCACAGAAGG
Organism: Oscillibacter sp.; assembly: GCA_003487665.1. Classification (GTDB taxonomy): domain Bacteria; phylum Bacillota; class Clostridia; order Oscillospirales; family Oscillospiraceae; genus Vescimonas. The sequence goes on from DNFA01000083.1 coordinate 9,136, forward strand.
AGGAAAGCTGATATGAAGCGTAGCGTCACCATGATGATGTGCGAGATGTGCATGGGTATGATGTCCATGTGCATGTTCCGTCGCGCCCAGAAAGGTCATCAGCTTTCCGACATCTGTTTGACGGCTTGAAAAAGCCGGTGTGTAAACAAGCAGCGGGAAGGTCGCATGACCGCCCCGCTGTTTTTGTTTTGTACCGCCGTTCCGGCCGGGCGGCGGTGCTGAGATAAAAATTCATTCCCATCAACCCAAGTTAAACATCATTTCAAAGGAGACTGCGAACATGAAACACAACACTTTGACTAAGATCATCACTCTGGCGCTGGCCGCTGTGCTGGCTCTGAGCCTGGCTGCCTGCGGCAGCAAGACCAACGACGATAGCGGCGACAAGACCGACGCTCCCGTCATCAAGATCGGTGTTCCCAACGACACCACCAACGAGGCCCGCGCCCTGCTGCTGCTGCAGGAGAACGGCATCATCAAGCTGAAGGACGGCGTGGGCATCACCGCCACCAAGAACGACATCGTGGAGAATCCGTACAACGTGGAGATCGTGGAGGCTGAGGCCGCCCAGCTGCCCAACCTGCTGCCCGACGTGGACTACGCCGTGATCAACAGCAACTACGCTATCAACGCCGGCCTGAACCCCGTGAACGACTCCCTGCTGATCGAGGGAAGCGCCTCCGCTTACGCCAACATCCTGACCGTGAAGGAGGGCAACGAGACTTCTCCCAAGGCGCTGGCTCTGAAGGCCGCTCTGGAGAGCAAGCAGGTGGCTGACTTCATCACCGAGAAGTATGCCGGCTCCGTTGTCTCCGTTGTGGAGAACCCCACCGACGGCTATGACGCCTCCGTGGACTACGACGCTCTGAAGGGCGAGACCATCACCGTGGCCGCTTCCCCCACGCCCCACGCCGAGATCCTGGAGGTCGCCAAGGAGATCCTGGCTGCCAAGGACATCACCCTGGACATTCAGGTCTTCAATGACTACGTTGTGCCCAACACCGTGGTGGAGGACGGCACCGTGGACGCCAACTACTTCCAGCACCTGCCCTATCTGGAGGACTTCAATGCCCAGAACGGCACCCACATCGTCTCCATCGCCGCCATCCACGTGGAGCCCATGGGTCTGTACGGCGGCAAGCAGACCACGCTGGACGCGCTGAGCACCTCCGCCCAGTAAACGAAGAAACCATTCTACCTTCCTCTCCCCCGTGTTCCCCGTCCCGCAAGGGACGGGGAACACCCGCGGGAAAAGAGAATGCCCCGATCCCTTTTCTGTGTTCCCTGCGCCGCAGGGCGCGCAGAAAAAGGATCGAGAAAAAACGACAGAAAGAGGGAACTATCCGTGATCGAGCTGAAACACGTAAGCAAAAAATACGATTCCGGCGCAAACGGCGGAGTGGACGCATTGAAGGATGTGTCGCTCACCATAGAGGATGGCGACATTTACGGCATCATCGGTATGTCCGGCGCGGGCAAGAGCACGCTGGTGCGCTGCATCAACCTGCTGGAGCGCCCCACCGAGGGCGAGATCATCGTGGACGGCCAGCGGCTGGACACCATGACCCCCGCCCAGCTGCGGGCGGCGCGGCGGAACATCACCATGATCTTTCAGCACTTCAACCTGCTGATGCAGCGGACGTGCCTGCGGAACGTGTGCTTCCCCATGGAGCTGGCCGGTGTGAAAAAGGCCGACGCGGAGAAGCGTGCCCGGGAGCTGCTGGAGCTGGTGGGGCTGCCGGACAAGGCCGAGGCCTATCCCGCCCAGCTGTCCGGCGGACAGCAGCAGCGCGTGGCCATCGCCCGCGCACTGGCCACCGATCCCAAGGTGCTGCTGTGCGACGAGGCCACCAGCGCCCTTGACCCCAAGACCACCCGGCAGATACTGGAGCTGATACGGGACATCAACCGGAAGCTGAACATCACCGTGGTCATCATCACCCATCAGATGAGCGTGGTGAAGGAGGTCTGCTCCCACGTGGCCATTCTGGACGAGGGCTGCGTGGCCGAGGCCGGTATGGTGGGCACCGTGTTCGCCGCGCCCAAGTCCGAGGCCGGACGGCGGCTGGTATTCCCCGGCGGCGCGGACGCGCAGGTGTACAACCCCCAGGACGAGAAGCTGGTGCGGCTGGTGTTCAAGGACAGCAAGACCACCAGCATTCCCCTGATCGCGCGGCTGGCGGCGGAGGAGAACATCTTCTGCAACGTCATCTCCGCCAGCACCCAGAAGCTGTCCGAGACGGTGTACGGCAGCATGATGCTGGGTATCCCCAGCGCACAGTTCGACAAGGCCGTGGCCTTCATTCACAATGTGGCCAACGTGCAGGTAGAGGAGGTGGACAGCCATGTACAGTAACATATTCTCCGCCCAGTCCATACAGGATCTGATGAGCGTGCTGCCCTCCCTGCCCGTGGCGATCTGGGAGACGTTCTACGTCACCGTGGTCAGCACCGCCCTGTCGCTGGTGCTGGGTCTGCCGCTGGGCGTACTGCTGGTGGCCGGGGAGAAAAACGGCGTACTGCCCCTTCCCCGCTGGCTGATGCAGGTGCTGAATGTCATTATCAATCTGCTGCGCTCCATCCCCTTCCTGATTTTGATGATCATGGTGTTCCCCCTGTCCCGTCTGCTGATCGGCACGGCGGTGGGCACCACGGCTACCATCGTTCCGCTGGTGGCGGCGGCGTTCCCCTTTGTGGCGCGTCTGGTGGAGAGCAGCCTCCGGGAGGTGGACGGCAACATCATCGAGGCCGCCCAGAGCATGGGCGCCACGCCCATGCAGATCATCTGCAAGGTGATGATCCCGGAGAGCGTGCCGTCCCTGATCCAGAACGTGACCATCGCGCTGACCACCATTCTGGGCTACTCCGCCATGAGCGGCATCATCGGCGGCGGCGGTCTGGGCAAGATCGCCATCGACTACGGCTATTACCGGTACAAGTATCTGGTGATGCTGGTGGCGGTGGTCATTTTGATCCTGCTGGTGCAGCTGTTCCAGAGTCTGGGTACATGGCTGAGCAAGCGCTGCGACAAGCGGCTGAAGCATTGAGTATATGTAAAGGAAGCACCCGCAAGGGTGCTTCCTTTTTTGCGGGACGGCGCACCCAAGGGGATTTGCTGGCAGCGCTATGCGAGCGGGGCGATGTGGGCATCGCCCCCTACGAAATGACTTGTAGGGCGGGACCCATGTGTCCCGCCGCAAAAGACGCATTCTCTCCGGCGGGGCACGCGGGCCCCGCCCTACAGGGCGCGCGAGTCTTGGGCGGACAGAGTCGTCCACCCCTACAGACGGGACGGCGACCCCAAGGGCATTTGTTCCGCTGCGCTCCAC
>DNFA01000083.1:12599-14378 GCA_003487665.1 Oscillibacter sp.
CCCCAAGGGCATTTGTTCCGCTGCGCTCCACTGCAGGACGCCGTCCCCTACGGAGCGGTTTACCGCACCCGTCCGTAGGGCGGGCGAAAAATTTTTGCAAAGGCTGAAACATTTCCCGGCCGTTGGGTGTATGATATACGAAAGGCCTTTCACCCCTCAAAAAAGGAGAACCCCTATGACGGACGAACAGTTCACCCCGCTGGCGGAGCGGTATATGGACACGGTGTTCCGGGTGGCGTACAGCTATCTGCGCTGCCGGGACGATGCCGACGATGTGACCCAGGACGTATTGATACAGCTGTACAAGCAGGAAAAGGCGTTCGAAAGCGACGCCCATGTGAAGAATTGGCTCATTCGCGTCACGGTCAACCGCTGCAAGAACGTGCTCCGCGCCCCGTGGCACCGGGCGGAGGACATTGCCGACTACGAGAACACGCTGGTGTTCGAGCAGCCCCAGTACCGGGAGCTGTTCGAGGCGGTGATGTCGCTGGACAGGCGGTACCGCCTGCCGGTGCTGCTGTACTACTACGAGGGCTACCGCCAGAGGGAGATTGCCGGGCTGCTGGACATACCGGAGGAAACGGTGCGCACCCGGCTCGCCCGCGCCAGAGAGAAACTGAAACACATTTTATCGGAGGTGCCGCAGTATGCATGACAGAGAGTTATTTGAAAAAGCCTTTTCCCCGCTGCACGCCTCCCCGGATACACTGACGGAGGTTAGAAAGACCATGCGAAACGAGAAAAAAACACGCCGGGCGCTGGGCAAGAGCGCCGTGGTCGCCATTGCCGCCGCGCTGACGCTGACCATTGCCGTGGCCGGCGGCATCGTGACCCTGATCCGGGCGGACGTATCCCCCGCCGACAAGGTGGACGACACCACCCACCACGCCTTTACCGACGATTTGGATGCCACCACGCCTACTGTGGACGACGGTAAGGGCGGCCTTGTCCCCGTCCCGGATATGGAACGCATTCCCGGCGACGTAGCTACCACCCAGCGTCTGGTGGGCCAGTACCTCAGCAAGCTGGACGCGGAAATGACGGTCGAGGGCAACACCATCCGCCTCGGCACGCTCCTCATAGATGAAAGCGGCAGCGGTATGCTGACCTACTCGGTGGAGAATCCGGACGGCGTGAAGTATACAGACGCAGGATACGGCGAAGCCGTGGATATGTCCGCTGAGCCGTCCATGTGGCTGGGCAGTGCGCCCGACGCACAGGGTTACGGCGGTACCTGCATCAACAGCAGATGCCATGTGGACGAGGATGCCAGCACCGATACCCGCCTGCAGGTGGTGCTCTATTTTGCAGCCGGCAAGGATTTCCAGAAGGGTGACGATCTCTACTTCACCGTGTGCGACAGTGCTAGCCAGCCCTACTCCATCGCCATCCAGCCCCAGACCTACGTGCCCGTCAAGACCATGACTGCCAAAAACGGCGAGATCGTGACGCTCTCTGCCCTGGGCATGACCATCGTAAATCCCGACCCCAGCCGCGAAATACACACTGACGAGGTGCTGGTCAACGCCAAGGACGGCAGCAGCTTCGCCGTGGAAAGCAGCAGCAAAAACCTGATGAACTGGGTCATCGGCTCCATTACCGGCGACGGTCAAGCTGCCTTTGAAAACTACACCTACGTGTTCAATCGGCTGGTAGATGTGAACGAGGTCGGGTCTGTGACGCTGACAGGCTATTACTACAACCTGGACGGCTCTGATAACGACACCGTATCCCTGACCTATCAGCCCTGAACAGGCAAAAAAGAACCGCCCGCGGGCG
>DNFA01000083.1:14538-14960 GCA_003487665.1 Oscillibacter sp.
CCGCGGGCGGTTCTTTTTTTATGCTGCAAGGCTTCGCTACGGCGCGAGGAGCGAAGCGTACAGGGCGGACAGAGCCGTCCGCCCCTACAGACGGGACGTCGTACCCCAAGGGCATTTGTTCCGCTGCGCTCCACTGCAGGACGCCGTCCCCTACGGCGCGAAGCGCTGTCATTGCGAGGAGCGAAGCGACGCGGCAATCCGTTCTCCCCTTGCCTCCCTCTGCGAGGGAGGTGGCAGCGCGAAGCGCTGACAGAGGGAGAGGCAAAAGGCGGCGTTTTCTCTCCCCCAGTCGGCTGCGCCGCGCCAATGGCGGCGGGGCGATGTGGGCATCGCCCCCTGCGAAATGACTTGTAGGGCGGGACCCATGTGTCCCGCCGCAAAAGACACATTCTTCCCGGCGGGGCACGCGGGCCCCGCCCTAC
>DNFA01000083.1:15150-41975 GCA_003487665.1 Oscillibacter sp.
GTCTTGGGCGGACAGAGTCGTCCGCCCCTACAGGTGGGGCGTCGCACCCCTGTACGCGCCTATTCCCACGTCAGATCACATAGTTGTCACCGGCTGGGGCGTTCATCAGGTCGGCCAGCGTGATGTGGGAGAAGTAGTCCTGCGTCAGCTTGTAGAACCCCTGCCACACGCCCAGCGTGCGGCACTCTCCCGCCCGCTGGCACACCGGGGCGTCCGGCTGGAGACAGGTGACGGGCGCCAGATTGCCCTCCGCCAGCTCCAGTATCTCCCAGAGGGTGTAGTCCTCCGGCTCTCGCGTCAGGCGATAGCCGCCGCCGATGCCGTGGACGCTCTCCACCAGACCGGCGGACTTCAGCACGGGCATGAGCCGTTCGATGTATTTCAGGGAGATGTCCTGCCGGGCGGCCACCTCCTTCATGGGAATGAAGTCCCCGCTGCGGTGCTCCGCCAGATCCAGCAGAACGCGGATGGAATAGCGGCCTTTCGTGGAGATCATAGGCTTCCCTCCTGTCAGAAAATACACGGGTCATAAGATGACCCGTGTACAGTATACCACCAATCCGGTAGGTTAGGCAAGTTTAATTTTTCTTTGCGTGCCGATATGCCTGCATACCCCACACCAGCCAGGCCGCTACCACCGCCGCCAGGGCGATCCAACGCACCGTCTCCAAGGGCCAGGCCACGGCGGACAGGTCTGCATAGCGGCTGATCATAACGCTTTCCGCCGTACTGACCGTGGCCGCATAGACAGTGGCCGGCTTCCAGCACACCAGGATCCGCACGATCTCCACGGCAAAGAGCAATCCGCAGCCGCCATACAGTGCAAAACGGAATCCCCTATCCCGCACCAGCGGCTCTTTCAGCACCGCGCCGCCGACTACCAGCGCCGCCGCCAGCAGCAGCGGCAGCAGCAGCCATACCGCCTCCTGCCGCACAGTCAGCTCTGCCCAGGAAAACTGCCGCACCACACCGCCGTGCAGCGCATAGGCGGACACCAGTAGGCTCCACACCCCCAGCAGCTGTATGGCCGCGAACAGCCACAGGGCGCACAGCGGTGCGCACAGAAGAATGCGCCGGCGCAGGGTGTCCTTGCTGCGGCAGGTGCTCCAGCCCAACCACAGACATATTGGAGAGGCCAACAGAAACAGCCATGACCATGTTGTATACTGGAAGGCCGCCCATGCCGCCAGCAGCATCACCGCCACGCTGTACCCGATGCGGAACCGCAGGCCGCTGCGGCGTTCCAGATACAGCCCCACCTCCGATGGGGTATCGCCGCAGGCGCGCGGCCGCGTCTCCCCCGCCAGAATGTCGTCCGCCGTGACGCCGTACAGTGCCGCCAACGCCGGCAGCGCCCCGATATCCGGCAGCCCCGCGCCGGACTCCCACTTGCTGACGGTCTTGTTGGACACACCTAATATATCCGCTACCTGCTGCTGGGTCATGTCCCGTCCCTTTCGCAGCGACGCCAGATACGCCCCTGTTTTCTCCATGTTCATGGCCGTGACCTCCTTTTTGTACTGCCATCAGTATACCACACCGCCGTTTTTTGTCCATCCCCCGGCAGAGGACTGTGTCCACGGAGCGTAGACCCGGTTTTTTCTGCGGAAAAGGGGCGGTTTCTTCGATTTTATTCTTGACACCGACGGGATACTATGGTAATATGTACAAGCTGACGATTTGAGCGGAGGGCGTACGCGGGTGTAGCACAATGGCCAGGGCACCAGCCTTCCAAGCTGGGGATGCGGGTTCGATTCCCGTCACCCGCTCCAACTTGACAGATACGCGCCAGTAGCTCAGTTGGATAGAGCAACTGCCTTCTAAGCAGTAGGCCAGGGGTTCGAGTCCCTTCTGGCGTGCCATTTTCCCCCTCCGGGGCGTCAGCGCTGTCCCGTGCGGATGTATATGCGGTGGGTGTAGCTCAGTTGGTTAGAGCACCGGATTGTGGTTCCGGGTGTCGAGGGTTCGAGTCCCTTTACCCACCCCACAAAACAATGAGGGATCGGGAGTGTCCCGATCCCTCTTCCCTTTCCACACAGGGGTGTCGCCAAGTGGTAAGGCAAGGGACTTTGACTCCCTCATCCGCTGGTTCGAGTCCAGCCATCCCTGCCAGATTTTTCCGGACGACGTCCTTTTATATAAGTGCATACGCTTCGTTAGCTCAGTAGGTAGAGCACCTGCCTTTTAAGCAGGGTGTCCGGGGTTCGAATCCCCGACGAGGCACCAAAAGAGGAAGATACCTTTTGGTATCTTCCTCTTTTGCTGTTTTGCCGCCGGGGAGTCGAAGTTTATACCCCCTTGCGGGGTAAATCCCCGACGAGGCACCAAGTGAACAAACAGGTTTAGATGCCATGCGGTGAAAACCGCATGGCATCTAGCCTTTCCGGGGTTTCCCATACCCCGATTTTAACGGTTTCAAGCATGGATGTCAGAGCCGTCTGAGGGGGGTTCAACGTGATTTGAACCCCTCTTTTTCTGTTTTCTGGCGATAAAATCGGATGCAGCCCCCTTTTGTACGAGGAAGTCCCTCGCAAAAGGGGGCTTTTTTCATGAAAAAGTTTCACAAAGTTTTGGGCGTCGGCTTGTTGGTTTCGTAGAACCATCGAACCGGCGCTCTTTTTGCGTTTCAGGACAGATCAAGGGCGGCAGCCCAGAGAGGAGCAGTATATGCGAAAACCAACAAGGCCACTGGCGCGGCGGATCGATGAGCGACAGCCAGCGCCCTACCAGCAGATCTCGCCGGAGCCGGTATTCTGCAATGAGCACGAGCGGTGTCAGGGCTGTCCCTACCCACGCCACGGTATTGTCTGCTGGCACCGGGGTGGAGGCTGTCTGCGCACGGATGTGGAAGAAATAGAAAGGAGAAGCAAATATGATTCAAGCGGTTCTCGGTAATCCCAACCACTCGGAATACGGCGTGGCGACCATTCCCTTCCCTATCCCCCACGACCAGTATGCGCACTGCATGGAGCTGTTGGAGGCGTTGGAGATCGGCGACGCGGTCAAGGTGGACTGTAAGATGGAGGAAGTTGATAGCTTTTTCTCTGTTCTCAAGCGCACGGAAATGCTCACGGTCAATGTGGAGGAACCGAACTACCTCGCCAAACGGTTGGACAGCTTCGACACCTGCGAGGCCGCGCAGTTTCAGGCGATGGCCCACAAGCTGGAACTCTTCGAGCTGAAGGATCTCATCAACCTGACCTTCTGCTGCCAGCAGGCCACGGTCATCACCGACTTTTCCGACCTCGCCGCTGTTGGCCGTAACCGTTACATGAATCTGCATGGCGGCAGCGCAAGCGTGGATGAGCTGAACGCGCTGGACGGCGAGGAAACGGCACGGCAGCTCATTGAAAGCGGCAGCGGCACGATCACCCCCTACGGCGTGGTCTACAACAACGGCATGAAGCTGGAGCAGGTCTACGACGGTCGGTTCTTCCCATGCTACTGGTGGACATGGATGTGGACGTGGAGCGCCTGCGTCCGCAGGGAAAAGACTGGAACGACGACCTGTGCGCGAAGCGAGGCAAAGCGAAAGCCCCGACAGCATAAGGCTGTCGGGGTAAATTCATTCATCCAACATCAACTGTCCATCCAACGCCTGCTGCTTTAACCGCTGAAGCTGTTCCTTTTCCAGCTGGGCAATGCTCTTTTCGGGAGTGGGCAGATCTTCCGGCATTGTGCCGCCGATTTTTTCGATGGCTTCTCGTACTTCGCTGCCGACCTTGTAATGAACGGCGGTGGCGGTATCCGCGCTGTTCACGCTATCCTTCCGCAGCTTCTCCTCGGTCTGAGAAATACGGAACAGGTTTGCGATCAGCTCTGTACTGCCCATGTAGTCGAGGATCTTTTGACCGACCTCCAGGTTCTTCTTGCGGTGAATGTCATCCACGGTCATGCCGCCGTACAATCCCATGTACCCGGCGTTTTGGAATACGGCAAACTCATCTGCCGTGATCACACCGGCGTTCCGTGCAGCTTCAGCAAGCAGCTGATTCCATTGTTTGATATCGCCGCGCACAACCAGCCGGCGGCTGTCCTCGTCCAACTGGTTGAAACGGTCTGCCACTTCCTGCCGGTAGGTTTGGATGGCAAAATAGGTTTGCCCCAACGCGATGACCTCTTTGCGCGGATCACCGTTCTGCACGATCAGATAGCAGGCGTAGCGGGACAACTCATAGTCAACAATGCCTTTCGTTGCTGCACCGGCTTCAACGATTTTCCTGACCTCAGGAAAATCGGCAGATGCATCATGTCCGCTGTTTTCACAGGCGATCATAGCGCGCTTGATGACCTTGGCAAAGTTTTCCCATTTTGCATAATCCAGGACCGAAGCCAGCTCTCTGGCATACCAATACTCGGAACCGTCAGAGCGCGTTCTGCGAATGTCCTCAAAGCATTTATATTCGGTGGCAACGAGATGGCTCATGTAGTGTCCCTCCCCTATTTTTACACGGCAATAGTAACATAGATCGATAAAAAAAGAAAGGAGAAATCCTGTGACAGATAACCTCTGGATGCTTTTTGCAGCGGCGGGTGTCATGGTATCCGTCATCGGCGGACTGTCGCTGCTGGGCGACCACTACACACTGAACAACATCAAGTCCAAGACCGTGGGCGACGGGCAGCATGGCACGGCGCGGTGGGCTACCGATACGGAGATCCGCAAGACCTATGCCCTCGTCCCCTTCCGAGTGCCGGACTGGCGGGCAGGCAAAAATCTGCCTGAGACGCAGGGACTGGTGCTGGGCAGCACCAGCGGCAAGCATGGCATCACCGCACTGGTGGATAAGGACGATGTGCATTGTCTTATGATCGGCGCGTCCGGCGTGGGCAAGACCGCCTACTTCCTGTACCCGAATCTGGAGTACGCCTGCGCCTGCGGCATGAGCTTCTTTGCTACTGACACAAAGGGAGATCTCGCCCGCAACTACGGTGCGGTGGCGAAGAAATACTATGGCTATCGCGTCTCTGTGGTAGACCTGCGAAACCCGACACGCTCGGATGGCTACAACCTGATGACGCTTATCAACCGCTATATGGACAAAGCGCTCCGTGAGCACAGCATTGAGGCGTATGGCAAGGCGGAGAATCTGATCAACATTCTGGCACACAGCATCATCTCGCCGAAAGACGAGGAGAGCCGCGGTCAGAATGAATATTTTTATAAAGCCGCCGAGGGCGTGGTGGCCTCGGTGCTCCTGTTGTTGGCGGAGTTCCTGCCGCCGGACAAGGATCATCCCACAGAGCGTCGGCATCTGGTGTCTGTGTTTATCCTGATCCAGCAGCTTTTGGCACCCTCCGGTATGCGTGGACAAAGCTATTTCAAACAACTGATGGATATGCTGCCCGCTCACCACAGAGCGCGGAATCTGGCATCGTCCGCCTTGGAATCATCTGATCAGGCAACGGCTTCCGCTATGTCCACCGCGTTGGCACAAATGAATACATTTATGGATATCGCACTGGAGCAGGTGATCTGTTTTGACAGCAATATAGATGCGGAAAAATTCGCAAAAGAAAAGACGGCCATATTCCTGGTTTTGCCAGAGGAAGATAGGACTAAGAATTTTATGGCAGGTCTTATGATACAAAATTTATCCAAAGAACTGTTTGAGTTGGCCGAAAAAGGAAAGGGGCGCTTGCCCAACCGCGTTGTTTTCTTCTGTGATGAGTTCGGAACTATGCCTGCCTTTGATGTGGAGGCGCTGTTCAGCGCGGGTCGCTCCCGTGGTATCACACTGGTACCCATCATCCAATCGTTGGCGCAGTTGGAGAAGAATTACGGCAGAGAAGGCGCAGAAATATTGACTGACAACTGCCAGGACACCATCTTCGGCGGCTTTGCACCTAATAGTCAGACGGCGGAGCAGCTCTCCAAATCGCTGGGCAGCCGCACGGTACTCAGCGGCTCTGTCAGTAAGGGGAAGAACGATCCCAGCCAGAGCTTGCAGATGATAGAGCGTCCGCTGATGACGCCGGACGAGTTGAAATCCATTCCCAAGGGCAGCTTTGTGGTGATGAAAACGGGAACACATCCCATGCAGACAAAGCTGCGGCTGTTCCTCGATTGGGGCATTACCTTTGGTGAGCCGTATGCAACCCCGGAACACGCGGCGCGGCCTATGGCCTACGCCAGCCGTCAGGAACTGTTCCTAAGTATCAGCAAAAGATATGGCAAGAGCAGCGACCAGCCCGCACAGGCGCAGCAGGCATCGGCCACACAGAGGAGAGCGCCTCGCTCGGCCATGGGACTCTACAGCGAGGACACAAGACCATGAGCTACTTTGGAAGCATCTATGCAGACCAGGACTTGTCTCACCGAGCAAGGACAGTCTATATGTACCTCAAGGATCGGTCTGACGCAGGGAATACCTGCTGGCCCAGCGTCCGCAGAATAGCGGAGGACTTGAAGCTGTCCCGCCGCACGGTGCAGAGGGCGTTGACAGATTTGGAACGTCACGGTTTCCTGGAGCGCACCCATCGCCGCCGTCCCAACGGCAGTCTGACCAGCAACCTGTACCGCGTCAAGTGAGCAGGAAAAGAGCGCACCTCCCGCCAAGAGGGAGGTGCGCTCTTGAACTGTCATAAGGGTAGCGTCACCATGGCGCACCCGGAAGGACTCACTCTATCGGAGGTACTAAGACAGAGGAAAGAATGAGACAAGACTTCTTGTAGACGCAGAGTAAATGTGCTATACTCTGACCTGTGTGTTTGTCTACAGGGAGGAAAGTCATGTTCTATACCGACGAAGAAGTGTCTGTAATTACTGGTCTGCTCAACGCCTATTTGGTGCGGGAACACGCCAGTGAAAAGGTCAGAGAATCATATACCAGGATCAGCGAGGGACTCCAAAGCCGTGTGCTGACCAGGGACGACTACGTTTGGCTGGAGAACGCCCTGTTATTCCTCCGCCCATATTGGTGGAATGACCGCGAGGACGGGCGGATGCTGATGGATGCCCTTCTGCATACGCAGACACTGGCAAGACGGGTGCAATGAAATTGATCCTATGACGCGATAAACCCCTGCCGTGTGCTATACTGTCGGCATCGAGCCAAGGAGGTGCCTGAGGTGCTGTTCCAATACCATATCCGTGAAATGACGGTGGAAACAAGTGCAGAGGATTTCGTGACGCACTTTGTCCATGTGGAGAAGTTCCTGCCCTTCTGCCAGCAGTGCAGCAGCTACAATACCCGCTGGACGTGTCCGCCCTTTGACTTTGATCCCATGACCATCTGGCGGAGCTACACGGGACTGCGGCTGTATGCCCGCATCTTGCAGGCGGATACGCCGGAGCAGCCTCTGGACGTGGCAGTGGCGGCGCTGAAGCAGGAAAAGCGTCTGTATCGTGAATTGCTCCAGCGGTGGGAGCAGGAAACGCCGGAGAGTCAGATGCTGCTGGCGGGCACCTGCGACCAGTGCGAGACGTGCGAAAAGGTACAGGGACATCCCTGCGGCAGACCGGAGTTGCTGCGCTACTCCATCGAGGCGCTGGGCGGCGATGTGGAGGGCTGTTTGCAGCACTACTTTCACCTGCCCATGCTGTGGGGCAGGGATGGCAAAGCGCCGGACTACTTTGTGTTGGTGGGCGGTCTGCTCACTAAGTGACAACGAAAAATGACGGGTGTATCAGTCGATACACCCGTCATTTTTCATTGTTCTTTTTCGCGGCGTTGGCAGCGGCGCGGGCCTTGTCACGGTTCTTGCGTTGAGCGACGAGATCGGCCTTGGCCTGCCGTTTCGCTTTTCGTTCCTGCATGAGCTGTTCTTCCTGCCGCTGGTACTCCTGCTCGTAGCGGGGATAGTGATGCTCCCGCGGCGGCTTGTACTGTGAAGGCAGCTCTGCGGCCTTCAGCGCCGCAGACCAGTTGCCGAAGCGTTGGGCAATGTACGCACCACCCACGATCTCACAGGGCGCCGGCGTATAGGACGCATCGACACATTGCCGCACATAGGCGATGAGGTCGGCGTCGCTGGCGGTTTCGTATTCTATCGCAAAAGCCTCGTCCTGCGCTTGCAGGGCCTCGATGGTGCGCTTGACGATCTGCTGATGCAGCAGGTTATCACCGTTGACCTGTGGCATTTTTGTGTCCCTCCTGGGCATAATAGACTCAGCCAGATGGAGCGGCATCCTTCGTAAATCATCATCATTCAGGAAAGCATTTTTCGCCACCGGCTATGGTAAAACGATAGCATCTGCGGGGCGGGAAGTCAAGTATGGCATCGGTGTCAGGGCGAAAACAGTCGCTGGAGACCGAAACGGGAGGTATATCCGCCGAGCCTTTCCGCGATGATGGATGATAAAAAGGGTGTTCGCCGTCAAAAATCGCGTCAGGAGGAGTACGAAATGGCACGCAGAGGGGAGAACATCTATAAGCGCGGAGATGGCCGCTGGGAGGGCCGCTATATCCGAGGTCGGACGCCGGAGGGACGGGCGCAGTACGGCTACGTCTACGCCGCCACCTACAGCGCCTGTCGGGAAAAACGGCGGCAGCGTCTGCGGGAGCTGCCCCGTGAGATCACGCCAAGCAATAACATGACATTGCCGGAGGCTGTGGAGCTATTTTTCGTGGAACGGGAACAGAAACGGAAGCTGAAGAAGTCCACTGTCAGCCGGTATCGGTATGTGGTGCGGCAGTATATCCAGCCGCAGTTGGGAGCAGCGCCGCTATACACACTGACGGAGCAGCGGGTAGCGGATTTTTACCGGAAGCTCCAGGAACAGGGTCTATCGGCCAAAAGCACACGGGATGTTGGCGTACTGCTGCGAGCCATTCTGCGGATGGCGGCCAAGCGGGGGTGCTTCTGCACGGGCCTGAACGCCGAACTTCCGGCGTACAGGAAGCGGCAGGTGGAGATATTCACCGAGCCGGAGATCCTGCGGCTGGCGCATCATATCGTAAACGAGCCTGACTTGACCGGTCTTGGCGTTCTACTGACGCTGAACAGCGGCCTTCGTCTGGGAGAGTTGTGTGCGCTGCGTTGGTCGGACATCGACCTCCATGCAGGCTTTCTACGTGTAGAACGCGAGGTGCAGCGGCTCTATGAAAAAGGCCATACGAGGCTTGTCGTACAGCCGCCCAAGAGCGAGTCTTCCTGCCGCAGGATACCGCTTCCAGCAGATATGCTGTCCCTGTTGGCAGCGTACAAACCCGAGAACGCGGGCAGTTTCTGCCTGCTGACAAGCTCCGGCGATCTGCTGGAACCGCGTACTATGCAGAACCGATATAGGTCGCTGTTGAAACGAGCGGGCGTCCCGTATCGAAATTTCCATGCCCTGCGACACACCTACGCCACACGCTGCATCGAGCAGTATGTGGATGTCAAGAGCGTCAGCGAGATGCTGGGCCACAGCGACGTGCGGATCACGCTGCAAACCTATGTCCATGTCTCCCTGCGGCATAAGCAGCAGGCGGTGCAGAGCATCTGCTTCCTGCCCATCTGCGGAAACGCAGACCTTGCGCCGTCAGAAATTCCGTCAGGCAAAGAAAAAGCCGCTGTGCGGCAAGGCGCAGCGGCGCAGGTTTCCTAAATGATGATGATTTACGAAAAAAGCTGTGCCGTCCGCGCAACAGAATACCCAAAAAACGGCAGATGTGCAATCCGGGCACCTGCCGCTTTTCAATCGCGTGACAAATTTCATACGCTGTGCTATACTACCCACATCACCACCAAGGAGGACGTATCATGCGTATCAACTGGTTCAAGGACGAAAATCACCTGGTCTATATCAACGGCGCGACACAGCTGGCAGAGCTGGAACGGACGCTGCACTTCCCCGGACTGGAGGAAGCGGCCAACGAGCTGCGGCAGCACCCCACAGCGGAGGGCTTTACCATCAAGGGGCCCAAGCGCACCAGCGGACGGCTGTTCGTGCCTGATCTGACCTTCGGCGAGCACATCGAGATGGGCGAAAACATCTTCTTCTATATGGGTGAGATGCAGGAGTGCTACGTCATCTACTGGCCGGACGCACCGGTGGCAAAGTGAGGCGGCATCGCACATGACTTTCCTGCAAAAGCATCACGGGCAAATGTCCGATTCCATGCTGACGGCCTTTTTCATCATCCTATCCGGCGGCCTGCAGGACGCCTATACCTACTGCTGCCGGGGCAAGGTGTTCGCCAACGCCCAGACTGGCAACATCGTGCTGCTGAGTACGCATCTATTCGAGGGAGACTGGGGACAGGCGCTGCGCTACTTAGTCCCCGTGCTGGCGTTCCTGCTGGGTATCTACATCGCGGAGTGCGTCCACCGGCACTTCAAGCGGATGGAGAAGGTACACTGGCGGCAGCTCATCATTCTGGCGGAGATCGTGCTGCTGGCGGCGGTGGGCTTCCTGCCGGAAACGCTGAACACCACTGCCAACGCCGTGGTGTCCTTCGTGTGCGCCATGCAGGTGCAGACCTTCCGCAAGGTGCGGGGCCACGCCTACGCCAGCACCATGTGCATTGGTAATATGCGCAGCGGAACGGAGGCGCTGTGCGCCTACTTCCATACGAGGGATAAGGAAATACTCCACCAGGCGCTGACGTATTTCGGCGTGGTGCTGCTGTTCGCGCTGGGCGCGGGTGTCGGCAGCATAGCCACGCTCCACTGGGGCGCGGGGACGATCTGGCTGTCCTGCGGGCTGCTGACCGTCAGTTTTCTCATTATGTTCGTCCACGACGAGGAACAGAAATTCGGTGAATAAAACAACACCGGCGGCGTTACCCACACGCTGCCGGTGTTATTTTGAGGTAGATCCTCATGGAAAAGTAAAAGTATGGTTGGCTGAACCGTGACTTCATCATAGCAGGTCGAATAGTGTTTGTGAAGCGCATCTTTGTTATTGAAAACATGAGGACTTGTATAGTATAATACTCCTCGAAACGAGGTGCGCTATGAGTATTTCCAAATATCAGGTATTTCTGAAAACGGTCTCCTGCGGCAGCTTCTCCAAGGCGGCGGAGGCTATGAACTTCACCCAGTCCGGCATCAGTCACGCCATCAACTCGCTGGAAAACGAGCTGGGCGTGAAGCTGTTGAGCCGCAACCGCGGCGGCGTGGTGCTGACGGCGGACGGACGGGCGGTGCTGCCCAAAATTGAGAAGCTGTGCGCCGCCCACCATTCCCTCATGCAGACGGTGGAGGGGCTGAAGGACATGGACAGCGGCTTGGTGAAGATCGCCACGTTCTCCAGCGTGTCCGCCCAGTGGCTGCCCCGCATCCTCAAGAGCTTCGGCAAGGTGTACCCCAACATCGAGTTTGAGGTAGTCACTGGTGACTTCTACGATCAGATCGAGGGATGGATCGTCAACGGCACGGTGGACTGCGGTTTCCTGCGGCTGCCGTCGGTGAAGCGCTTGCAGACCTACGCTCTGCACCGTGATGAATTGCAGGTCATCGTCCCCTGCGACCACCCCTACGCCGACCGTGACCCGTTCCCCGTGTCCGCGCTGGCGGAGGAGCCGTTCATCCAGCTGGAGGAGGGCGACGACTACGAGATCATGGCGGCCTTTGACGAGATGGGCATCCGCCCCAACGTGAAATATATCGCTCGGGAGGACAGGACCATCCTCGCCATGGTGTCGGAGGGCTTGGGCATCAGCCTGCTGCCGGAGCTGATGGTGCGGCACAGCCCCACGCCCATCAAGGTCTGCCATGCGCCCCTGCATTTCTACCGTACCATCGGCATCGGTGTCAAGGACAAGAAGGCACTTTCCAACTCCACCCGTCTGTTCGTGGACTATGTGCGGACGTGGGTGACGGAAAACGGGAATACATAAACGTTCAACTTTCACGGCGAAAGCATGAGAACTCGTAATGCAACGCAGACAAGAACGCAGTCCTCATAAGGCTTCGCAGGAACACACAAAATATCCCTCGGAAATGTGTCGTTCCGCGAAACAAATACCCTCTTGCAAAACGGCGGGGTGTTCATCATAATAGCACCCGTAGTCCCCGAAAAGTGAATAGGCTTACCGGTCTGAAACGCTGCGGCGTTTCGGTGAAAGTTGGAATGTGGGTCAAAGTCCCCGCGAACAGGTCACTGTGAGGCTCCTCTGAGGCAGGAGATAAGTCAGGTCGCGCCGGTAAGCGTCACAATGCACACGCCTGAAACCGAGCTGCATGAACGGGGGCTTCGCGCCCGTTTACACGAGAGAAGCGTCGGCATTTTGCCGGCGCTTTTTGCATGAAGTCAGGGCACCTATGGGGGACGGAAAGGTGCTTGAAAAAATGGGAGAACGCAGGAAATACGTCCGCAGGGACGCCACGGTGGAACGGCTATCCGCTATCTTTTTAGAGGATATGGTTGGGAACGTAAAGCCCTCCACGCTGGCGTGCTACCGCCGCAACATCCAATGCCACATCCTGCCGGCGCTGGGCGAGCGCGTGGCGGCGGAGCTGGCGGCGGCGGAGGTCAATGACTTCATCCAGCAGTTACAGGAGGACTACTCGCCCAAGCTGGTGCGAGAAATCGGTGGCCTTCTGCTGCGGATCGTGGGCATGGCCGGTGTGGGCTACGGCGAGGATGTGACGCTGCCGAAGGTGCGGCAGAAGGCTGTGGAGGTGTTCACCGAGCCGGAACTGAAGCAGATGGGGCAGGTCATTCTGCGCCGTCCGGACAGGACGGGAGTTGGCGTGCTGCTGACAGCCTACACCGGGTTGCGGCTGGGAGAGCTGTGCGGCCTGCAATGGCAGGACGTGGACGTCGGCGCGGGACTGCTGCACATCCAGCGGACGGTGGAGCGCATCGCGCAGATAGGCGGCGGGACGTGCCTGACGGTGCAGCCGCCGAAAACGGAAAATTCCGAACGCTGGATACCCATTCCGAAAGAGATGCTGCGGATGCTGAAGCCAGAGACAAAGCAGCCGGACAGCTACCTGCTGACCGGCGGGGAGATCGTCCCTGACCCGCGGGCGATGCAGTACCGCTATACATCCGGGTAGCGAGGATTGCTTAAAGGGCAGCCATCGCTATCATTTTCTACAAACATATCACCTGATCGACACCCATAGCGTTGATCTCTGTGGGGTCGTGGGTGACTAGCAGCACTGTGCACCCTTGGCACCTTCTGCGTGTCTCGTAGATCGCGGCCGTCTTTGTCTCCTCGTCCAGCCCTTTGAACGGCTCGTCAAGAAAAAGGATATCATAGTTGGCCATCAGTGCCCGCAGGAGCGCCACCCGCCGTCGCATTCCGCCGGAGAGTTCCCGGCAGGGCTGTTTTTCACAGCCGCGCAGACCAACGGCTTGCATGGCAGAGAGCACCTGCTCCTCATCGAGGGATGGAGTAACCAGCCGAATATTGGATACCGGCGTGAGCGCATCACACAGCCTGTCCTCCTGAAATACCGCGCTTTTCCGCAGAGTGTGCAGCCCGTGGATCTGTCCGCTGTCCTGCCGCTCCAACCCCATCAGGATGCGCAGTAGCGTAGTCTTACCGGCTCCGGAGGGTGCCATGATACAGGTGGTTTTGCCCACCGGGAACACAGCAGAGAAATTCTTCAGCACTTCCTTGCCGTGAAAGGATTTGCTGATCTTGTCCAACACAATGGCGTCCATCGCTCACATCCTCTCCAGGCGTTTTGCCGTCCACGACAGAAGGGCAAGAACAGTTTTCTCAAAGGCCAGACTGACCAGAACGATCACCAATGTCCAGGCGAAAAGGTCCGGCATATCCAGATAGATTTTCGCCTGCTGCAGATGCTCGCCGATGGAGCCGCTGGGGGTCCCGATGACCTCCGCAGCGATGCCTGACTTCCAACACAGGCCCAGAGCGACCATACATCCCGACCGGAAAAAGGGTATCACCTGCGGGAGATAGATATACCGAATTCTTCGCCCCACCGGAATCAGGAACACCTCCGCCATCTCCAGCAGCTGCCGGTCTGCCGCCTCGATCCCGGCGAGTACATTGGTATAGATGATGGGCAACACCATCAGAAACGAGATAAGTGCCGCCAGACTGCGGGAGGAAAACAGAATCAGCACCAGAATGATGAAAGATGCAACTGGGATAGTCTTAACAGCCAGCACGACGGGAGCCAGCATATCCTTTACCTGATGAAAGCGGGCTGAGAGCATGGCCAGCAAAATACCAAGCCCGGCTGCGAGAAAAAAGCCTGCAGCGATCCAAAGCAGGGAAAAGCAGATGGACGCCCAGAAGTCTGTTGTGACAGACAACTGAGCAACGCGCACCAGTACCTGCACAGGGGACACCAGCAGGGGTAGCAGGCTGTCCCGGTTTAGGATTACACTGCCCAGTTGCCAGATCGCCAACCAGAACGCCACCGCCCAGGCCCGGATCGTCCGCGGATTTTTCATCAGCGGCTGAAGTAGAAGTCATCGCCGGGCAGAGCGCCGCCGATAGACCGGGGATTCTGCTCAAACAGGACGGCCAGATACCCCGACAGCTTCTCCTGCATCTCCTTGCCCTCAATAAAGGTGATGTTGCAGGCGGGCAGCGCCTTCTCCGCCACCTCAGCGGTCACGATCTCATATTGGTCAACCAGCTGGGCAGCCTCATCCGTATTGCTGTTGACATACTCTACAGAGGTTTTGTAGTGATCCAAGAACGCAGACACCGCATCCGGATTCTGCTCCACAAACTCGCGGCGGGCAACTACTACGCCGGTGATTAGTGCGGACGGGGTCTCATTGCCCTCCTGCAGAGCGTCCCACTCCTGAGTTAGATCGAGGGCGACACGGATCTGATCGCTCTTTGTCTGGGCCGTAGTCACAAAAGGCTGGGGCAGCATGGCAATGGCGTTCTCCTGAGCCATCAGTGCGGACAGGCACTCGGCGTGCTCGGATTTCCACTCAATGGTGACATCGGCGGTGGGATCAATTCCGTTGGCACTCAGGATGTAATTCAACGCATACTCCGGCGTGGCACCCTTGCCGCTGGCATAGATGGTCTTACCTCGCAAGTCTTCCATGCTCTGGACAGTATTCCCGCTCTCTACGATGTAGAGAACGCCCAGAGTATTGATGGCCAGCACCTGAAAGCCCGCGCTGTTGTTATTATACAGGACGGAGGACACATTGGCCGGTATGGCGGCGATATCCAGTTCCCCCTTGGCCAGCATGGGTGTAACCTCGTCAATGGCGGCGGCGATGCTGAAGATATAGTTGTTATCGGTCAGCACGCCAGAGTCTACTTGATCCATGAACTGAACCATGCCCATGGCCGTGGGCCCCTTCAACGCCGCAACGCGGACGTTAACAGGATCAGCGGCTGGAACATCACCGGAGCCGCTGCCCTGGTTAGAGGAAGCACAGCCTGCGAAAAGCGCGGTGCAGAGCGTCAATACGCAAAAAAGAGAAAGCAATTTTTTCATTTGAAGGATCCTTTCTTATCTTAGAATTGATTTATTTAGCTGACGAATAGAGAATCTGCTCCAGACCGTCAGAGTCTGTAATCACAAAGCCCTCGCTCTGGGCGGCGATTACTCCGGCCACTTGCAGAGAGGACAGTTCCCGGAACAGAGTGGCCCGACTGACCCCAAGCTGTCGGGCCAAACCATCCCGGGAGCAGGAACTTTTGACCTGACCGTCAGCCGACCTGTGTGCCAGGAGATAGGCGGCGATCTTGCCGCAGCAGGTCTGTGTGGTGAGCTGTTCGATGCGCTTGATCAAAAACTGCAGCTTCGCATTACAGAGCGCGGCATACTGAAACGCCAGCTTCTGATCGGTTTCCATCCACCTCCGAAGCGTGACTTTGCCGATATAACAAATCACAGTATCCTCCCCGCAGCAGAGCACGGTTTCCAGATCACTGGCCGCGACCAGATTGTAGATTCCAAAGCACTCACCGGTATATAGGGAATTTAGCCAGACATCCCGGCCATCCACCGCTACAGAGTAGACATCAATCCGCCCGGCCGCCACGGCGCCGACGGACGGAACCCCCTTGGGCGTGTCATGGACGACCTGCCCAGCCCGATACCGCGAGACGGTAAACGCTCCCTCCGGAACCGAGCAGCCCTGAAAAAGCGGCGATGCCGCCAGCATTTTGGCCACGATACAGTCAGCCAACAGATCACCTCCATGTGCGAGTTAGTCAAGTCTAACTCGTGGGCATTTACTTTGGTTAGCCCAAGCTAACCACTCGTTTATTATATCTTTTCCGCAAAGGAAAGTCAATACAGGCTGAGTTATGCGAAAGTCTCAAATGAGACTGACAGTAAACGGCGCCTTGTGGTACGATATGACTAACCTGTGTGTAGAAAGTGGGTAAAGCAATATGCGGAACATGATCCTGTTTTCCGGCTCTTCCGCCGTAGGGAAGACAACGGTTTTGAAATCGCTCCTGCCGATGATCCGACAGCGAGGCGGACGACCCGCTATATGTAAGATCGACTGCTTGGGGACGGATGACCACAGGGCCTATCGTGCTATAGGCTTGCCGTGTGTGGTGGGGCTGAGCGGGGACATCTGCCCGGATCATTTTCTGGTGTCCAACCTGCCGGAGCTTTGGAACTGGACAGAGCGTGTCAAGTGCGATCTGCTGTTTCTGGAGACGGCAGGGCTGTGCCACCGGTGCTCCCCCGCCACCCGGCGGACGGTGGCCGGCTGTGTGCTGGACTGCACCTCCAGCTGCCGCGCTCCGGAAAAGCTGGGCCCCATGTTGACGCAGGCGGACTTTGTTGTGCTAACGAAAATTGATATGGTCTCCCAGGCCGAACTGGAAATCGTGTCCTGGCAGGTGAAACGGCTCAATCCATCCGCAGCCCTTTTCCCGGTGGACGGACTGGCCGGCTACGGGACTGAGCTGTTGGCACAATGGATCATGGACTGTCCCGGTACAGAGGACTATGAGGGAGACATCCTACGCCACAGTATGCCCAGCGGTGTCTGCTCCTACTGCGTGGGCGAACAGCGAATTGGCAGCGCCTATCAGCAGGGGGTTGTCGGGAAGATCGACTTTGAGGAGGCGGTGCCATGAAGAATCTAACCATTTTGCGAGGTCACGGAAAAGGCGGAGTGCCAGAACCCTTCCAATCTATTGTGCTCTCGCGGGGAGAGTTATGGACAATTGTAGGAAATACCGGTTCCGGGAAAAGCCGTCTGATCAAAGACATTGAACAGCTATCGGACGGGGATTCGGTGACCGGACGCCATGTGCTGTTGGACGGTGCCGCCGTCCCTATAGACTGCCGCCAGCGAGAATCTACACGGCTGGTGGCGCATTTGGGGCAGAATATGCGGTTCGTGCTGGATACCACGGTGGAGGATTTCCTGACGCTCCATGCCCAGTGCCGGGAAACGGCCATCTCTCCCGCTGCGGTATTGGAACTGGCAAACGACATCACGCCGGAGCCGGTGTTTGCCTCGCATAACCTCAATCAGCTCAGCGGCGGCCAGGCCAGGGCGTTGATGATCGCGGATATCGCGCTGGTCTGCGACAGTCCTGTGGTCCTAATCGACGAGATTGAAAATGCCGGTGTGGATAAGGAGAAGGCGTTCCTGCACCTCAAAAACCAAGATAAACTGGTGCTGGTGGTCACACACGATCCCCACACCGCCTTGATGGCCCATAAGCGAATCGTGCTGCACGGCGGCGCAGTCACCGCAGTGGTGGAGCGTTCTCCCCAAGAAGCAGAACTGTATGGAGAACTAAGTCTTGCCTACCAGCAGCATCAAACCTATCAATCCCTGCTCAGGAAAGGAGCACACCTACTATGACGACTGTTTTACTCTACTGGAACCATATCTGTGTTCTGCATAAGGGAGAAAAGCAATTCCTCGATCGACTGGCTGAGCGCCTGTCAAACGAGGACATCGACCTGCGAGTCCGCTATTTCGGGCTTGGATACCCGGAACATATGTCGGAATACATGGCCAGACCGGACGCCATTCTCCCGGATCTGATCGTCTCCGCTGATCTGGAGGTCTTTGAAGATTCCCGCATTTATCGGAAGCTGGAGAAGGACCTCTATCCCGTTACCAAATGGTTCCCGCTCCGGGACGGCGGTGCGCTGGATGCGGTTAGGCGGGACAATCGGCTCCTGCCCTTCGTGTCCATCCCGCTGGTCTACTACACCCGGCAGCCGGACATATGTGAGCGCACCGCCCTCAAGGATTGGGACGGCCTGGCCTTTGGCGGCATCAACAACTCCGCCGCCAAAACGGTGGTTAAAGCAGTCTGGAATCGATGGGGGGAGGAGGCTGCCTGTGGCCTGCTGGAAAGAAGTAATATTGCGGATATGCCGATTGGCGCGTTTCAGGCGGTTCGTATGAGCCAGAGCCAGACGGCGCTGGTGCCATCTATCTACGCCCTCCGGGCGGATGGGCGGGAGACTTTTCTTCGGATCCCGCAGGAGGGGCCTGTGCTGGTGCCATCATACTTCTGCGCCCGCACCTCCGTACCGGAACCAGCAGCCCGCCGGGTGGCAGAGAGCATTCTGTGTCCAGAGCTGTGCCGGTTTTATGTGGAGCAGGGGGACCTGATCCTCTACCCGGATTGTCTGGACATACATAGCCGGCAGGAAGGCGCGCGGTATATGGTTCCATCCACACGATGGCTCTCAGAAATTGATCCAGAACACTTCTGCGAGGTTTACTGCGGGCGGCTTCCCACAGCGAAGTGCCCGGTCCGGCATGGTGCCGAAATGTATGCTGATAGTACGCTCCTGTAGGGCTTTCACAGGCATCTGGCTCAGCTGGTGTTATGCTGTATTCACAGTTTTGTTTCCATGACTTGTAACTACGCTCTGCGTGTTGATGAAACACTGGACGGCCGCTTGGCCAAGCGGCTCATTTGCTGTTTCCTGAGGTCAGGTGAGCAACGTTCCTTGAGCAGTGCCTTTTTCTTCTAATATGCAGACATCTCTGCCTGAAAATTCGGTTGCGAGTGCTTTTGCGTTATGGTAAAATAATCATGCTAATCAACGTTTTTTGAGGTACGATATGGATGAGCACAATCGTATATTATGTGCTGACACAGTGAGGAGGGTTCGCGGTGAAACATACAAGAATCAAGATGATTTGTATTGTCATAGATCATAATATCGGAATTGCATTCGATAGTACATATCTAAAAAAGGATCACGGAGTGAAGTATGGCATATTTAGTGTTCGGCTTCATTTCAATAATAGTGCAGAAGGCAACGACTGACTTGAATGCATGAGATGTTATACCGAAAATGATTCCTGGAGACACATTAGGGCGATGAGATTGAGGTGAAAATAAGTGGCTCAGAATGACAAGATCCAACTATTCGAGGACAAACGCATTCGTACCGCATGGGACGAAGAAAAAGAAGAATGGTACTTTTCTATCGTCGATGTTGTAGGTGTGCTGACGGACAGCGTTGACCCTGCGGCATATTGGCGCAAGCTCAAGCAGCGTTTGAAAGCTGAGGGCAATGAAACCGTGACAAACTGTCACGGTTTGAAAATGACTGCTCCCGATGGCAAAAAGCGCCTGACCGACGTAGCCGACACCGAGCAGATTCTCCGAATCATCCAGTCTATTCCCTCGCCCAAAGCGGAACCGTTCAAGCTGTGGCTGGCACAGGTCGGCAGAGAGCGCATTGAGGAAACCATCGATCCAGAGTCGACCATTGAACGGGCGCTGGAGACATACCTCAAGAAGGGCTACACCCGCGAGTGGATCAACCAGCGCTTGCAAGCTATCCAAGTCCGTAAGGAACTGACGGATGAATGGGATGCCCGCGGTGTCCAGAAGGGCGTGGAGTACGCAATACTTACCGATGAGATCTCCCATGCATGGTCAGGAATGTCTACGCGGCAATATAAAAATCTCAAGGGCTTGAAGAAAGAGAATCTCCGTGACAACATGACTACCCTGGAGCTGGTGTTGAATATGCTGGCAGAGGCGACCACCACGGAAATCTCCAAACAGAAAACACCGAAGACATTTTCGGAAAACATTGATGTGGCGCGTGCCGGAGGAAAAGTGGCCGGTGATGCACGGAAAGCCATTGAAAGCCAAACCGGTGTTCCCGTAATCACCGCTAAGAATGCTGCACAGCTCAATCAGGTCGTGACAGATCTGCTGGAAGGAACGACTACGCCGCCGGAGAAACAAGACAAAAAGCGGTGATTCACAGACAACAAAAGTAGTGGGTAGCCACAAAAGAGGAAGATACCTTTTGGCATCTTCCTCTTTTGTTATCTTGCCTCCGGGGAGTCGAAGTTTATACCCCCTTGCGGGGTAAATCCCCGACGAGGCACCAAGTTAACAAACAGGTTTAGATGCCATGCGGCGAAAACCGCGTGGCATCAAGCCTTTCCGGGGTTTCCCATACCCCGATTTTAACGGTTTCAAGCATGGATGTCAGCGCCGTCTGAGAGGCGTTCAACGTGATTTGAACCCCTCTTTTTCTGCTTTCTGGCGAAATAATCGGATGCAGCCCCCTTTTGTACGAGGAAGTCCCTCGCAAAAGGGGGCTTTTTTCATGAAAAAATTTCACAGAGTTTAGAGCGAATGAGGGTGAAACGGTGGTCGGCTGTAATGGACTTACGCGGCGGTGTGAGCGCAGCGGCCATTTGGAAAGCGACTGTGACCACCGTAGGCCGAGAGAAGCGACAATTGTAGGTGCTAATGTTCTTCATGGCAGCTCTTTCTTTAGAAGGCGTTTTTATATTTTGGGCGGGTGTGTTCTTTTTTACAATTCTCTGTCATTCCAGAACCTGTCAGCTTTGCAGCAGCCGTATGAATTCCTGGCACAGCAGAGAGGCTCGACCCTCGCCGCGATGCACCAACAGAATCTGGCGGGCAGGGATGGGTTCTGTATCGAGTGTGAAAAAGCCCTCCTGCGCCAGAAGGCTCTGTGCGAACAGAGATGGCAGAATGCCGATGGCCAGCCCCTGCTCCACAAACGGGATAACGGTGGAGGAGGTACGCACAGAGTAGTTGGGCAAAAACGTCATCCCTTGTTCGGCAAACCATGCGTCCAGATTGCCCCGGGCACTGGTGCCGGACTCCACCGCCACGATGGGGAACCGGAATATCTCATCGTAAGACAAACGCCGTCCAGCCAGCGATTTGAATCTGGGGCCGGCTACAAACACGTCACGAAAAGAGGCAAGATTAGTCACGGTCAAGTCCTCCACATCTGTCAGCGGAGAAACTGCCAGCACTACGTCCGCCTGCTCTGCGCGGAGCATCTGGATCGTCTCATGTGTGGAGCTGCCCTGCACCTGAAGCGTCACATTGGGATGCATCTCCCGGAACTGTCCCAGCTTCGGCAGCAGGAAATGGTACAGCGGCGTCTCCGTAGCGCCGATGATTAGCGTACCTGCTTCAAAGGCGGCCAGCCGCTTTAGTTCGCGTTCGCCGTTGGACAAAGATTTGAAAGCGCTGTCCACATGGGAAAAAAGTGCCGTACCTTCCACGGTGAGCCGCACGCCGCGGGAAACGCGGGTAAACAACTTGCAGCCAAGAGACTCCTCCAGCCGGTGGATGGAGCGGGTTACGGCGGGCTGGGACAGGCACAGCAGCTCGGCGGCCTTTGTGACATTGCCGGTCTGTGCCACCGTATAAAAGGCGCGGTAATATTCCAGATTGAAGGATTCCATGGGCCACTCCTTTGTGATATGCTTTTGACTGATGAAATATATAAATATAAGTGATTTGAATTATATCAGTTTCGGCCATATAATGCAATCATCGAAAGTGCATTTTCAGAAATTTTGGACAAATGAGGTGGAGGAGATGAAAGCGGTCAGGATCTCTGCGGGTGCCGGTTATGCCGGTGACCGCATTGAGCCGGCACTGGAAAACATCCGCAGAGGCAACGTCGATTACATCATGTTTGAATGCTTGGCGGAACGGACCATCGCGTTGGCGCAGAAAGATCGTGCGGCGGACCCGCAGAAGGGATACAATCGACTTCTGGAGTATCGCATGGAGCGGGTGCTGCCGCTGCTGCGGGAGCATCCAGTGAAGATCATCACCAACATGGGGGCGGCCAATCCCGTCGCCGCGGCCGAAAAGGTGCGGAAAATGGCGGCGCAGTACGACCTGACTGATCTGAAGATCGCGGCTGTTATCGGCGACGAGGTAACGGAACGGATACCGGCATACGGCGATCTCGCGATTATGGAGACGGGTGAGCCGCTGCACACGCTGGCGGATAAGATCGTTTCCGCCAACGCCTACATCGGCGGACGGCAGATCTCGCAGGCATTGGCAGACGGCGCGGATATCGTCATTACCGGACGGGTGGCTGACCCGGCGCTGGCCGTCGGCCCGCTGATGTACGAATTCGGCAAAGATTACGATGCCGACGTGGATTTTCTCGGCAAAGCCACAGTGGCAGGGCATCTGCTGGAGTGCGGTGCGCAGGTCACAGGCGGTTATTTCGCGGATCCCGGTGTCAAGGATGTGCCGGAGCTGTGGAATTTGGGGTTCCCCATCCTGACATTTACGGAGGATGAGCGTATCCTGCTGGAGAAGCTGCCCCAGACCGGCGGCAGACTGGATCGCCAGACGGTGACGGAACAACTGCTGTATGAGATCCAGGATCCCGCCAATTACTTCACTCCCGATGTGATCGCGGATTTCTCCCAGCTCTCCGTGGAGGAGCTATCCGACGGGCGGGTCGAGGTCAAGGGTGCCGCGGGAAAAAAGCGCACCGGCACGTTGAAGGTCAGCGTGGGCTATCAGGACGGCTACATCGGTGAGGGCCAAATCAGCTATGGTGGGCGGAATTGTGTGGCGCGCGCGAAGCTGGCAGCGGAGGTCATCCAAAAGCGTCTTGTCCTGCTGAACAAGCATTACAGCGAAACGCGCACCGACCTGATCGGCGTCAACAGTCTGTACGGTGCGGAGCAGGAGAAGGTGTTCCCCGCTCCGCAGCTCAGCGAGGTGCGGCTGCGGGTAGCCGTGCGTGCGGAAAAGAAAGAGGACGCGGAGGTCATTGGCCGGGAGATCGAGGCGCTGTATGTCAACGGCCCGGCCGGAGGCGGCGGCGTCCGCAGCAGCGTGGAGTCGGTGCTCTCCATCGCCTCGGTGCTTATCCCGGAGGAAGACGTTCATCCCACGGTCTGCTGGGAAAGGGGTGAGTGAATATGCGTGTATACGACATCGCGCACTCCCGCACGGGAGACAAGGGCAACATCTCCACTATTTCCGCCTGTGCTTACCGTCAGGAGGACTATGCCGTTCTGGCAGAGAAACTGACGGCGGAGAAGGTCATGGAGCAGTTCGCTCCGCTGGGCGTGACCCATGTTGACCGGTATGAGATTCCGACCCTGTACGCGCTGAATTTTGTGATCTTCGGCAGTCTCGGCGGCGGCGTGACCCGCTCTCTGGCGCTGGACAAGCACGGTAAGTCCCTGTGCGGCCTGCTGCTGGAAATCGAACTGTAATCCCTTTTTGCCCCTCAATGAGAGGTATCCTTATGACATCAAAAAATATTAGGAGGAGAAAACTATGGCAGCGATTTATGCATTGACGATCTGCCTTGTGCTGTATGCTATCGGCGATATCGTCTCCGTCAAGACAAAAGGACTTCTTTCTTTGGTATTCGTTCTGTGCGTCGTGATGCTCATTGGCTTCTGGTGCGGTCTGCCCACGGATATCGTGACCACCGCCGGCATCGCGCCCCTGGGCAAGGTCAGTGCCAGTCTGCTGGTCGTCGGTGTCGGCACCACTATGAACACGAAGGAACTGATGCGCCAGTGGAAAACGGTCATCGCCAGCTTCTGCTGCTGCACCGCGGGTGTGCTGCTCATCGTATTTGTGGGACGGTTCATCATCGGCACGGATGCCGCCATTGCCGGCGCTCCTATCTTCGCCGGTGCGTCCGTAGCGCTGATGATCGTCAACGAGGCACTGGAAAACGTCGGGCTGACTGATACACTGGGTGTAGTGGTGATCCTGATTTTCGCGTTGCAGAAGTTCATCGGTGTGCCCCTGTGCTCCTTCTGCCTGAACCGTGAGGCCCGAGCTTTCCTAAAGGATCGGGAAAAGATGCAGAAGTATCTGGCTGTTACGACGGAAGATGCCGCCAGCGAGAAAAAGCGTCCGCTGTCCTTCTTCAGCAAGACCAATAAGCCCGTTTACAACTTCACCAAGGTGGCGCTGGTGGCCAGTCTCAGTACGGCGCTGTCCACGCTGACGCAAGACAAGGTCAACGTGTACATCATCTGTCTGGTGATGGGCGTGCTGTTCACCGAACTGGGCTTCCTGCCCCGCAACGCGCTGTCCAAGCTCGATTCCTATTTCCTGCTGCTGTTCTCCATCCTGATGACCATTTTCTCTTCCCTGGCCAAGGTCACGCCCCAGACACTGGTGCAGTCCTTCATCCCCGTGCTGGTAGTCCTGCTGCTGGGTGCCGCCGGCGTGGTGGTGTTCGCGTTCCTGCTGTCCAAGGTGCTGAAGCAGAGCGCCTGGCTGAACATCGCGTTGGGCATCACCTGCACTTTCGGCTTTCCCACCACAGTGATGCTGTCTGAGGAGATCGCCAATGGCGTGGGTACGACGGATGAGGAAAAGTCCGCACTGCGCAACTATTTGCTGCCGCAGATGACGGTGGCCGGTTTCATCACCGTGACCATCGGTTCCGTGATCCTTGCCGGCATCATTGTTCCCCTGCTGGGGTGATCGCGGGTAACAGGAGGTACTTATGAGCACGAATGTATTGTGTGGACTGGAGCCGCAAAGCGTATTTTCCTATTTTGAGCAGTTGACCCGCATTCCGCGGGGCAGCGGCAATGAAAAAGCGGTCAGCGATTACATCATTGCCTACGCGGAGCAGCATGGCTACCGTTGGGAGCGTGACGAAGCCAACAACGTAAAGCTGTACGCCCCGGCAACGTCTGGCTATGAAAATCGCAAGAGCATCGTACTACAGGCGCATCTGGATATGGTGTGCGCCAAGGATCCGGATGTGGCGTTTGACTTCAAGACGCAGCCCATCGACATCTATGTGGAGGATGGCTTCGTAAAGGCTCACGGCACCACGCTGGGTGCGGATGACGGCGCCGGTGTGGCCATGATTTTGGCGCTGCTGGACGACAGGACACTTCCACATCCGCCGGTGCAGGCGATTTTCACCACCGGTGAGGAGATCCTGTTCGTGGGTGCAGAGGCGATGGATGCCCATTGGCTGGACGGCGACTATTACATCGGACTGGATTACTCTAACAACAAGAAGATCCTGGTCTCCGCCGCGGGTGTCAGTGTGTTACAGTGTACGCTGACGCTGGAGCGGGCACCGGTGCCTGTGGGCTGGACGGCATTTGACGTGACTGTCAGCGGCATGCAGGGCGGACACAGCGGGAATACCATCCACATGGATCGCGGCAACGCCGTCAAAGTCATGGAGGAAATTCTGGCGGGATTGCCTGCCGGACTGGCAAGTCTTGCTGACATCTCGGCAGGCACGCTGATCAATATCATCCCGGCGCACGCGGAGGCGGTCGTGGTGTGCCCGCCGGAGCACGCGGATACCGTCCGGACAGCGCTGGATGCGCGTATTGCCCTTTTGAAAGAGGTATACCGTCACACTGAGCCGCAGCTTACTATCACAGTGAGTCAGCGCTCCGCCGGGGACGGCATGACGGTGCTGACACCGGCGTGTGCGGAGAAGCTGCTGCGCTTTGTCCGGCTGTGCTATGTGGGCGCATGGCGCATGGCGGACGATACCTACTCCCGAGCGGAGTGTTCTGCCAATCCGGCGATACTGCGTCTGGAACAGACCGAGGCAAAATTTACCCTTTCTGCCCGCAGCAATTCCGAATATCTGCACGATCAGATTATTGCCCATCAGTCGGAACTGGCTGCCCTGTGCGGCTGGAAGGCTGAGCTGGAGAGCCGCGCAGGCGCTTGGGAGTACAACGCGGCGTCTCAGTTGCTGCCGCAGGTCATTCCCATCTTCCGGGAGGTCACCGGACGCGAGCCGGAGATTGCGCAGATCCATGCCGGTGTGGAGGGCGGCGTTTTCGACACCAAGGCCCGTGAGATCGGGCGCAGGCTGGATATGGTGAATCTGGGCGTCATGAATTACGATGTCCATACCCCGCGGGAGCGGATGGAGATCGACTCCGTGAAGCCGCTGTATGAAATGCTGCGGCAGATCCTGATGACGGTGGAGTAAGCACATGAACGGGCTCCGCTTTTCGAACTTTTTTTCGAAAAGCGGAGTCCTGCTTATATACTTCTCGATGGATAGGAACTTATTCGCTGTACTTTTCTATACTTGGAACGAGGAGATCTGCGCTTGCCTGCACCGCGCTGGCTTTGAAACCCAGCCTTTGGAGGAATCGCAGCTGCTGTCTATGGTGTACACGCAGGTAACTGGGCGAATAACGCCGACTGGTGCTATTGGGACTATCCGCTCATCGAGCTGAAGGGCAAGGCCATCGGCATCATCGGCTTCGGACGCATCGGTCAAGCCGAGGCGCGTATCGCCAAGGCGCTCGGCATGAACGTGCTGGCTTACGATCTCTATCTGAATGACCCCGGTCGCGCGATCGTGGAATATGTTACTCTGGACGAGCTTTACACCCGCGCGGACGTCATTACGCTGCACTGCAACCTTACGCTGGAAAACACCGGCATGATCAACAAGGACAGCATCGCCAAGATGAAGGACGGCGTCATCCTCATCAATAACAACTCATTGACGAGCAGGACGTTGCCGACGCGCTCAATTGCGGAAAGATGGCTGCGGCGGGACTGGACGTGGTCTACACCGAGCCGATCCGCGCGGATAATCCGCTGCTGAAAGCGAAGAACTGCATCATCACGCCGCACATCTCCTGGGCGCCGAAGGAGAGCCGCCAGCGCATTATGGATACCAGCGCCGCACGGTGCATTTCTACCGCAACGTTTTCTCCGTTGTGCCCAAATCCAAGGTCAAAA
>DNFA01000045.1:0-198 GCA_003487665.1 Oscillibacter sp.
CGCTGATGGCGTCGGAGCACAGGCGCAGCCGCGCCGCGTCCTGCTCCGTGAACTGCCGGTCGGACTTGTACCGCAGCTCGTGCTCCAGACTGGCCCACATGTCCATGGCGATGGTGCGCAGCTGGATCTCCACCGGCAGCACCATGGTACCCTCGCTGATGACGATGGGCACGTTGACGATCAGGTGCAGGCTGCGAT
>DNFA01000045.1:467-721 GCA_003487665.1 Oscillibacter sp.
CCAGATAGTTGCAGATGACCCGAATGCCGGCCACGTCCTGTATGTGGGCGTAGATATTGTCGATGTTGACCTCCAGCCCCCGCCGGTGCAGCTTGTCGATAATGCTGTCCAGCGTCTTGATGCGGTATTCGATATGGTGGATGGGCGAGTGGTCATACAGCCGGGCGAACTCCTCGTCCAGTATCTCCATCTGCGTCACGGCCACCTTCAGCGCGCTGCGGTACAGGTGCGTCACCCGCACCATCCCCGCCGCC
>DNFA01000045.1:878-1151 GCA_003487665.1 Oscillibacter sp.
CACCCGCACCATCCCCGCCGCCAGCTCCTGCTCCTCCTGTGTCAGCCGGGTGGTGGTGGGTATGTCCCGCAGGCGGATGGTACCGCTCTTTTCGATCATCATAGGCAGACGCCCTCCTTTCGGCAGTTTCATCTTACTACACAAGTATGACCTGCCTGTGAACAAATTGCCATTTCTTTGACAATTATACCGACACTTTCCGCAAAATGCAAGGGGCGTGTTGTGCAGAAAGCGCAAAAAAGCAGCAGACGGTCAAAAAACCTGCCCGGTTAC
>DNFA01000045.1:1382-4336 GCA_003487665.1 Oscillibacter sp.
GGACTTTTTTGACAAGCTGAGCAGACGGTCATCCGAGGGATGACCGTCTGCACTTTTTATTCATTTTCCAGCAGAAGCGTGTAGCTGTCGCCGTCCACGGCGAACACACGCTCCACGTCCGTGTCCATCTGCTCCAGCAGCGGGCTGTCCGCCTGATAGCTGACGCAGGTGCCGCAGGAGGCGCTGAGCTTCCGGGGCACGGGCATCATCCGCGCCGCCGCGCCGCAGGCCGTCAGGCTCTGGCACGTCAGCAGGGCGGACAGATGGGTGTGGAACGTGGCGATATAGCTGCTCACTTGTTCAGGCACAGGCGGAAGTCCTGTCCCTCCGCCGCCACGGATACCTTATACCCGCTGTTCTCGGCAAAACGGGTAACGTTCTCCACGGAGCACTGGTTGTCCACCAGCACCTCCAGCGCGGCGGGGGCGTCGGCCTTCACCGCCTTCTGCACCATGACCACGGGCATGGGGCAGGAATAACCTCTTGCATCAACGACCATCGTTCCGCTCCTTTCACTTCACGGCGGCCGCGTTCACAGCGGCGCGCTTGGGCATATTCCACAGGGACACGGCCAGCATGATGACGATACCCAGGCACACGGCGATCTTGCCGTTGGTGGAGATGCCGCCCACCACGATCTCCTTGGCCTCGTTCATGGCGTCGGCGTTGCCGGCCAGGCCGAAGTTGTGGGCGAAGGCCGCGCCCACGATCATGCCGAACACGGTCACGGCGCTGTCGCCGTTGCCCTCGCCGGCCAGGATCAGCTGACGCAGCGGGCAGCCGCCCAGCAGCACGCTGCCCCAGCCCACCAGCACCATGCCCAGCAGGTTCCACAGCTGGCTGCTGTGGGCGATGGGCTGCAGCGCAAAGCCCAGCTTGAAGCTGCCGGTGATCAGGTTGCCGGCCAGCACCACCACGAAGATGGCCACAAAGCCGTACAGCAGCTTGAAATCCTTGAACAGCATGGCGTCGCGGATGCCGCCCACCATGCACAGACGGGCGCGCTGCGCCAGAGCGCCCACCACCACGGCGATCAGCAGCGCTGCCAGCATGGGAGCGTGCTTGCTGCCGGGACCTTCCTCACTGAACTTGAACAGGCTGGGCACCGCGATGACCAGGATCAGCAGGCCGGTCATGACGATGGGCAGAACGCCGCCCTCGCCCTTGCCCACGGGGTAGGCGCGCTTCAGGGAGAAGCCGTTCTTCAGGAACTGGATGCCGATGAAGATGCCCAGCGTGAAGCCCACCAGACCTACCACGGCGTTCAGGTCGCCGCCGCCCATGCGCAGCACCATGCGCAGCGGGCAGCCCAGGAAGGCCAGCGCGCCGATCATCACGAATGCTCCCAGCACGAAGCGGGTGGCGGGGGAGGAACCGGCCTTGGCGCGGAACTCCTTGGTGGCCACGGACATGATGAACGCGCCCAGCACCAGGCCGATGATCTCCGGCCGCACATACTGCACCTTGGCCGCGCTGTGCATGCCCACCGCGCCGGTGATATCGCGCAGGAAGCAGGCGATGCAGAAGCCCATGTTGGCCGGGTTGCCCAGGTGGGTCAGCACCACGGCGGCCAGACCGACCACCGCACCGGCGATGACCACGATCCAACTTACTTTTTTCATGTGATGTTCTCCTTCTCGTTATTTCTTTTCAAGAATAGCGCTGCTATTATACAGCACTTGTCCCACCCTGTCAACCCCGTGACAAGCCGTAAATTTTGTGGTATGATGACCGGGAACACAAGGAGGTGCCCCATGAACACCGTCTATCTCGACAACGCCGCCACATCCTTTCCCAAGCCGCAGGGCGTCAGCGACAGGATGAAATACTATCTGGACTGCGTAGGAGCCAACGTGAACCGCTCGGTCTACACCGCCGCGCAGGAGGCCGGGCTGGTGACGCTGACGCTGCGGCAGCGTCTGGCGCGGCTGTTCCGCTTCCCGGAGCCGCCCACCCACGTCATACTCACGCCGGGCGCCACCTTTGCCCTGAACACGCTGATCTCCGGGCTTCTGCGACCCGGCGACCACTGCATCGTCAGCGGCATGGAGCACAACGCCGTCATGCGTCCCCTGCTGCGGCTGCCGGAGGTGTCCGTCAGCCGCCTGCCCTGCGACAGCGAGGGCTTCGTGGACATAGCCGCCCTGCCGGGTCTGCTGCGGGACAACACAAAGCTGGTCGTCATGGCGCACGGCTCCAATGTCTGCGGCACCGTGCAGGACGCGGAGGCCATCGGCCGGATCTGCGCCGATCGCGGCGTGCCCTTTGCGCTGGACGCGGCGCAGACGGCGGGGCACCTGCCCATCGACTTTTCGGCGCTGCACCTCAGTGCGTTGGCCGTGCCGGGGCACAAGGGACTGCTGGGGCCCGGCGGCACCGGTGCGCTGCTGCTGCGGGACGATCTGGCGCAGCGGCTCACGCCCCTGACCGCCGGCGGCACCGGCAGCGCCTCGGACAGTGAATATCTGCCGGACTATCTGCCGGATAAATTCGAATCCGGCACCGCCAACCTCCCCGGCTATTACGGCTGGGAGGCGGCGCTGCGCTTCGTGGAGGAGACAGGCGTCCCGGCGCTGCGGAAGCACGAAATGGCGCTGTGCAGCCGCTTTTTGCAGGGGCTGGAGGACATCCCCCACGTCCGCCTGTGCGGTACACGCGACCTTTCCCGGCGGGTGGGCGTTATCTCCGTAGACTTCCTCCGCCGGGACAACGCGGAGGCGGCCTACGCGCTGGAGACGGAATACGGCATCCTGACCCGCTGCGGTCTGCACTGTGCGCCCTCGGCGCACCGGACGCTGGGCACGTTCCCACAGGGCACCGTGCGCTTCTCGCTGGGCTTCGCCAGCACCGAAGCGGACGTGGACGCCGCGCTGCACGCCATCCGCGCACTGGCCTGACATACAAAAAAGACCGGCAGAGCCGGTCTTTTTTTGCCAGCGTGTCGATAAACCCAC
>DNFA01000045.1:4677-22310 GCA_003487665.1 Oscillibacter sp.
CAATGACAGGCTTTTTTGACAGTCTGACAAAAAAGACCGGCCTAAGCCGGTCTTTTTGCTTTTACTTTCCGCAGCGCGCCAGCACAGCCTCCGCGATGCGCTCCGCCGCCAGGCCGTCAAAGTCCCGGTGCTGGGCGCTGACCACGTCCTGCCGCCGCTTTTCATCGGGCAGCAGCTTCAGCGCCGCCGCTGCCATATCCGCCGGCGGGCAGCTCTCCGCCCAGCCGTGGGCGGTGAAGAACTCCTGATTCCGCGTCTCGCAGCCGCCCACCATGTCCGCCAGCAGCAGCGGCACGCCCCTGGTTCCCGCCTCGGTGATGCTGATGCCGCCGGGCTTGCTGACCAGCACATCGGCGCTGTCCATATACAGCGCCACCTGCGTGGTGAAGCCCACCGCCTCCACCCGGCAGAGATGCCGCAGCTCCAGCGCGTAGCGCATCTGCTTGTTGCTGCCGCACAGCACCGAGGCGAAATCCCCCTTTTCCAGCCGTATATCCAGCTCCTCTGCCACGTCACCCATGGGACCGCAGCCGATACTGCCGCTCATGAGCACGATGTGCCGCCCCTCCGCAGGCAGCCCCAGCGCCTTCCGCGCCGCGGCTCTGTCGCCCT
Source organism: Oscillibacter sp. (assembly GCA_003487665.1). Taxonomy (GTDB): domain Bacteria; phylum Bacillota; class Clostridia; order Oscillospirales; family Oscillospiraceae; genus Vescimonas. Next base: position 5,290 of record DNFA01000045.1, read on the forward strand.
GCTCCCGGAACACCCGCCGCACGGGAATGCCCGCCGGCAGAATGCTCTCCCGGTCGATGCCGCAGGCCACGAACTCCTCCGTCAGCTCCTCATGGGGGATGACGCAGATATCCGGCGTACACGCGCCCACCGTGGGGCTGCAGGTGTAGTCCGTGGCCACGAAGCAGAACACCGGGCAGTCCCGCCAGCTCTGCTTCAGCGCCGTCATCATCATGGCGGGGATCACATGGACGCATACCACGGCGCTGTAGCCGCCGGAGTAGATCGTCCGTCCCAGCCGCCGCGCGCCCCGGGCGATATACCGGTACACCGGCCCGTCCCGGCGATCCATCCCCTGATCCTTCTCCGCCGACATGTACCCGGCCTTGTACAGCTCCGGATAGCGCCGGTAGAACCGGGTGTGCCACTTGGACACGAACTTGGACGCCTTTTTGGAGATGAACCCCAGTCCGTCCATCACGTCGCACCCGGCGCCCCGGCTCTCGAAGCTCTCCTTCAGAGCCGCCGCCACCGCGTTGTGGCCGCCGCCGGTATTACAGGTCAGTATCAGTACGCGCACTTGTGTCTCCTTTCTTCTGCTCCCGCTTCCGCAGCAGCGCAGCCAGCCGCGCCAGACGCGGCCGGTTGTATCTCTGTATCACCATAAAGGGCAGATTGGCCAGCAGCACCCACACCGCCAGCACCGCCGCGCCGCCCGCGCCCGGCCATAGCCGCAGAAACGCCAGCCCCAGCAGGCAGGAGGCGGTGTGTACCACCTCCGCCCGGCACGTCTCCTGCACCAGCGTGTCCGCCTGCTCCGCCGTCACCGCGCCGCTGCCGGGCAGCTCCTTTTTCACCATATCCGGCAGCAGGCGGCTCATATCCGGCACCAGCTTTTTCCATTTTTCGATGCCCAGCCTACTGTATATCCGTCCGTTTTTCTCCCATTTCCACGGTCGGAAGGGCGGCCGCTCCGGATGAAACCGCCGGGGCAGCGCCTGTCCCAGCGGGTGCGCCGCCAGCGCCAGCACCGCCGCGTATACCACGCAGCGCCAGAAGCCGCTCACGGCGTTTCCTCCCCGCAGCTGCGCTCCAGCGCCCGCCGCATGGTGCCGTCCGTCAGCCGGGCGACCCGCTCCACAAACCGCTCCTCGTCGTGCTTCATGCCGTAGTGCAGCCAGCTTTGCAGCAGTCCCACCAGCGTGGCGGTATACAGCGCCGCCAGCGACTGGATGTCCTCCTCCGCCACCGGCAGATCCCCCGCCGTGCGCCGCACCAGCTTCTCCACCGCGCCGAACACCACCTGATAGTACTCGTTCTCCAGCAGATCCCGCTGGCTGGACTGATACAGGTGGTACACGCGCCTGCGGTTTTCTCTGGCAAAGCTGGCCACGCGCATGGTCAGCTGGTACCAGTTCTCGCAGGGCGGCTGGGCGTTGAGCACGCTGTCCAGCTCCGTTTCCAGCACCTCGCGCACCAGCGCGTAGATGTCGCAGTAGTAGTAATAAAACGTGTTCCGGTTCACGCCGCAGTGCTCCGCAATGTCCACCACGGAGATCTTGTCCAGCGGCCGCTGCTCCAGCAGCTCCAAAAAGCCTTTTCGGATGGCGATACGGGTGGTCTGTGACATACCCATGCTCCTCTCTTTGTGCAAAAACTGCCTTATTGTCTGTATCATAGCAGATTCAGACAGTTTTTGCAAGATGTCTGTACCACACATTTCAGACAAAATGCGCCAAAATGTATGAATAAAATGTAAAAAGATATCCCCGCACAGCGTGCGGGGATATCTCAGCGTGTTGATAAACCTCACCCCTGTCATTCCGAGGAGTACCCCAAGGGCACTTGCTTCGCGGCTCGCAATGACAGGCTTTTTCGACAGTCTCAGCTGTTATTCGATGACCTGGGGAGCGCTGTTCTTCTTTGCCCTGAGCTTCTGGTAGACGATGACCGCCGCCACCAGCGCCAGACCCACCACGTCGGTCAGCGTGCCGGGGATCATCATGCCCAGACCGCCGATGGCCAGCACCAGCCGCAGCACCCAGTGGATCTTCCTGTACAGGAAGCCGTTGAGGGACGCGGCGATGGCGAAGATACCCAGCAGCGCGCTGACGGTGATCTGTGCCACCTCCCACCAGCCGCTGATGTTCTCAAACAGCAGCGCCGGGCTGTACGCGAAGATATACGGCACGATGAAGGCCGCGATCGCCAGCTTTGTGGCGTTGATACCCGTTTTCATGGGGTTGGACTTGGCGATGGCGGAGCCGGCGTAGGCCGCCAGCGCCACGGGCGGCGTGATGTCCGCCACGATGCCGAAGTAGAACACGAAGAAGTGCGCCGCCACCACGGGGAAGCCCAGCTGGATCAGGATGGGCGCGCAGGTAGAGGCCATGATGCAGTAGTTGGCGGTGGTGGGCACGCCCATGCCCAGCACGATGCAGCACAGCATGGTCAGCACCAGGCCGATGATGGTGGCGTTGCCCGCCAGCTGAACGATGGCGTTGATGAGGATAGATGCCAGACCGGTAACGGTGATGCAGCCGGCGATGATGCCCGCCATGCTGCATGCCACGGCCACGGTGATAGCGCCGCGGGAGCCGGCTTCCAGAGACTCCACCGCGGAGAAGAAGGAGCGCTTGCCGGCGCTGCCCAGCGCCTTGCCGGCGGACTGAGGCGCCGCGACGCCCTCGCCGCGCTTGCCCTGCAGGAAGAAGTTCACGAAGCCCACGGCGATGGCCGCCAGAATGGAGTACGCCGCGGAGTGGGACATGGTCTTGCTGCCGGAGGACACCAGCCACACCAGCAGGATCAGGGGGATGATCAGATAGCAGTCACGAGCCAGCAGCTTCCACTTGGGCAGCTCCTCACGGGGCACACCCTTCAGCCCCAGCTTCTTGGCCTCCAGATGGACGGCGATAAAGATGCCGGTGAAATACAGGATGGCGGGCAGGATGGCCTTCACCGCCACCTGCGCATAGGGCAGCTTCATGTACTCGGCCATCAGGAACGCCGCCGCGCCCATGATGGGGGGCATGATCTGACCGCCGGTGGAGGCCGCCGCTTCCACGGCGCCCGCGAACTCCGGCTTATAGCCGGTCTTTTTCATCATGGGGATGGTGAAGGAGCCGGTGGTCACGGTGTTGCCCACGGAGGAGCCGGACACCATGCCGCACAGGGCGGAGCTGATAACAGCCACCTTGGCCGGGCCGCCGCTGGACCAGCCGGCGATGCGGTTGGCGAAACTGATGAAGAAGTTGGCGATGCCGGTGCGCTCCAGGAACGCGCCGAAGATGATAAACAGAACGATGTAGGTATAGCACACGTTGATGGGTGTGCCGATAACGCCGCTGGTGGTATAGAACAGCTTGTAGATGATGGTTTTCAGCGCGTCATACAGCGTGGCGCCATTCACCGCACCGGCATAGCTCAGCTGGTTGATGAACGCGTACACGATCAGCACGCCCGCCACGCACAGAATGGGCAGACCCACGCAGCGGCGGCACAGCTCCATCAGCACGAGGATGCCCACCACGCCGATGATGACGTGTACCGTCTCGATACGGGTGGACAGGCGCACCAGCGTCATGGCGTTGATGGCGAAATAGAAGAAGCAGGACGCGCCTATCACCATCAGCACCACATCGTACCATGGCAGGTAGTTGACCTTTACATGGTGCTTGCTGGCAGGGTAGGTCAGGAAGCCGATGATGATGATGCAGCCCACGAACAGGGTCAGGCGTACCTCGGGCATATCCTTGGAAAACAGGGTCATGCCGATGCAGAACAGGCCGAACACGGCCATGAGGATGCGGATGATCAGCTGGGGCGTGCCCTCCCACAGGCGGGTGGCGGATTCGCGGTCATACTTGCGCATGACCGCATCCAGATCCGTAGCCTCGTCCGCGGCGGTGTTGACACCGTCAGCCGGGCTGGTATCCGGTTTTTTCTTGTCGATGCTCATAGTCGTTTCTCTCCCCGAAAAATACAGAATAGCACGAGGACTACGGCGGGAAGCCCCGCCGTAGCCTCGGTTTTTGTCAATTGTCCGTTAAGGATCAGTCGCCGAAGTACACGTCCTTGGCGATGACCGTCTCGGTGTAATAGTCGGAGGTCTCCAGCAGCTTGGCGATGTGCTCGCTGTCCAGGCTCACCAGATAGGTATCCTTGGTGGTGGCCAGGTCGGTCACAGCGGTGGTGGGGGCGCCGGCCACGATGAAGGCGGCGTCGATCTGACCGTTCTTCAGAGCGTCGGCGCTGTCGCCGAAGGACTGGTAGGTGGGCTTGATGTCATCCTCGGTCAGGCCGTAAGCGCCCAGCACATCGATGGCGTTGAAGTACACGCCGGAGCCGGGAGCGCCGATGGACACGGACTTGCCGGCCAGATCAGCCACGGTCTTGATGGCGGGGTTGGTGGTGACGATCTGCACCTGCTCCATGTACAGGGCGGCCACAGTGGAGAAGCCCTCCACCTTGCTCTCGAACAGGTTGGTGCCGTTGTAGGCGTAAGCCATTACGTCGGACTGGCAGAAGGCGAAGTCCGCGGTGCCGTCCACCAGCTCCTGCACGTTGGCCTGAGAGCCGTTGCCCACCAGACCGACCACGTTGATGCCCGCGTTGTTGGTGGCGTGCTGGGCGATAACGGAGCCGAAGGCGTAGTAGGTGCCGGACTCGCCGCCGGTGACGAAGCGCAGGTTGCGGGACTCGGTGTTGCCGGCGCCGTCCTTCACGGATGCGACCTCAAAGCCCTTCTCGGAGAAGTACTTGGCAGCGCCGGGGTGATAGGGCACGGAGGTAATGGACGCGCCGTACTCCAGACTCAGCTCGCCGTACTTGGCGTGGCTGGTGGTCAGGGACGCGGCGTTGTCGAAGATGTCCGCCACGAACTTGTACACGTCGTCGCTGGACACGTCGTCGCGGGCCAGGATCACCGCGCCCACGGCCACGGTGGTGGTGTCGGTATGCTCAGCGGTCACATCGCCGCTGTCGTCCTTCTTGTCGCCGCAGGCGACCAGGCTCAGCGCCATGACCAGCGCCAGAACCAGTGCAAAAAGCTTTTTCATGTTCTTTCTCCTTGTCGATATGGTTTTCTTTCCTGAAAATTGCTATTTCCGCCGCCCCGCGCCGGGGCCGCGATGTTCAACGGTGCCATTATATCGCAGGGGTAAAGTTTTTGCAATATCTAAATGCGCAAAATTTCATTTTTCTCTCCGCCCTGCGGCCATTCATCCTGCCGCCCGCCGCCGTTTTCCGCCTTTCATTTCCGCAAATTCCGCTTTTTATCTGTATCGGCGCACTTTTTATCCCCCGGTTTTTTACAGCGCTAAACCGTTTCATGCAGGGTGTTCCTGCATGAATTGCATTTTCTGCTGCTCGCTCCTGCAAAACAGCAGAGGTGGGGCAAAGCCCCGCCTCTGAGACTGTCGAAAAAGTCTGTCATTGCGAGGAGCGCATCGGCGCGGCAATCCGCTCCCCTTTTTGGAAAGGCGGATTCCCACGCCAGTGTGCGCGGGCGGACAGAGTCGTCCGCCCCTACAAACTCGGAATGACAGGAGCAAAACGGCGGGACACATGGATCCCGCCCTACAGGGCAGGTGCGTTGAACCGCCCGTAGGGTACGGGGCGCACAAAGGGCTTGACAAATCATCCGTTCCTACGAAACAAAGCATTGGGAAAAGCACGCAGAGGCGGGGCAAAGCCCCGCCTCTGTTTTCTGTCACATTCGCATTCAGCAGCTGCGCCGCAGCAGCTCGCATACCAGCTCATAGGTGCGCTCTGTGGAGGGCACGTTCAGCCGCTCCCGCACGGAGTGTACGTCGTGCAGCTCCGGCCCCATGGACACCGCGTCCAGACCGGGGATCTTCTCCATCAGCAGTCCGCACTCCAGACCGCCGTGGGTGGCCTCCACCACGCCGTCCTTGCCGGTGAGATCCTTATACGCCGCCAGCAGGGTGTCCCGGAACTTCGACTCCCGTTTATACTGCCAGCCGGGGTACACGCCCCGCTCCGCCACGGTGCCGCCCGCCAGCGCCGCCACAGCCCGCACCCGCTGCGCCAGCATCAGCTTCCGGGACGCGATGGACGAGCGGATGGAGAACGAGATGTGCAGGCCGTCGCCGTTCAGCTTCACCACGCCCATGTTCAGGGACGTCTGCACCAGACCGGGGAAGTCCGTGTCCATGGCCTCCACGCCCTGCGGCATGGCCGCCAGCGCCTGCACCAGCGTCGCGGTGCGCTCCGCGGGCACGGCCTTCGCCGCCTCCGCCGCCGCGCAGGTCAGGGTCACGCCGGGGTCGGTGACGGCGTACTCGTTTTTCAACGCCGCGTCAAACTCCCGGATGAACGCCGTGAACGCCGCGCCGCTGCCGGTGGGCAGCGCTACGACCGCGTCGCAGCGGGAGCAGATCACGTTGTCAAACTGGCCGCCGGAGATGGCCGCCAGCCGCAGGCCGGGGAATTTTTCCAACGCCGCGGCCAGAACCCGCCCCATGAGCCGGTTGGCGCTGCCGCGTCCCAGATGGATGTCCGCGCCGGAGTGACCGCCTTGCAAGCCGGCCACGGTGATGCCGAAGCCCTCCGTGCCCGCCGCGTCGGTCAGCTCTGCGGGCAGCAGGCAGTCGGAGCGCATGCCGCCCGCGCAGGACACGGTGAACACGCCCTCCAGCTCGGAGTCCAGGTTCAGCAGCTTTTTACCCTTCAGGTCGGAGCAGTCCAGCGCGAACGCGCCGTCCATGCCCACCTCCTCGTCCACGGTGAACACCGCCTCGACGGGCGGATGTACCAGCGTATCATCCGACAGGATCGCCAGGATTATGGCCACGGCAATGCAGTTGTCGCCGCCCAGCGACGTCTTGTCCGCCCAGACCCACTCACCGTCGGTCATCAGGTCGAGCCCCTCGCGGGTCATGTCCTTGGTGCAGTCGTCGGTCTTGGCGCACACCATGTCGATGTGTCCCTGTAAAATGATCGGCTCGGCGCTCTCGCAGCCGGGGGACGCCGGCTTCCAGATCACCACGTTGTTGCACGGCTCCTGCCGGTACTTCAATCCCAGCTCTTCGGCAAAGCTCACGCACAGATCGCTGATGATCTTCGTGTTGCCGCTGCCGTGAGGCACCGAGCACAGCTTTTCAAAATATGCAAATACCTTTTCCGGCTTCAAGCCCTTCAGAACAGCCATTTTCATACTCCTTTCCAAGGCAGGCGCGGTCTCCGCGCCGCACACACAGTATAGCATAACCGTCCATCGCCCGCAAGCGATTCCTTATGTGCACACAGCCCATGCTTTCGCATGGGCTGTGTGTTCGGAATACATTATCAAATGTCGCCCAGACCCATATCGTCCTCGGTGTTGGGCACTTCCTCATCGTCCAGATCGGCGGAGGGTGCGGGGATGAACTCCTCCAGATAGGCCTCCTCCGGCAGACCGGCCATATACGCCGGCAGGTTGATGATGACACTGTCGATGCTGTGGGGCAGCGTCAGCTTGTACGTCTCGGTCGTCTCGCTGCCGCCCTTCTGCTGCATGACCTCCACGGTCAACTCCAGTCTGTCGCCGATGTTGGTGACCATGCAGCGCTCCTTGTCGTACAGCTTGGAGATCTGCTCGCCGTTCACATACACGGTGATCTTATAGGGTGCGGCCACGGACTGACCGTCCTTATCCAGCGCGCGGTTGTCGAAATAGACGGTGTGGCCGCGGCCGATGCGCAGCATCAGCACGGCGACGAGCACCAGCACCAGAACGAAGGCGATACGGATGATCCACGAACGTTTCGTCGTTTTCATACGGTCTTCCCCTCCTCCTCGGCTTTCTGCTCAATGGCCAGCTGCTGACCCAGCGTGCGGTTCTCCTTGCGCTTCTTGGCCTCGTACATGACCAGCGCCACGGTGATGACGGCGTAGGACACGAACACGCGGAAATACTCGCCGATCATGGAGTCGCCGGTGATCTTGGTACCGGCGGCCGGCGCCACGATGAACATGGTGTGGAACAGGATAACGCCCAGGAACACGTTGCCGATGGACGCCTTTTCCACGGACGCGCCGCCCACCAGCAGCGCGGCGATGCAGAACATGCCGATGTTGGTATGCGCCGTATAGGTGGGGAAGTTGCCCATGTTCTGCAGGTAGATGATCATGCCGAAGCCCGCGAACACGGTGGACATGACGATGGAGATCAGGCGGGTGCGATCCACGTTGATACCGGCGTCACGCGCCACGTTCATATCCTGACCCACCGCGCGCATGTCCTGACCCAGCTTCGTGCGGCGGAACCACACGATGAACAGGCAGGCCAGCGCGATGACGATCAGCGTCAGCACGGGGATCTTCACGCCGCCCACATAGACGGCCAGCGCGTTATCCACGCTCTGCCGCATCTGCAGCAGGCTGACGGTGTTGCGGATACCGTAGCCGCGGGGCAGCTTCAGCGTGTTGTGGATGATGGGGATGATGGGTCCCATCATATACAGCACGATCAGCTGGTACACACCGGTCATACAGTAGGCGATAAAGTAGCTGGTGACCATCTCGCGGCCCTTGGCGCGGTTCAGGATGCTGCCGCACATAAGGCCCAACAGGATGGACAGGGGGATGGACAGGATGGCTGCCAGCACCAGACCGGGGATACCCCAGATCTGCCAGTCCGCCACCAGGATCAGCGCGATCTCGCCGGCCATGGCGCCCAGCGTCATGGCGAAGTTCAGACCCATACCGGCCATAATGGGGATCAGCAGGCTCAGGATCAGGAAGGAGTTGCGCCCCAGGCGGGTCACAGCCTCGTTGATGATGTAGTTCACCGGCAGGCCGGACACGGGAATGAGCACGGCGCAGATGAGGATGAACAGGATGGGCACCGAGTTTTTGCCCAGGAACTGCTTCACGTTGAATGTCTTGGTTTTCATGTCAGCGCCCCCTTTCCGTCTTTCTGGTCAGGGCGTAGAGGATCATGCCGTTGGACACCACGATGCGGATGACCTCGCTCATATCCATCTGGAAAGCGGCGCTCATCACGGTGGGGGTCATTGTCACGATGCCCTGATACAGGATCGTACCGATAATCACATTGCCGATGGACGCCTTGTTCACCGACGCGCCGCCGATCAGGATGGCGGCCACGGCGGGCATGGCCATCCAGAAGGGGCCGTTGTACAGCTGCACAAAGCCGAAGCCCTGCTCGTACACCAGAATGCCCAGCGCGCCCAGCCAGGTGGACATGATGACGGAGATAAGCCGCATTCTGTCCACATTGATGCCCGCGGCGCGGGCGAAGGCGGGGTTGGAGCCGACGGCGGTCATGGCGGTGCCGGTCTTGGTGTGCAGGAACGCCCACATCAGAACGGCCAGCAGCGCGAAGAACAGCAGCGTGCCGGTGGGGATCACCAGATTGATGCCGATGCTGTTCAGGTCGATGGTCAGAATGTTGGCCAGCGCCTTGTCGTAATAGCCCTCCAGCGAGATGACGGTACGCAGACCGCTGGCGGAGAAGCCCCACACCATGGTGGGATGCTTATACGGCAGCAGCAGCCACATCATGCACATGAAGGACACGGACGAGAAGCCCACATAGGTGGCGATCATCATCTCGCCGCCCTTGATCTTGTTCAGCAGCCAGCCGTAGCCGCCGCCGAACAGCAGAGCAAAGGGCGTGGCGATGAGGATGGCCATAAGGAAGCTGGCAAAGCCGGTGTAGCCCAGCTCAATGGACAGCGTGGCGCCCAGCAGTCCGGACACGATACCCAGCGGCAGGCCGAAGTTCAGGCCGCAGCCGGAGTGCACCATGGGCACCATGGCCAGCACCATCACGGCGTTCCAGCTGAAACGGGTGATGATATTGGTGATCTGCGTGGGGAAATCCAGCCCCACGATGGGAGCGGCGATGAGCAGCAGCAGCAGGAAGCACGCGATGATCAGACGCGGCAGGCCGAAGCTGTCCAGCAGCTCTCTGAATTTTGACTTGTTTCCAAGTGTGGTCGTATTGCCCATTTCTTCCTCCTTACTTCACCTGGCTGACCATGAGCATACCGAACTCCTCGGAGGAATGGTCAGCAGGCAGTATCCCGGCGATCCTGCCGCCGGAGACGATGGCGATGCGGTCGCAGACCTGGCGCAGCTCCTCCAGCTCGGAGGAGATCATCACCACCGTGACGCCGGACTCGCGGTTGAATTTCTTCAGTGCCTCCAGCACCAGCGCCTTGGCGCCCACGTCGATACCGCGGGTAGGCTCGGACACAAAGAGGAAGCGGGGCTCCAGCGCGAACGCCTTGGCCAGGCACACCTTCTGCTGGTTGCCGCCGGACAGCTCTCTGGCCTTCTGCCCGGAGCCGGTGCACTTGATCTGCAGCTCCTCAATATACTGGTTCGTCACCTGGTGGATGGCCTTCTCGTCGCGCCATGTGAAGAAGCCCAGCCGCTTCAGGAACTTATTCTGCACCTGCATGGCGGGGAACGCCACGTTCCACTCCAGCGACTCGTCCAGCAGCAGACCCACGCCGCGCCGATCCTCGGACACGAAGGCCAGCTGGGAGTCCAGACACTTCCGGGGGCTGTTCAGCGCGATGGGCTTGCCGTCGAATTCCACGGTGCCGCCCGCCTCGTACAGACCCATCACACCGTTGGGGATGCCCAGCTTGCCCTGGCCGGCCAGACCGCCGATGCCCAGGATCTCGCCCTCCTTCACGTCCAGATCCACGTTGCGGACGATCTCGCCGGGCATATCCACCCACAGCTTGCGGATGGACATAATGGTGCGGGCATCGGAGTGGTCGCGGATGTCGTGGGCAGCGCCGCCGGCAGCCACCTCGCGCCCCACCATGTAGTGGGTGATGTCGCGGACGTCCGTCTCGCGGGCGGCCACGTCCTTGACAACGTAGCCATCCCGCATGATGACCACCTTATCGCACACCGACAGGATCTCCTGCAGGCGGTGGGTGATGAAGATCACGGCGATGCCCCGGGAGGCCATGCCGCGGATGGAATCCAGCAGCGCCTGCGCCTCCTGCTCGGTGAGCACGGCGGTGGGCTCATCCAGGATCAGCAGCTTCAGGTTCTCCTTGCTCAGCTCGCGGGCGATCTCCGTGAACTGCTTGTGACCCACGGGCATGCTGCTGATGACCATCTTCTGATCGATATCCACGCCCATCTTCTCGATGGCTTTTGCGGCGCGGTTATCCATTTCCTTATAGTCGAGAGTGTCCAGACGCTGGCCGAACACTTCTGAAATGACGCTTTTTTTCTTGGGTTCGCGGTTGAGGAGGATGTTCTCCGTGGCGGTGAAGCCGGGGATCAGGGAGAACTCCTGGTGCACCATGCCGATACCGGCCTTCAGTGCGTCGAAGGGCGTGTTGAATTGTACCTTCTCCCCTTCGATCAGGACGTCCCCCTCATAGCCGCCCGTCTCGCGGATCACGTCCATGCCAAACAGTATTTTCATCAAAGTGCTCTTGCCGGCGCCGTTCTCGCCCACCAGACCCAGCACCTGCCCTGCCTCCAGGGTAAAGTTGATGTCCGTGAGCACTTGATTGCCGAAAAAGCCCTTTTTGATATTCCGCATCTCAAGCAGCGGAGCATTGTTCTTTTCCATATTCATCCCTACTTATAGCAGCGGAGAGGGAGGATGCCCTCCCTCCCCGCTTTGATGGCAGCTTAAAAAGCCTGTGTCAGCTGATGGTGAAGTACTTCTCCGGGATCTCCACGTCGGCATTGCCCATGAAGTGGCCGGGATCGCCCATGATATAGGTATCCTGATAGATCAGGAACACGTTATCGGACTTCACGCCGGTGGTGGCGTTGGTGTAGCCGGCGCCGTTCCAGGCCGCCTTGGGAGAGTAGACCTGCAGCGCGGCAGCCACGTCGTCCATATCCAGCAGCTCGCTCTTGCCGTCCAGCACGTTCTTGGCGTGCAGGGCCAGACCGGCGGACAGGGTGTAGCCGTAGGAGTAAGCCCAGGTACCGAAGTGATCGGCGCCGCCCTTCTCAACGATGGCGGACTCGACCTTGTTCAGGATCTTCTCGAAATCACCGGCTTCCTCGGTCAGATCCAGACCCAGAGCACCGGGATAGCCCATCAGGGGAGAGGGCAGGTCGGCCTCGATGAAGTAGCCGCCGCACTCCAGCAGGCGCTTCAGCAGAGGCTCGGTGTGCGCATCGTTGGTGCAGAAGTAAGCAGCCTTCTGGCCGTACTTCTCGACCCAAGCGGGCACCTGCTCCAGAATGTAAGCCTGAGCGCCGGAAACGCCCACGTCAGAGGTAGGATCGGGAGCCGTCTCCAGGACGAACTTCATGCCGAACTCCTCGCAGGCGGCCTTCATGATGGCCACGCGGCGGCTCATAGTCTCGTAGGACATGTGGCGGGGGAAGGAGATATGTACGAAGGTATCGCAGCCCAGCTCGTGAGCGGTGCGGATGATCAGGTAGCCGCGGGAGACGAAGTCATTGTTGGTGACCAGGTCGGCAGCGGAGCCGATCTCGGGCAGATCCTCGTGGGACTCACCTGCGATGCAGATGATGTCGGGGCGAGCCTCCTTGATCTTGCGGAAAGCCTCGGTGGTGCCGGGGACAGCCTGATTGACGATGATGGCCTTCATCAGGGGGTCGGCGGACAGGTTCACGATGCTCTGGATGGTGGTCTCGGTCTCCTCGGTGAAGTTGTCGGGATAGATGGCCAGCTGGACCATATCCTCGCCATACTCCTTCTGGAAGGCCTCGGCGCCGCGGCGGTCGTCCTCGGACTGAGAGACGGAACCGGTCACGATACCGATCTTGTAGGGCACGGTGTCGGTCTTGTCGTTGTTGTTGGGCTCATCGTTGTTCTTCTTGTCACCGCAGGCGACCAGAGAGAAAGCCATGATGAGAGCCAGCAGCAGAGAAACTACTTTTTTCATGTTTACCTCCAAATTCCTTTTTCATAGTCTGTCGTTTCCTCCGCCAGAAGGAAACGGCGAACAGGGCGCGCCCTGTTCTTTTCTATGCATTTGGGTGCTGTGCACCCATTTGATTTTAACAGATTCGTTCACACTCTGTCAACACATTTATGTCCCTGAGAGATGTGCACGGGCACGCATCTGTGTTTTTCTCAGGCACACTTTCGCACTTTTTCAGCACTTTTCCCGCCATTCTCCGTATTTTGCGGCCACTTTTCCCCCGTAACCGTCTGTTTTGTCAAAATAAACATTTCTTTTGGCGAAATCCGTTTTCTGTCTGTTTACAGCAAAAGAGACAGGCTCGCGCCTGTCTCTTTTGTCTATGACACTTGTCAGATCTTCTGCTTCTCGTCCACGACCTCGCGCAGCACGGCGGCAAACTCGTCCAGCGGCATAGCGCCCAGATCCTCGCCCCGGCGGGTGCGGACGGAGACGGTGCCCGCCTCCATATCCCGGTCGCCCACCACCAGCATGTAGGGGATCTTCTCCAGCGTGGCCTCGCGGATCTTCTTGCCGATCTTCTCGTTGCGCTCGTCCACCTCCGCGCGGAAGCCCTGCTTGCGCAGCGCATCGGCGGCGTTGGCGCAGTAGTCGGCGGCGCGGTCGGTAACGGGCAGGAAACGCACCTGCTCCGGCATCATCCATGTGGGCAGCGCACCGGCATACTCCTCGATCAGGTAGGCCAGCGTCCGCTCATAGCAGCCCAGAGACGTGCGGTGGATGATATACGGCAGCGCCTTGTTGCCGTTTTCATCGACGTAGTACATGCCGAAGCGCTCCGCCAGCAGCATGTCGATCTGGATGGTGACAAGGGTATCCTCCTTGCCGTACACGTTCTTGTACTGGATATCCAGCTTGGGGCCGTAGAAGGCCGCCTCGTCGATACCCACGGTGTAGTCCACGTCCAGATCCTTCAGGATGCGCTCCATGACGCTCTGGGCGTGATCCCACTGCTCCGCGGTGCCCTCATACTTGTTGTTGGGGTTGGCGGGATCCCACTGGGAGAAGCGGAACGTGCACTTGTCCAGCAGACCCACGGTGCCCAGGCAGTACTTGGCCAGATCCAGGCACTGCTTGAACTCCTCCTCCAGCTGGTCGGGGCGCAGCACCAGATGTCCCTCGGAGATGGTGAACTGGCGGACACGGATCAGGCCGTGCATCTCGCCGGAGTCCTCGTTGCGGAACAGGGTGGACGTCTCGCCCAGACGCATGGGCAGGTCGCGGTAGCTGCGGCCGCGGTTCAGGAACACCTGATACTGGAACGGGCAGGTCATGGGACGCAGGGCAAAGCACTCCTTCGTCTCGTCCATGGGATCGCCCATAATGAACATGCCGTCCAGATAGTGATCCCAGTGGCCGGATATCTTGTACAGCTCGCGCTTGGCCATCAGGGGCGTCTTGGTCAGCAGATAGCCGCGCTGCTGCTCGGTGTCCTCCACCCAGCGCTGCAGAAGCTGGATAACGCGGGCGCCCTTGGGCAGCAGGATGGGCAGACCCTGACCGATGCAGTCCACGGTGGTGAAATACTCCAGCTCGCGTCCCAGCTTGTTGTGGTCGCGCTTCACGGCCTCCTCCCGCTCCTTCAGATAGGCGTCCAGCTCGTCCTTGTTGGGGAAGGCCACGCCGTAGATGCGCTGCAGCTGCTTGCGGCTGGAGTCGCCGCGCCAGTAGGCGGCGTTGCAGGCGGTGAGCTTGATGCCGTTGCCCTTGATGCGGCCGGTGGAATCCACGTGGGGGCCGGCGCACAGGTCAACGAACTCGCCCTGCTTGTAGAAGGAGATGTGGGCATCCTCCGGCAGGTCGTTGATCAGCTCGACCTTATAGGGCTCCTCCTTCTCCTCCATATACTTGATGGCTTCCTCGCGGGGCAGCTCGAAGCGCTCCAGCTTCAGCTTCTCCTTGCAGATCTTGCGCATCTCCGCCTCGATCTCCGCCAGGTTGTCGGGGGTAAAGGCGAACGGCGCATCCAGATCGTAGTAAAAGCCGTTGTCGATGCTGGGGCCGATGGCCAGCTTCACCTCCGGCCACAGCCGCTTCACGGCCTGCGCCAGAATGTGGGAACAGGTGTGCCAGTACGTCTTGCGGTACTGCTCGTTTTCAAACGTAAATTCCTTGTTGACTTCGCTCATGTTCAGTTCCTCCTTTTGATTGGGGGCGGCAAATAAAAATCCCCACCCCTGATGTGTTCAGGGGTGAGGTAAAAATACTTTACTCCACGGTTCCACCCTGCTTACGGCCTGCGCAGCATTTTTACTGTCCGCTGCGGATGACGGGATATCTTTCGTCGAGACAAGGCGCAGGAGCGCAGGAATACGGTCTGTATTTCAAGCTTCTGCAACGCAGTATCGGCGGAAGAGATCCGGCATACGCCGTCGCTTGTGACTGCTGTAACGGGCAGTACCCGTCCTGCTCCTCGCAGGCCGCTCGGGAGTGGTACAGGCCGCATGGTCGGCAGGGCGCTTTCAGCCGGGACGCCCCTCTCTTTGGCCGCGGAAACACAGCTTCTTCTCCGTCGTCGCTTTTTGATGGCAACAAGTATAGCCCCTTTCCCGCCCCTTGTCAATCCCCCAAAACCGTTTTCCCTCCGCGCAAAAAACGTGCCGCGGCTCACGCCGCGGCACACAGCTTTTTTCAATCGCTCATTCCGGTGTGGACGACCTTGCCCATGTTCCACAGCAGCGCCACCCGCCGGGCGGCCTCCAGCCGCTCCTCCGGCGTGCGGTACTCTGCGTGCGCCGTCTCCGCGCCGCAGTCCATGCAGGTCACGGACACGCTCCAGCCCTGCTCGTCCTGCATCAGTCCCGCGCCCCGGCAGATGGGGCAGTCCTCCAGCTCAATGTCATAAATAGGATCATCCATACGGCATCCTCCTTGTACTTATAAGATATTGTCACACAGCATACCACATCCCGCGCCGGTTGGCAATTGCAAAATGCGCCGCCGGGGTGTACAATGCCCATATATTTTACCCGCCGGAGGTTCCCGCCCCATGCTCACCAGTCTGCAAGTCTGCTTCAACGCCGTAGCGCCCCTGTTTCTCATCATGGCGCTGGGCTACGGCGCCAAATGTCTGGGCGCCATCAGCGTCGACGCCGTGCCGTCCCTGAACAAGCTGGCCTTCCGCTATTTCATGCCGGTCATGCTGTTCCGCAATCTGTATGACTCCTCCCTGTCCCACGCGGTGCAGCCGCGGCTGCTGCTGTTCGCGGTGGCGGCGGTGCTGGCGATGTACGGTCTGTCCATGGCGCTGGTACTGTCCACGGAAAAGGATCCCGAAAAACAGGGCGTGAAGATCCAGGGCATGTACCGCAGCAATCTGGCGATCATCGGCCTTCCGCTGGCCAAGGCGCTGGTGCCCGGCGCGGACATGGGTCCCGTGGCGATGCTGGCCGCGGTGATCGTGCCCCTGTTCAACGTGCTGGCCGTCATCACCCTGACGGTGTTCCGGGGCGAAAAGCTGCGCCCCGCCCGGCTCCTGCGGATGATCCTCACCAACCCGCTGATCATAGGCTCCGCGGTGGGTCTGCTGTTTCTGGCTGTGGACTGGAGACTGCCCGCCGCGCTGGAAGCGGCGGTGGATCAGGTAGCCGACATGACCAGTCCCCTGCTGCTGTTCCTGCTGGGCGCTTTCTTCCGCTTCAGCGGCCTGCAGCGGTACAGGCGGGACATCCTGCTGGTGTCCTTTGTCCGTCTGATCGTCATGCCCGGCATCCTGCTGACAACGGCCTACCTGCTGGGCATCCGGGACACGGGCTTTGCCGGTCTTATCAGCGTGTTTGCCAGTGCCACGGCCATCGCCTCCTTCACCATGACCCAGCAGATGGGCGGCGATTCGGAGCTGGCCGGCGACATCGTGGTGGCCACCAGCGCCCTGTGCATCGTCACCATGTTCGGCTGGTCGCTGCTGTTCCGGCAGCTGGGCGCGTTCTGACCCGGCGCCGGAACGTCGGGGACGCCGTCCCCTACGACTATTATGCGGGTACCTGTCAGCCCCGCCGCGCCCGTGCGCTGTTCCTCCGGGCGGACAGAGTCGTCCGCCCCTACGGCGGTGCATCGGGTACACCCCCATTCATACAGAACACCCGGCGGCTCAGCCGCCAGGTGTCAGACTGTCAAAAAACCTGC
>DNFA01000071.1:0-5059 GCA_003487665.1 Oscillibacter sp.
GCCAACGGCATCGTCAACGTCAGCGCCAAGGATCTGGGCACCGGCAACGCCCAGCACATCACCATCACGTCCTCCTCCAACATGAGCAAGGAGGACATCGAGAAGGCCGTGAAGGACGCGGAGCAGTACGCCGCCGAGGACGCCAAGATCAAGGAGAAGGTGGAGATCCGCAACCAGGCCGACCAGATGGTCTATCAGGCGGAAAAGACCCTGAACGAGGTGGGCGACAAGGTACCCGAAAGCGAGAAGGAGCCCATCCGCGCCGGCGTGGAGAAGCTGAAGGAGACGCTGAAGGGCGAGGACACCGACGCGATCAAGGCGGCCACCGAGGAGCTGACCCAGCTGTTCTACAAGATGAGCGAGAAGCTGTATCAGCAGCAGGCGCCCCAGGGCGACCCCAACATGGGCGGTCAGCAGCCCGGCGGCGACCCCAACGGCGGCCAGCAGTACTACGACGCCGACTACAAGGTAGTCGATGACGACGATCAGAACAAGTAAGGCAAATATATCCCGCAATAAGGGGCAGGAAGTACCTGTCCCTTGTTGTGGTGTTTAGGAGATAACGCCCATGGCACAGGAAAAGCGAGATTATTATGAGGTTCTCGGCGTCAGCAAGGGCGCATCGGAGGACGAGATCAAAAAAGCATACAAAAAGCTGGCGCGGAAGTACCACCCGGACATGAACCCCGGCGACAAGGAGGCCGAGGAGAAGTTCAAGGAGGTCAACGAGGCCAACGAGGTGCTCAGCGATCCGGAGAAGAAGGCGCGGTACGACCAGTTTGGCTTCGCGGGCGTTGACCCCAGCTACGGGGCGGGCGCAGGCGGCGCAGGCGGCGCATACGGCGGCGCGGGCGGCTTCGACTTCGGCGATCTGGGCGACATCTTCGGCAGCTTCTTCGGCGGCGGATTCGGCGGCCAGCAGCGGCGAAACCCCAACGCGCCCCAGCGGGGCGAGAGCATCCGCGCCAGCGTGTCCGTCACGTTCAAGGAGGCGGCCTTCGGCTGCGAAAAGGACGTGACCGTGGAGCGCAGCGAGCAGTGCGCCACCTGCAAGGGCAGCGGCTGTCAGCCGGGCACCACGCCGGAGATATGCCCCGACTGCCACGGCAGCGGACAGGTGCAGGTGCAGCAGCGGACGCCCATGGGCGTGTTCGCCAGCAGCCGCCCCTGCCAGAAGTGCCGGGGCACCGGCCGCATCATCCACCAGCCCTGCACCGACTGCGGCGGGCAGGGGCGCGTGCGCAAGCGCAAGACCATCAAGGTCACCATTCCCGCCGGTATCGACCACGGCCAGACCATCTCCCTGCGGGGACAGGGCAACGCCGGCAAGAACGGCGGCAGCGCCGGCGATCTGCTGATCACCGTGATGGTGCAGCCGGACGAGGTGTTCCGCCGGGAGGGTGTGGACGTGTTCTGCGAAGCGCCCATCACCTTTGCACAGGCCACGCTGGGCGCCACGCTGGAGATCCCCACCATCGACGGAAAGGTGAAATACGACCTGCCGGAGGGTACCCAGACGGGCAGCGTGTTCCGTCTGCGGGGCAAGGGCATCCCGGTGCTCAATGGCCGGGGACGGGGCGACCAGTACGTCACCGTCAACGTGGAAACGCCCCGCAACCTGACGCGGGAGCAGAAGGAAGCGCTGCGGACGTTCAGCGACATGCTGGGCGAGAGCAACTACGAGAAGCGCAAGAGCTTTTTCAAGAAGAAATGAGCAGGTGAACCATGTATCTGGCGGATTATCACACCCATTCCGCCGCGTCGCCGGACGGCTCGCTGACGGTGAACCAGCTGGCGGAGGCGGCGGTGCGCGCCGGGCTGGACGAGATATGCGTCACCGACCACGTGGACACGGTGCTGTGGGGCAGTCACGCGCCCCGGGAGCATTTCGACTGGACGGGTCTGCTGGCGCAGGTGCCGCAGGCGCGGGAGCAGTACGCCGGGCGGCTGACCATCCGGCTGGGCGCGGAGCTGGGCGAAGCGCCCATGGGCTTCGACCGGGCAGAGAGATTGCTCGAAGAATCGCCCGGATTGGACTTTGTCATCGGCTCTGTGCACATGGCTGGAGAAAAATTCCATCATTTCGACCTGTACTACATTGAAAAAAAGGACGAAACGTATTATCATAGCGTTATAGACAGCTATCTGGAGGACGTACTGCGCCTGGCGCGGTGGGGCAAGTTCAGCGTGCTGGGGCACCTGACGCTGCCTCTGCGGTATATCAACGAGAATCTGGGCGAGGAGTTGACCTTTGACGGGCACTTCGACCAGTGCCGGGAGATATTCCGGGCGCTGATCGAAAGCGGCTGCGGCATCGAGTGCAACACCAACCGGGGGCACCAGCCCCTGCCGGACGCGCCGCTGCTGAAGCTCTACCGGGAGCAGGGCGGCGAGATCATCACCCTTGGCTCGGACGCGCACTCGGCAGAGTATGTGGGCTGCTGCATCCGGGAGCGGCAGGAGCTGCTGCGGCAGTGCGGATTCCGCTATTTCACCACGTTCGAGGGAGGCAAGCCCCGGTTCCGGAAGCTGTAAACGTACAAAAAGGAGAATACCACCATGAAAATTGCCATCGCCTGTGACCACGGCGGCTACCTGCTGAAGCAGGACATCCTCATCTGGCTGGAGGAGCACGACATCGACTACGAGGACTTCGGCTGCTATTCCACCGAGAGCGTGGACTATCCCGTATTCGCGGAGAAGGCCGCCCGCGCCGTGGCCGACGGCGCCTGTGACAAGGGCATCGTGATCTGCACCACCGGCATCGGCGTCAGCATCGCCGCCAACAAGGTGAAGGGCATCCGCTGCGCCCTGTGTACCGACAGTCTGCAGGCGGAGATGACCCGCCGCCACAACGACGCCAACATGATGGCGCTGGGCGCCGGCATCACCGGCGGCAACCTGGCCAAGCGGATGGTGGAGATCTTCCTGAACACTGAGTTCGAGGGCGGACGCCACGCCCGGCGCGTGGCGCTGCTGGACGCCATCCAGTGAGGACACACATTTTTCCAGTGAGGTAAAGGCCTATGGCAACGAAAGGGTACAACAGCTACCACGGGCGCATGTCCGGCGGAAAGATCGCGCTGATCGTCGCGCTGGTGCTGGTGCTGGTGGGCGCAGTGGCGTATCTGACACTGCAAAATTATGTGGTATACGACGAGGCGGGCAACGCCAGGCTTGAGCTGCCGTTCCTCCACCGCAAGGACAAGGAGGAGCCGGACGACACGCCCTCCGCCGGCGACCGGGACGACATCGTGGACACCGTGGAGCCGGAGCATCCCCATGTGAAGGTGGCGGCGCTGCACGGCGTGCGGCTGCCGGACGACTGCCTGTGGTGGGGCGCGGACTACATCATGAACACGCTGGCGCCGGAGGACATGGTGCTGGCGGTGAAGCGCACCACCGGCGGCATCACCTACGGCACGTCCGTGGAGACGCCGTCGGGCGTGGTGGTGGAGACGGGACGTCCCATCGACTGTCTGAAGACCCTGCTGGCCAGCGGGCGGTATACCGTTGGCAGCGTGCTGTGCTTCCGCGACAGCGCCTATAGCCGCTCCGTGCCGGAGACGGCGCTGGTGCGGGAGGACGGCAGCCTGTGGTACGACAACGGCGGGCAGGCGTGGCTTGACCCCACCAACCCGCAGGTGCTGCAATACATCACCGCGCTGGTGAAGGAGTGCGGCGAGCTGGGCTTCAAGGAGGTCGTGCTGGATCAGTTCTGCTATCCGGAGAACGCGGAGGGCGTCAGCAACCTCCCTGCGGACAGAGCGCAGGTGCTGACGGACTTCGCCGAAAGGCTGCGGGCGGCACTGCCGGAGGGCGTGGCGCTGTCGGTGACGGTGCGGGGCACAGAGAGCCTGAGCATCGCGCAGATGGCGGAGCTGTTCGACCGGCTGTATGTACCGGCGGAGAGCGATGCCGCCGCGGTGAAGGCGGCGCTGCCGGAGGGCTATGACCCGGAGACACGGGTGGTGCTCACCACGGCAGAGACCGCCGCCAGCGGAAGCTATATGATTGTAAAATAACAAAAAATATCCCCCGGCTTCGCCGGGGGATATTTTTATGCGCTTGTTTACTCGATGACCGGCAGCTTGCTGACCACGGCGGCGCAGCGGGGGCACAGGTCGGGGTGCGCGGCGGCGCTGCCCACGGTGAGAAGCACCTTCCAGCAGCGGGCGCACTTGGCGCCGCTGGCGGGACGGACAGCCACCTTCAGCTCGTCGCCCACGTCCACGCGCACCTGAGACACGATGAACAGATCGGCCAACGCCGCGGCGTCCATGTCCGCCAGGAACGCATCCTCGGCGGTGACGGTGAGATCCACCTCGGCCTCCAGGCTCTTGCCGATGGTCTTGTCGGCACGCGCCGTCTCCAGCGCGCCGTTGACGGCGGTGCGGAGGGCGGCGATACGCGTCCACTGCGCCATCTCGCCCTCGCTGAGGGCGTAGCCGTTGTAGGGCAGCACCATCTCGTTGAACAGCACGTTGCGCCCGTCATCGCAGGAGCGGTGGGGCATAGCCAGCCAGATCTCGTCGCAGGTGAAGGCCAGAATGGGCGCAAACAGGCGGGTCATGGCGTCCAGGATCAGGAACAGCGCGGTCTGGGCGCTGCGGCGGGACAGGCCCTCCGCCTCGTCGCAGTACAGGCGATCCTTGAGAATGTCGAAGTAGAAGGAGCTGAGATCCACCACGCAGAAGTCGTTGATCATGTGGGACACCACATGGAACTCGTAGTTGTCGTAGGCGGTGTAGGCCTTGGTCAGCAGGTCGTTGAGACGGGTGACAGCCCACTTGTCCAGCGGCAGCATGTCGGCCGGCTCCACCAGATGATCAGCGTCGAAGCCCACCAGATTGTCCAGGCAGAACTTGGCGGTGTTGCGGAACTTCAGATAGTTCTGGCTCAGCTGCTTGAAGATCTCGTCGGAGCAGCGGACGTCCACATGGTAGTCGGAGCTGCCCGCCCACAGGCGCAGCAGGTCGGCGCCGTACTTGGCGAAAATCTCGGCAGGATCCATGCCGTTGCCCAGAGACTTGTGCATGGCCTTGCCCTCGCCGTCCAC
>DNFA01000071.1:5304-8278 GCA_003487665.1 Oscillibacter sp.
GACTGGAACCAGCCGCGGTACTGGTCAAGCCCCTCGATATACATGGTGGCAGGCCAGAAGCCCTGATCCCGCTCCATGGCGGCGAAGTGGGTGGAGCCGGAGTCGAACCAGCCGTCCAGCGTGTCCGTCTCCTTGTCGAAGCCGGCGGACTTGCCGCAGTGGGGGCAGGTAAAGCCCTTGGGCAGGATGTCGGCGGCGTCTCTGTCAAACCAGGCGTTGGAGCCTTCCTTTTCGAACAGCTCCGCCACGGCCTCGATGCTCTCCGGCGTGCAGACGGGCTTGCCGCAGTCCTTGCAGTAGAACACGGGGATGGGCAGACCCCAGCGGCGCTGGCGGCTGATGCACCAGTCGGTGCGCTCCAGGATCATGGAGCGCATGCGATCCTTGCCCCACGCGGGCACCCAGCGCACGTCCTCGCAGGCGGCGATGGCCTCGTCCTTGAAGGAGTCCACGGAGCAGAACCACTGGGGCGTGGCGCGGAAGATGATGGGCTTCTTGCAGCGCCAGCAGTGGGGGTAGCTGTGGACGATGTCCTCGCTGGCGAACAGAGTGCCGTTGTCCTTCATATCCTGCAGGATGACAGGGTTGGACTCGTCGGTGGTCATGCCCTCGTACTTACCGGCGTAGGCGGTATGCTTGCCCTGATCGTCCACGGGCACCACCATGTCCATGCCGTAGCGCTTGCAGGTCACATAGTCGTCGGCGCCGAAGCCGGGAGCGGTGTGGACGCAGCCGGTACCGGAGTCCATGGTGACGTAATCCGCCAGCACCAGGCGGGAGGTCTTGGGCAGGAAGGGATGGTCAGCCAGCATGTTCTCGAAGAAAGAGCCGGGGTGGGTCTCCACGATCTCATAGCTGTCAAAGCCGCCGATCTTCATGACCTTCTCAGCCAGTGCCTCGGCCATGATATACAGCTCGCCGTTGGGCGCCTTGACCACGGCGTAGCTCTCGTCGGGGTGCAGGGCGATGGCCAGGTTGCCGGGCAGCGTCCAGATGGTGGTCGTCCAGATCACGAAGTACAGCTTGCTGTGATCCAGCTGGGGCAGCTTGCCCAGATCGTCGTGCATGGGGAACTTCACATAGACGGTGGTGCAGGGATCGTCCTTGTACTCGATCTCGGCCTCGGCCAGCGCCGTCTCGTCGTGGGGGCACCAGTACACGGGCTTCAGGCCCTTGTAGATGTGGCCGTTTTGGTACATCTTGCCGAACACACGGACCTCCTGCGCCTCGAAGCCGGGATCCATGGTCTTGTAGGGGTGCTCCCAGTCGCCCACCACGCCCATGCGCTTGAAGCCCTCGCGCTGCACGTCGATATAGTGGTCGGCAAACTCGTGGCAGGCGGAGCGGAACTCGGAGACGCTCATGGCCTTGTGGTTCAGCTTGTTCTGCTTGATGATGGCGGACTCGATGGGCATGCCGTGGTTATCCCAGCCGGGGATATAGGGCGTGTAGTAGCCGCGCATGGCGTAGCTGCGGGTGATGAAGTCCTTCAGCGCCTTGTTCAGGGCGTGACCCATGTGCAGCGCACCGTTGGAGAACGGAGGGCCGTCGTGCAGGGAGAACAGGGGCTTGCCCTCGTTCTTCTTCAGCAGCTCGTTGTAGAGGTCGATCTCCTCCCAGTGCTTCAGCATGTCCGGCTCGCGCTGCGCCAGACCCGCACGCATGGGGAAGCCGCTCTTGGGCATGTTCAGTGTCTTTTTGTACTCCATGTTGCTTCTCCTTTATCTGAATAATGTTATAAGCAAATATAAAAAGCCTTTGTCTCCATAAGAGACAAAGGCTCGTTGACCTCTGCGGTACCACTCTTGTTGCCGCTGACGCGGCCGCTCGCTTCCCCACGGGATGGGGCGGGGAGATGGTAACGGCTCCCTGTGCCGTCCGCGCTTACCGGCTTGGGCTTTCAGGCGGATGCTCCGGGGTGATCTTCGCCGCTCCCGCCCCGTCCGCCTTTCACCCAACGGCGGCTCTCTTGGCGTGGACGGGATGCGCTACTTGTCCCCTTCATCGCAGTTTGCAATATCAGTGCAAATGTAGCACGGTTTTGGAAAAATGTCAAGAGGGAAGCGGAAAAAGCCGCACTTTGCCCGAAAAACGCCCTGCGGGGAGACGCTTCCCGCCTCTTGCGCCGGGCGGCGCGCCGTGCTACAATTACAGCTGAGCCATGACCTGTCCGATGGGTGCGTCCACCGTGACGGCGGCGCCCAGGCCGCTGCCGGCGCCGCCCTTGTTGATGACCGCCAGCTTGTGCCCCCGGTAATACTGCACCAGCCCGGCGGCGGGATAGACCACCAGCGACGTGCCGCCGATGATGAGCATGTCCGCCTGCCGGATATAGTGGATGGCCTCGGCCATCACGTCCTCGTCCAGCGATTCCTCGTACAGCACCACGTCCGGCTTAATGATGCCGCCGCAGGAGCAGCGGGGCACGCCCCGGCTGTTCACGATGCGCTCCACGCCGTAGAACTGCCCGCAGCGGGTGCAGTGGTTCCGCAGGACGCTGCCGTGCAGCTCCAGCACCTTGCGGCTGCCCGCCTTCTGGTGCAGCCCGTCGATGTTCTGGGTGATGACGGCCTTCAGCTTGCCCTGCCGCTCCCACTCCGCCAGCTTGCGGTGGGCGGCGTTGGGCTGGGCGTCCAGCGCCAGCATCTTGGCGCGGTAGAAGTCGTAGAACTCCTCCGTGTGCGTCTCGTAAAACGTGTGGCTGAGCATCGTCTCCGGCGGGTACCGGAACTTCTGGTGGTACAGGCCGTCCACGCTGCGGAAGTCCGGGATGCCGGACTCGGTGGACACGCCGGCGCCGCCGAAAAACACGATGTTGTCAGAGCTGTCCGTCAGCTCTTTCAGTCTGCGGATGGTATCGTCCATACTGTCCTCCATTTCTTTTGTAAGGAGCGTTTGTCATGAATATCCAGATC
This sequence comes from Oscillibacter sp., assembly GCA_003487665.1. Taxonomy (GTDB): domain Bacteria; phylum Bacillota; class Clostridia; order Oscillospirales; family Oscillospiraceae; genus Vescimonas. The sequence goes on from DNFA01000071.1 coordinate 8,220, forward strand.
TTCGGGAAAAGCAAGTCCTTCGACACGAAGAAGGCGGAGCGCTGGTTCAAGGAGCGCCG
>DNFA01000071.1:8427-13454 GCA_003487665.1 Oscillibacter sp.
AGCGCTGGTTCAAGGAGCGCCGCATCAAGTACCAGTACATCGACCTTGTGAGCAAGGGCGTGTCACCGGGGGAGTACCGCTCCATCAGAGCCGCCGTGGGCAGCTTTGACGCGCTGGTGGACAAGGGCTGCCGGTCGTACGAGGAGCTGTACATGGCGTACATCACCCCGCAGGCAGCGGAGGAAAAGCTGCTGGACTATCCGGAGCTGTTCGCCGCGCCCATTGTCCGCAACGGGAAGCAGGCCACCGTGGGCTATCACCCGGAGATATGGCAGACGTGGGAATAAGGCCTCTCATCCGTGCGCCGCAGGCGCACGGATATTTTTTAGTCGGTATAGCTGTGCTCCACCGTGACCACGGCGTAGTAGTTCCCGTCCATGGCGCGCACCCGGTCGCGGATGGCCTGCGCCGCCTGCGCCGGGGTCATGGTGCTGGAAAAGGGCAGCACCGCGTCGAAGATCAGGTTATCGTGGGTGGTGCCCCGCACCACCCGGAAGTCGTGGATGGTCAGGGACGGCTCCACCTGCTTCACCAGCGCCGCCACCTGCCCCCGCAGGCGGGCGATGGACGCGTCGTCCGTGTCCACGGGATCCATGTGGATGACCGCGTGACAGTGGAGCTTCTCCATCAGCTCCTTTTCGATGTTGTCGATCACATCGTGCATGGCCATGATGTCCCCGTGGGCGGGCACCTCCGCATGGAGGGTGATCATCAGCCGGCCGGGGCCGTAGTCGTGCACCACCAGATCGTGGACGCCCACCACGGTGTCGTCCGACATAACGATGTCCCGTATCTCCCGCACCAGCTCCGGGTCGGGCGCCTGTCCCAGCAGGGGAGACAGCGTCTCACGGGCGGCCTTGTACGCGGAGAACAGGATGAACAGCGCCACCACAAGACCCACATAGCCGTCCACCGCCAGCCCCGTCCACTTGCCGATGAGCATAGCCACCAGCACGGCGAAGGTACTGGCCGTGTCGGACAGGCTGTCCATGGCGGTGGCTTCCATGGCGGCGGAGTGGATGCGGCGTCCCACCTGCCGGTTGTACAGCCACATGTACAGCTTCACGCACACGGAAGCCGCCATGATCCCCAGCGCCAGCAGGGAGAACGTGACCTTCTCCGGATGCAGGATCTTGTCAAGGGAGGATTTGGCCAGCTCCACGCCCATCAGCAGGATCAGTCCCGCCACGATCAGGCCGGATATGTACTCGATGCGCCCGTGGCCGAAGGGGTGGTCGGTGTCGGGCTTTTTGCCCGCCAGACGGAAGCCCAGCAGCGTCACCGCCGAGGAGCCGGCATCGGACAGGTTGTTGAAGGCATCGGCGGTGACGGCGATGGAGCCGGACAGCTGCCCGGCGAAGAACTTCCCGGCGAACAGCAGGATGTTCAGCGCGATACCCACCGCGCCGCACAGGGTGCCGTACGCCCGGCGGACGGCGGGGGACGATACGTTGTCCCGGTCGTGAATGAGCCAGCGGCTCAGAAGCTGTATCATTGTCGTTGTCTCCTTTCGGCAGAGCCGTTACTTCCCCGGAATGGTCAGCGTCATGCGGCAGCACAGGTCGTCCAGATCGCTGTCGGTGGCGGCGGGGATACGCAGCCGCCCGCCGCAGTCGGCGCAGGTGATGTCCACCGCGCCCCGGCGCACCTGCATGGTGTACCGGTGGCTGCCGCAGGCGCAGGAGATGCCGCCGCGCCCGGCGATATCCTTCAGCTCGGACAGCACCTCGTACATGATGACGTTGTCGGTGAACGCCTCGTCGGGGGACGCCTTCTCCTTGGCCACCCGCAGAGCCAGCCCCTCCATGGCGCGGCGCACCTCGGCGTCCTCGCCGATGTAGCAGCACAGCTCCTGCTTTTCCGGGCAGGCAAGGCCGATGCCCCGGCCCCGGAGCACCGCGTCCGCGTCACACTCCGCCTGATGGTGCCCGCCGCACACGCCGCAGGGCACCTGAAGCCGGAAGCGCAGGCCGTCCGTCTCCGCCGTCAGCGCCTCCTTGCCGCACTCGCACTCCATCCGTGCCGCCGCCGCGTTCAGGGCGAACACGCTGCGGCTGTGCAGCACCGCCTTGCCGCAGGCGGGGCAGATATATCCAAAGCTACGCATTTCCTCCATGGTGTATGCTCCTTTGCCACAATAAGTCCCTACATTATATACCGTTTCCTGTCACATTTCCAGTATTGCGGGAAAAAGAGTTTTCCGATATAATGCAGGCATTCTATCTACGGCAGGATGTGATACGATGCAGAAAAAGAGCTTCGCCGCGGCGGTAAAGGCGGCATTCCCCCACACCATACCCATCATGACCGGATATCTGGCGGTGGGGCTGGCCTACGGCGTGCTGATGGCCTCCAAGGGCTACGGCTTTCTGTGGTCGGGCTTCGTCAGCGCCTTCGCCTTCTGCGGCAGCATGCAGTATGTGGCCATCACGCTGCTGACCACGGCCTTCGACCCCCTGCAGGCCTTTATCCTCAGCCTGATGGTCAACGCACGGCACCTGTTTTTCTCGCTGGCGCTGCTGCCCAAGTACCGGGGGCTGGGCAAACTGCGGTATTTCATGATCTACACCCTCAGCGACGAGAATTTCTCCCTGTCCTCCTCGGTGGAGCCGCCGGAGGAGGTGGATCCCACCCAGTTCTACTTCGCCATGAGCCTTCTCACATGGGCGTACTGGGTGCTGTTCTCCATGCTGGGCGGACTGGCGGGCAGCCTTATCACCTTCGACATCACCGGCATCGACTTCGCGCTGACGGCGCTGTTCGTGGTGCTGTTTATCGAGCAGGTCATCAAGCGGGAGAACCGCGCGCCCGGCGCCATCGGCCTTGTGTGCTCCGTGGTGGGGCTGGCTGTGTTCGGCGCGGACAATATGGTCATCCCGGCCATGGTGCTGACGCTGATCGTCCTGCTGGCGGGAAGGAGGAAGCTATGCGCTTAGATACGACACAGTCCCTTGTTATCATCCTCATGGTGGCGCTGGCCACCCAGATCACCCGCTGGACGCCGTTTCTGCTGTTCTCCGGGGAGAGGAAGCTGCCCCGCGTGGTGGAGGATCTGGGCAAGCTGCTGCCGCCGGCCATGATGGGTCTGCTGGTGGTATACAGCCTACGCAGCACCGACCTTCTGGGCGGCAGCCACGGCATTCCGGAGGCCATCGCCGTGGCGGTGACAGCCGGGCTGCACCTGTGGCGGCGGAACACGCTGCTGTCCATCCTGGCGGGCACCGCCTGCTACATGGCGCTGGTGCAGCTGGTGTTCTGAATATCATGAAAGAGCCGCTCAAGCGGCTCTTTTATATTTTCCCGCAAAACGCGCATACTACGCGGCAAACGCTGTATGCGAGGTGCATGGTATATGAACATGAAACGCTTGAGCCGCCAGACCTGCCGGTTTTTGCAGCCGCCGGGCGTCATCAGCTGCGCGGCGGTAGTAGGACGGCTGGAGGGCGCGGGGCCGCTGGGCGGCCACTTTGACGCAGTGGCGGAGGATTCCTTCTGCGGGCGGAAAACGTGGGAGCAGGGCGAGGCGCAGATGCAGGCCGACGCCCTGCGGCTGGCGCTGCAAAAGGGGGGACTGACGGCGGAGGACGTGGACTGCGTGTTCGCCGGCGACCTGCTGAACCAGAATATCGGCGCCACCTTCGCCCTGCGGGATTTCCACATCCCCTTCTACGGGGTGTACGGCGCGTGCTCCACCATGGGCGAGACGCTGGCGCTGGCAGCCACAGCCATCGCCGGCGGCAGCGCCGCCATCGCCGCGGCGCAGACGTCCTCCCACTTCTGCACCGCCGAGCGGCAGTACCGCTCGCCCCTGCCCTACGGCAGCCAGCGCAGCCCCGCCGCCCAGTGGACAGCCACCGCCGCCGGATGCTGCATTCTGGGTGCCCAGTCGGAGGGGCCCTATATCACCCACGCCACCCGGGGGCAGATCGTGGACATGGGCGTAACAGACATGACCAACATGGGCGCGGCCATGGCGCCCGCCGCCTTCGACACCCTGCGGGCGGTGTTCCGGGACACCGGCACCTCACCCAAGGACTACGACCTGATCGTCACCGGCGATCTGGGCGCGGTGGGCAGCGATATCCTCACGGAGCTGTTCCGCCGGGAGGGGATGACGCTGGACAACTACACCGACTGCGGTCTGCTGCTCTATGACCGGAAAAAGCAGGATATGCACGCCGGCGGCAGCGGCTGCGGCTGCTCGGCGGCGGTGCTGAACGGCTATCTGCTGGAGGGAATGCGGCAGGGGCGATGGCGGCGGCTGCTGTTTGCGCCCACCGGGGCGCTGCTCAGCCCCACCAGCTCCTTTCAGGGGGAGAGCATCCCCGGCATCTGCCACGCGGTGGTATTTTCCCGGACGAAGGAGGACGCATGATGGAGTATGTAAATGCTTTTCTCTGCGGCGGGCTGCTGTGCGCCGTAGGGCAGATCATTCTGGACAAGACGGCGCTGACCCCGGCGCGGATCCTGACGGGCTATGTGGTGACGGGTGTGCTGTTACAGGCGGTGGGCGTGTACCAATATGTGGCGGACTGGGGCGGCGCGGGCGCTACGGTGCCCCTGACCGGCTTCGGCTATGCGCTGGCAAAGGGCGTGGCCGAGGCGGTGGCGGAGCGGGGCTGGCTGGGTGTGCTCACCGGCGGGCTGACGGCTACCTCCGGCGGCATCGCCGCCGCCGTGGTACTCTCGCTGCTGGCAGCGGTGCTGGTGCGGCCGAAAGAAAAACGTTGACAAATACCCGGAGGGGGTATACAATGCAACCATCCAACAAATACCCCCAGGAGGTATATCTCCATGAAAACCGACTGCTGCTGTCAGAGAAAGACAAAGCACCGCACACCCGAGGAGCAGAAAAAGCTCCTGAATCGCCTGTGCCGCATCGAGGGACAGGTACGCGGCTTACAGGAAATGCTGAAAAGCGACGCCTACTGCCCCGACATTCTGATACAGGTATCCGCCGTGGGCGCGGCGCTGAACAGCTTCAGCAAGGAGCTGCTGGCCTCGCATATCCGCACCTGTGTGGCGGA
>DNFA01000091.1:0-148 GCA_003487665.1 Oscillibacter sp.
GTGGCGGAAAAGCTGGGCGTGGGCGTGCCCACCCTGCGGGACGTGGTAAAGGAGCTGATGAAGCCGGGACGCGACCTGCGCAGCGACCTGCCCGCGCCCATTCTGCGGACGGACGTACTGGAGATCAAGGATCTGAAGCCCGGCATGG
>DNFA01000091.1:560-5495 GCA_003487665.1 Oscillibacter sp.
CCGCGGGCGGTTCTTTTTTTATTCCTCATCGCTGCGTCCCAGAAGATAGTCCACAGAAACACCGTAATAGTCTGCCAGAACAAGCAGATGGCGCAGGGGCAGCTCATTGGCGCCGCGCTCATAGCGGGCGTACATGGTCTGCGACGTACCCAGTATATCGGCAATCTGCTGCTGCGTTTTGTCGTGATCCTCCCGCAGGTCGCGCAGCCTGCGCTGGTATGTCATACTGCACCAACTCCTTTGGGCAGTATTTTACATAGTAAACATATTTACTATTGATTTTAGTAAATATATTTACTAAAATAGAAGCATGGCGCAAGGCGGGAGGTGATACAAAATGGCAGATTATAAAAAAATGTACCTTACAGCGGTGGACGCTATGGAAAAAGCGATGACGCTGCTGGAGGAAGCGCAGCGGAAATGTGAGGACATCTACATCGAAACAGACGATACAGAGGAAGAGCCGGCCGACCTTGAGGGCGGCGGTGTATAAAAAAGGAACCGCCCGCGGGCGGTTCTTTTTTATGTATGGAACGGGACATCGGGGACGCCGTCCCCTACGAAATAGCGAAGGGCGGGCAGGGTCGTCCTCTCCAGCGCAAAAACCGTCCCGCGGCTATGCCGCGGGACGGTTTTGTTTTTCCTGTTTTACTTGTTGTCGTCGGGACGGGGACGGCGGTACTCCTGCGCCTTCTCCTCGCCCTTGAGCACGCGGAGAGCGCCCTGCGCCAGCGCCAGCAGCTCGTCCTCGCCGGGGTAGACGGTGATGGGGGCGATCCAGCCGACCATCTCGGAGATGGCATCCACCGTCTCCTTGCCATAGGCGATGCCGCCGGTGAGGATGATCTGATCCACCTTGCCGTGCATAACGGCGGCCATGGCGCCGATCTCCTTGCCGATCTGATAGTGGAACGCGTCCACCACGCCGGCGATCTTCTTATCATGCTCGGCCTGCGCCAGCAAATAGCGCATGTCGTTGGAGCCGGTGTAGGCCACCAGACCGCCGCGGCCGGAGAGCATGCGGTGCATCTCCCCCTCGGTGTACTTGCCGGAGAAGCACTGCTTCACCAGCTGACCGGTGGGCAGGGAGCCGGAGCGCTCGGGAGAGAAGGGGCCCTCGCCGTCCAGTGCGTTCTGGGTGTCCACCACGCTGCCCTTCATGTGGGCGCCGATGGAAACGCCGCCGCCCATGTGGCAGACGATGAGGTTCAGCTCCTCATATTTCTTGCCCTGCTCCTTGGCAAAGCGCTTGGCCACGGCCTTCTGGTTCAGGGCGTGGAAAATGCTGACACGCTGGAACAGGGGATGACCGGCATAGCGCGCCACATCAGCCATCTCATCGATGACCACGGGGTCAACGATGTAGGAGGGGATGCCCAGCTCGTCGCCGATCTCGCGGGCGATCAGGCCGCCCAGGTTGGAGGCGTGCTGCCCCTGCACGCCGATGGTGCAGTCCCTGACCATGTTGTCGTTGACGGCGTAGGTGCCGCCGCGGATGGGACGCAGCAGACCGCCGCGGCCGGAGACGGCGGAGAGGGTGCGGGCGTCGAAGCCCTGCTCGCGCAGCGCCTTCATCACCAGATCACGGCGCCAGTCCTTCTGGGCGGGGATGGTGTTGAACTGGGCGATATCCTCCGCGCTGTGGCGCAGGGTCTTGTCGAAAAGCAGCTGCTCGTCCTCATAGACACCGATCTTGGTGGAGGTGGAGCCGGGATTGACAACGAGAATTCTGTAAGACACGATAGTTTTCCTCCTATGCTCTTTTGTTCCGCGGCACAGCGGATAAATTTCCACCCCATATTATATCGAATTCCCTGCGGTATGTAAATGGCTTTTTACGTAAAAAGTAAGGCTTTTGTCGGCAGTTTGATTGACAAATCATGTGGGGTGGGCTAAAATGGTATGCGTGATTTTATACCGTTCTTCCATTCGGAACGGAGAAAAGGAGAAATACGCATGGAAAAGAAGACGTTTTATATCACCACGCCTATCTACTACCCCTCGGACAAGCTGCACATCGGCCACAGCTACTGTACCGTGGCCACCGACGCCATCGCCCGCTACAAGCGCTTGCAGGGCTATGACGTGATGTTCCTCACCGGCACCGACGAGCACGGCCAGAAGATCGAAACGAAGGCCAAAGAAGCCGGCATGACCCCCCAGGAGTTCGTGGATCACATCGTGGAGGGCGAGCGGGGCATCCTCGACCTGTGGAAGCTGATGAACATCTCCAACGACCGCTTTATCCGCACCACCGACGACTACCACTGCGCCGCCGTGCAGAAGATCTTCAAGACCATGTACGAGAAGGGTGACATCTACAAGGGCACCTATAAGGGCAAGTACTGCACCCCCTGCGAGAGCTTCTGGACGGAGAGCCAGCTGGTGGACGGCAAGTGCCCCGACTGCGGCCGCGAGGTCAAGGACGCCGAGGAGGAGGCCTATTTCTTCCGCCTGAGCAAGTACGCCGACCGGATACAGCATCTGCTGGAGGACACCGACTTCCTGCAGCCCCGCACCCGCGTCAACGAGATGGTCAACAACTTCATCAAGCCTGGTCTGGAGGATCTGTGCGTCAGCCGCACCAGCTTCAGCTGGGGCATTCCCGTGGACTTCGACCCCGGCCACGTGGTGTATGTGTGGGTGGACGCTCTGTTCAACTACTGCACGGCGCTGGGCTTTGACAACGACAGATATGACGACTACGACAAGTACTGGCCTGCCGATTACCACATCGTGGGCAAGGAGATCGTCCGCTTCCACTCCATCATCTGGCCTGCCATGCTCATGAGCATGGGCATGCCGCTGCCCAAGCACGTCTACGGCCACGGCTGGCTGGTCATTGACGGCGGCAAGATGAGCAAATCCAAGGGCAACGTGGTGGATCCCTACGCCCTGTCCGAAATGTTCGGCGTGGACGCGCTGCGCTTCTTCCTGCTGCGCACCTTCCCCTTCGGCTCCGACGGCAACTTCTCCAACGAGCTGCTGATCTCCACCATCAACACCGACCTTGCCAACAAGCTGGGCAATCTGGTCAGCCGCACCACCGGCATGGTGGAGAAGTACTTCGGCGGCCAGCTGCCCGCCGGCCGGGAGGACACCGCCGAGGACTGCGAGCTGAAGAAGATGGCCTGCGCCCTGCGCGACCGCTATCAGGCGGAGATGGACAAGCTCCAGCTGCAGAACGGTTTGGACGAGGTGCTCAAGGTCATCGACCGTGCCAACAAGTATATCGACGAGACGGCGCCCTGGGCACTGGGCAAGGACGAGAGCAAGCGCGACCGTCTGGCCTCCGTGCTGTACAACCTGCTGGAGACCATCCGCATCTGCACCACGCTTTTGCAGCCCGTCATGCCCGACAGCTGCGATAAGATCTTCGCCAAGCTGGGCGCGGACGACAAGTGCCGCAGCTGGGACAGCGCCAACGTATGGGGCGTGCTGCCCGCCCAGGCGGTCATCAGCAAGGGCGAGAACCTGTTCCCCCGCATCGACACGGACGAGGCGCTGGCCAAGCTGGACGCCATGCAGGAGGCGCAGAAGAAGGCCGCCCTGCCCGCCGTGGAGCTGGAGCCCTACGTGACCAAGGACGTGGACTTTGACACGTTCCTGAAGTCCGACTTCCGCGCGGTGAAGATCAAGAACTGCGAGGCGGTGAAGAAGTCCGACAAGCTGCTGAAGTTCACGCTGGACGACGGCAGCGGCACCGACCGCACCATCGTCTCCGGCATCCACCAGTTCTACGAGCCGGAGCAGCTCATCGGCAAGACCGCCATCGCCATCCTGAACCTGCCGCCCCGGAAGATGATGGGCATCCCCAGCTGCGGCATGCTGATCTCCGCCGTTCACAAGGAGCACGGCGAGGAGAAGGTAAACCTGATGCTGATCGACGACTCCGTGCCCGCCGGCGCCAAGCTGTGCTGACAAAATAAGTAATAAGGGATAAAAAAAGAGCACCCTCGCGGGTGCTCCTTTTTTGAGGGGCAGCGCAAGCCGCGCCGCGCCGGAGGCGGTGTCCCACCGACACTTTCCCTCCTTGACAACAGCTGCTTTTCCCGGTATATTGAAGGCACAACTCAAAGAAAAGGAGAAATTGCCATGCTTCCCAGCACCATGCTTATCATCGCCGGAGTTCTGGCTCTTGTCGCCACCGTCCTGGCCTTTATCTACATCGTCCCCGAGGAAAGGCGGGAGAAGATGGGCTCTTTCGGCAAGTTCCTACACGACACCTGCAACTTCAAATACCTGATGGTGGAGAAGATCCTTCAGGCGCTGTACATTTTCTCCACGGCGGCTGTGATCCTCTTCGGCGTTCTCATGCTTTTCCGCACGGAGTACAATTACTGGACTGACAGCCGTATCTGGATGGGCGGCTACGGCCTGCTGATCATCATTCTGGGGCCGATCGCCATCCGTCTCAGCTATGAGCTGATGATGATGGCCATCCTGCTGCTGAAAAACGTCATCGCCATCAACCGCAAGTTGCCTGACAAGCCCGGTTCTGCCGGCGGCGATGTGTTTGCCGTTCCGGACATGCAGGAGCTCCGCCAGCGCCGCGAGGCCGCCCCGTCTGCGCAGGAGACCGCGCCCCGGCACGCCTACTGCCGCGTCTGCGGCACAGAGCTGGTCAACGGCGTCTGCCCCAAGTGCCCGCCCCAGTACTGCAAGCTCTGCGGCACGCAACTGGTCAACGGCATCTGCCCCAAGTGCAGCGCCCCCACCGACAGCACGCCGCCCCAGGCGTAAACCGGATAATAAGAGCACCCTTAGGCCGCCTGGCATAAGGGTGCTCTTTCTGCATCAGTCGCTGTCCAGCTTGAGGACGGCCATGAACGCCTCCGTGGGTACCTGCACGGTGCCCAGATTGCGCATCTTTTTCTTGCCCTCCTTCTGCTTTTCCAGCAGCTTCTTCTTACGGGTGATGTCGCCGCCGTAGCA
>DNFA01000091.1:5718-9530 GCA_003487665.1 Oscillibacter sp.
TTCACCGTCTCGCGGGCGATGATGCGGCCGCCGATGGCCGCCTGAATGGGCACCTCGAACAGCTGGCGGGGGATGTTCTCCTTCAGCTTTTCACACAGCCGCCGGGCGCGGGGATACGCCTTGTCCCGGTGGGCGATGAAGCTCAGCGCGTCCACGCCGTCGCCGTTGAGCAGCAGATCCACCTTCACCAGATCACTGGTGCGGTAGCCGGACAGCTCGTAGTCCAGGCTGGCGTAGCCCTTGGTGTTGGCCTTCAGCGTGTCGAAGAAGTCGTAGATGATCTCGTTCAGGGGCATCTGATAGTGCAGCTCCACCAGATGGGTGTCCAGATACTGCATGTCCTTGAACTCGCCGCGCCGCTCCTGACACATGGGCATGATGTTGCCCACATAGTCCTGCGGGCTGATGATGGACACCTTCACATACGGCTCCTCCGCGTGCTCGATCAGGGAGGGGTCAGGGTAGTTGTGGGGGTTGTCCACCTTGACCATGGTACCGTCGGACTTATAGACGTGGTAGATAACGCTGGGCAGCGTGGTCACAAGGTCAAGGTTGAACTCCCGCTCCAGGCGTTCCTGGATGATCTCCATGTGGAGCATGCCCAGAAAGCCGCAGCGGAAGCCGAAGCCCAGCGCCACGGAGGATTCCGGCTCGAAGGTCAGGCTGGCGTCGTTCAGCTGCAGCTTTTCCAGCGCGTCCCGCAGGTCGGGGTACTTGCTGCCGTCCTCGGTGTAGATGCCGCAGTAGACCATGCTCTGCGCCGGGCGATAGCCGGGCAGCGCCTCGGCGGCGGGGTTCGCCGCGTCGGTGACGGTGTCGCCCACCTGCGTGTCCTTGACGTTCTTGATGCTGGCGGTGAAATAGCCCACCTCGCCGGCCTGCAGCGCATCCGTCGGCTCGTTGCCGATGGGCTTGAGATAGCCGCACTCCAGCACGGTGTACTCCGCGCCGGTGGCCATGAGCCGGATGGTCTGCCCCCTGCGCAGCGTGCCCTGCTTGATGCGGAAATACACCACCACGCCCACATAGGGGTCGTACTGGCTGTCGAACACCAACGCCTGCAGGGGCGCCTTGGGGTCGCCCTTGGGCGCGGGCACGTTCTGCACCACGTCCTCCAGCACGGCGTCGATGTTGATGCCCAGCTTGGCGGAGATCTCCGGCGCCTCCAGCGCCGGCAGACCGATGATGTCCTCCACCTCCTGCTTGGCCTTCAGCGGGTCGGCGGCGGGCAGGTCGATCTTGTTGAACACCGGCAGGATCTCCAGATCGTGATCCATGGCCAGATAGGTGTTGGCCAGCGTCTGCGCCTCCACGCCCTGGGTGGCATCCACCACCAGCAGCGCGCCCTCGCAGGCGGCCAGCGAGCGGCTGACCTCGTAATTGAAGTCCACGTGACCCGGCGTGTCGATCAGGTTCAGGGCATACGTCTCCCCATCCTGCGCCGTGTAGAAAATGCGGACGGCGCGGGATTTGATGGTGATGCCGCGCTCCCGCTCCAGATCCATGTTGTCCAGCAGCTGGTTCTCCATCTCCCGCTCCGGCACAGCGTGGCACTTCTCCAGCAGGCGATCCGCCAGCGTGGATTTACCGTGATCGATGTGGGCGATGATAGAAAAATTGCGAATATGAGATTGGTCGAACATATAGAATAGCCTCCTTTGGAAATCCACGCTGTCCGCGCGGAGCGCGTACAAGCGTTTTGCGAAGCAAAACCTTGCCGCAGGCGGGATTCACTCCCGCCGAGGATGTCAGATCAAACCGGGGTCCCCGGTTTGCCGTCAGGCAAACTGGGGAGTGGATTTGCCGTGATCGATGTGGGCAATGATGGAAAAATTGCGAATATGAGATTGGTCGAACATATAGAAAAGCCTCCTTATTTCCCCGCTCTTTCGTCCACGTTGTGGATCACCTGCGCCGTGCTCTGGCCGATGCCCGGCAGCGCCGTCAGCGCATCGGAGTTCAGCGGAGGCAGCTCCCCCGCCTGTGCCAGCGCCTTCATATACGCCGCGCGGCTGCGCAGCAGCGCCGCGTCCACCGCGCCGCCGTCAAAGTCCACCGCGTCCGTGGCGAACAGATCCTCGTTGCCGCCGCTGTGCCGGTACAGCCGCCTCAGCAGGTCGTACAGCGTGGCGCCGATGCAGTCCCCGGCGGCGGTGATGGCCTCCCGGCTGTTGGTGCGCCCCAGCAGATCGAACAGCAGCCCCGTGGTGTTCACCGCCAGCTTCTTTTGCAGCGTGGCCATGATGCTGCCCCGCAGGGAGCCCTTCTCCGCGCTGCCGTCGTACAGCTCCTCGGAGTCGATCATCGACCCATCCCGGCTGGCGCTGCGCCCCAGCAGGAAGTCCGCCGACACATGATAAAAATCGCAGACCCGCGTCACGAAAGCCAGACCCGGCTCCCGTATGCCGTTTTCATAGTGGCTCAGCAGCGCCTGACTGATGCCCAGCGCCGCCGCCGCCTTCCGCTGACTGATGCCCTTTTCCTGCCGCAGCAGGCTGAGCGTTCTGGAAAAATCCGTTGCCATGTCTCTCCCACCCTATCTTTCATAATACAGCCCGTAAAGTATATCCTATATTATACAACTTGTAAATGCTTTTCTGCCCGCCGGAGGAAAAAATTTGCGCCTTCCCATCCAACGTGCTACAATGGAGAAAAACCCCGGAGGTGTTTTCTATGGAAGAATTGATCCTATATGTGAAATATCAGGCCAAGCCCGGCTGCCGCGAGACGTTCGTCCGCCAGATCGTGGAAAAGGGCATCCTGACCGCCATCCGGCAGGAGCCGGGCTGCCTGGCCTACGACTACTACTTCTCCGCCCAGGACGAGAACGAGCTGCTGCTGATCGAGCGCTGGCAGAGCGCCGAGCACCAGCGCGTCCACATGCAGCAGCCCCACATGCAGCAGCTGCGCGCCATCAAGGAGCAGTATGTGGACAGCACCACGCTGGGCAAGGTTCGTCTGGAGGCGTGAGACATGCTGTTTGACACCCACGCCCACTACGATGACGAGGCCTTCGACCCCGACCGGGAGCTGCTGCTGGAAAGTCTGCCCCAGCGGGGCGTGGCGCTGGTGGTGAACCCCGGCTGCGATCTGGAAAGCTCCCGCAAGGCGGTGGCCTACGCCGCCGAGTATCCCCACGTCTACGCCGCCGTGGGCATCCACCCGGAGAACTGCGGCGGCTTTACCCCGGCGGACATGGACGCGCTGCGGCAGCTGGCGCAGCAGCCCAAGGTGGTGGCCATCGGGGAGATCGGGCTGGACTACTACTGGGCGGAAAACCCGCCGCGGGAGCTTCAGCAGCAGGTGCTGCGCAGCCAGCTGGCGCTGGCGCGGGAGCTGCGCCTGCCGGTGATCTTCCACGACCGGGACGCCCACGGGGATTCGCTGGCCATCGTAAAGGAGTTCCCGGACGTGACCGGCGTGTTCCACTGCTTCTCCGGCAGCCCGGAGATGGCGCAGGAGCTGCTGGGCATAGGCTGGTATCTGGGGTTCGACGGACCCGTGACCTACAAGAACGCCCGCCGCGCCCCGGAGGTGGCCGCCGTCACGCCGCTGGAGCGCATGCTTATCGAGACGGACAGCCCCTACATGACGCCGGTGCCCTATCGGGGACAGCGGAACGACTCGTCCTACGTCCGTCTGGTGGCGGAAAAGCTGGCGGAGTGGAAGGACATCGCCCCGGAGGAGCTGGAGCACGCCACGCTGGAAAACGGCAAGCGCCTGTTCCGCATTATCGGGCAATAACAGGAACCGCCCGCGGCTATGCCGCGGGCGGTTGAGGCTGTCGAAAAAGCCTGTCATTGCGAGCCAGT
>DNFA01000091.1:9753-16392 GCA_003487665.1 Oscillibacter sp.
GCACTTTTCCGCAGATTCCCAGCTAAAAGGTTACGGATTCCCACACCAGTGACATCGGTCACTGGTTCGGAATGACAGGGGTTAGGTTTATCGACAAGCTGACCGCCCGCGGCTATGCCGCGGGCGGTTTTTTGCCTCTTTTGTGTTTTGTCACGAATACTGCCAGCTCCGGCCGCTCTCCCTGAACTCCGCCACCCGCTTTTCGTAGCTGGCGAAGGCGGCATCCTCAAAGGCCAGCGCGTCCGAGGGGGCGCCCATCTGCCGCAGCAGCCACTTGCACAGCGGGGGATTCAGGATCAGCAGCGGGCCGATCAGCGCCGTGGCCATCAGCCCGCCCCGGCGGAAGCCCTCCATCTTCGTCTCCGGCGTGCGTCCCACGCCCCGGACGGTGTCGAACCAGCCGCCGCTCTCCGGCGCGTCGTAGTGGAACCCGAACAGGCTCTTGAAGCCCACGATGTCCATGCCCTCAAAGGTGCCCAGATAGAAGCTGTTGTGCCGCTTCATCATGGTGTATTTCACCCGGCCGGGCAGAACGCCCAGCCCCTTGATGGTGTCGGCGCTGTCGCTGTCCATGGCGTCAGAGAACACGTCCGGCGCGTTGCCGGTGAGCAGCATCAGCTGCCCCGCGTCCAGCTTTGCCGCCATCTCCGCCGTATAGGGGCGCAGGGCATCGGCAGCCAGCGCCAGCCCCTGCTCCGTGGTGCTGCCCATATACACCAGCGCCACGTCCTCCGTCAGGAACCGGGGCTTGCTGTGAAGGTCTGTCTCCACGATCTCCAGCTCCGGGCAGCAGCGCCGGAGATAGTACACGTTCTGCAGATCGCCGTACAGGTTGCAGACCTCCGGGAACAGAATTTCCACCTTCATCGCGCGCCCTCCTTTGCCGTCAGCATTTCCTCCAGCCTTGCCTTCACCCGGAAGGCCAGCGGCATGCCGTCCACGCCGTACAGGATATACACATCCTCGCCGGGCGTCAGGGGCAGCAGCTCCAGCGCGGCGAATTCATCCTCCGCCAGCCGTATCTTCTCCTCCGGGATGCCCGCCAGCAGCAGCCGCAGCTTGTAGTCGTAGGCGCGGGGGCCCGCGCACACAAGGCACGTCACGTCATCGCTGTTGAGGAACTCAAAGTCCGTGTCATACATCCAGCTGGGGTTTTCCGACCAGCTTTTGGCCACGCCCATGCAGTTCATCATCACCAGCAGCTCTTTTTTGCCGGGCTTGGAGCGGATATAGTCGAAGTTCCGGCTGCACGCCAGCGCGTTCTTGTCCTTGGACATCTGCATGATGACCTTCACCCCGCCGATGGTCTCCTCCGACAGGCGACTGGCGGGGATCTTCACCTGCGCCAGATCGCGGGCAATGGTCGGGTGGTCGTAGCCCAGCTGCCGCAGGGCGGCGATGACCGTGACCATATTATAGATATTGTGGACGCTGTCCGTTATCAGGGTGTAGGGATAGTCCTTCCCGGCCTCGCGGATGCACATGGTGCGGCTCTGCACGTCCACCTGCGTGGCCAGATAGTCGCTGCTTGGCGAGTGGAAGCCGCAGCTCTCGCACACGGCGCGGCCGATGTGGTGGTAGCGCCGGTATTCGTACCGCAGCTTTCCGGCGCACCGGGGGCAGATGCGCATGTCGTTCAGCAGATTCTCGCACTCTGTCACGTCCGTGGGCAGCCGGTCGATGCCGAAGTAGACCCGCGGGTTCTCCGGCGCCACGGAGCCGGAGATCAGATCGTCGGCGTTGAGGATGAGCTTACTGGTCCTGGGGAATGACCGGGTGAGGATATCCGCGATGTAGCCCGGATGGGCGTTGCGCATGATGGAATCCCGGAACAGGTTCGTCACGATGATATAGTCCGGCTTTACATAGGGGTAGATCCGGGGCGCGGAGCGCTCGTCCACTTCCAGCACCGCCAGATCGTAGCCGGGGCGGATGCGCCCCAGCAGATCGCAGCCCTTCAGCAGCGCCGTGCTGACGCCGGAGATGATGTTGCTGCCCGCCCGGTTGCTGAGGACGTTTTTGCCCTCGGCGGTCAGCACGTCGCCCAGCATGTTGGCCACGGTGGTCTTGCCGTTGGTGCCGGTGACGGCCACGATGGTGTCCGGCCGGCCGATGTATTTCAGAAAGTCCGGGCACAGCTTCACTGCCAGACTGCCGGGGAAATCCGTGCCGTTGTGCCGTGTGATCTTCAGCGCCGGGATGGACAGCTTTGCCATCCACAGGGCGAAAAGAAACCGCAGCTTACCCATTGTCCCTGTCCTCCTTGTCGTGTGCTTGCAGCCAGATCATCAGCGCCGCCACGTCCGCCGGCGACACGCCGGAGATGCGCCCGGCCTGCCCCACGTTCACCGGACGCAGGGCGTCCAGCTTCTCCCGCGCCTCCAGACGCAGACCCTGAATATGGCTGTAATCCATGTCCGGCGGCAGTAGCCGCCGTTCCAGCTTCTCAAATTCCGCCACCTGCCGCTGCTGCCGCTGGATATAGCCCTCGTACTTCACGGTGATGGCCACCTGCTCCCGCACGTCCTGTGGCAGGTCGGGGCGCTCCGGGTCAAAGGGCGCCAGATCGTCGTAGCCCAGCTGGGGACGGCGCAGCAGGTCGATGAGGCGGCTGCCGCTGTCCACCGGGGCGGTGCCCCGCTCCGCCAGCAGCGCGTTCAGCCCGTCGCCGCCGGGCACGCCGGTGCGCTCCAGCCGCCGTATTTCCCGCGCCACCGCGTCATACTTGGCGCGCACCTTCGCCATCCGCTCGTCGCTGACCAGCCCCAGCGCATACCCGATGGGGCACAGACGCGCGTCGGCGTTGTCCTGCCGCAGCAGCAGCCGGTACTCCGAGCGGCTGGTCATCATGCGGTACGGCTCCTCCGTGCCCTTGGTCACCAGATCGTCGATCAGCGTGCCGATGTAGCTCTCGCTGCGGCGGAGCACCAGCGGCTCCCGCCCCAGCAGCTTCAGCGCCGCGTTGACGCCCGCCACAAAGCCCTGCACCGCCGCCTCCTCATAGCCGGAGGAGCCGTTGAACTGTCCCGCGCCGTACAGCCCGGCGATCTGCCGCACCTCCAGCGTGGGGCGCAGCGCCAGCGGATCGATGCAGTCGTATTCGATGGCGTAGGCCGGGCGCATCATCACCGCGTGCTCCAGCCCCGGCACCGTGTGCAGCATCTGTATCTGCACCTCCTCCGGCATGGAGGAGGAAAAGCCCTGCACATACAGCTCCTCCGTGTCCAGACCCATAGGCTCGATGAACAGCTGGTGCCGGGGCTTGTCCGCGAACCGCACCACCTTCGTCTCGATGGACGGGCAGTACCGGGGGCCGACGCCCTCGATGACACCGGAGTAGATGGGGCTTCTGTCCAGATTCTCCCGGATGATCCGGTGGGTCTCCCCGTTGGTGTAGGTCAGATAGCACACCGCCCGGTTTTCCGGCGCGCGCTCCGTCTCAAAGCTGAAGGGCAGCGACGAGGCGTCCCCCTCCTGTATCTCCATTTTGCTGAAATCCACGCTGCCCCGGTGGATACGCGGCGGCGTGCCGGTCTTGAACCGGCGCAGGGGCAGTCCCAGCGCCCGCAGGCTGTCCGCCAGCGCGTTGGCCGGGTGCAGCCCGTCGGGGCCGGAGGACTCGATGCACTCGCCCACGATGGTCTGCCCCGTCAGATAGGTACCGGTACACAGGATCACGGCTCTGACCTCCAGCACCGCGCCGGTGCGCAGCACCACGGCGGTCACATGGCCGCCCTGGCAGCGGATCTCCGTGACCTCCGCCTGCCGCAGCGTCAGGTGGGGCTGCAGCTCCAGCGTGTGCTTCATGATCTGCTGGTATTTTCTGCGGTCGGCCTGTGCCCGCAGCGACCAGACAGCGGGGCCCTTGCCCCGGTTCAGCATCCGGTACTGGATGCACGCCTTGTCCGCCGCCCGCGCCATCTCGCCGCCCAGCGCGTCCAGCTCCCGCACCAGATGCCCCTTGCCCGTGCCGCCGATGGCCGGGTTGCAGGGCATGTTGCCCACCGCGTCCAGGCTGACCGTCAGGCATATCGTCTCCATGCCCATCCGCGCCGCCGCCAGCGCCGCCTCGATGCCCGCGTGACCGGCGCCGATCACCGCCACGTCATAGCTTCCGCCGTGAAATTCTCTCATATATGTGCTCACCTCGCCTGCATTAACACTTTATTATACCCCGTACCGCGCCTTGGCGCAAGAGATATTATCCGCCCGAATTTGTTGAAGCTGCACAAAAACTTTACACAGTATTTATACAATACATCCAATTTTCTTCTTGCAAAACAAGTTGAAAGTGCATATAATAGGGGTGTAAAAATGAAAGAAAGGAGCGTGATAGCACTATGACGACAACGTGGATCTGGGGCGACCTGGACGACATGATCTTTGCCGATTGTGACTGGGAGATCAGCCAGCGGTAACGACCACCGATGAGAACACCACGCCATGTGCGTGGGATTTTGCTTTTTATGGGGATCTTTTCGAGCCGTTTCGACGGCCTTCGCCCCGTTCATATAGACAGCAAGACCCATCCCTGCGTACCGGGAGCAAAGACGAGAGGAGACGGCGGTGCCGTCTCTGTTTTTTTGCAATTTTAACGATTTGCCCCTTAAATCTTAACGCGTTCTTAGCGATTTCTTAACGGCAGAATGTGGTACAATGGCACCATCAAAATGAGGGGAGGCCATCTATGACCGCAAAAGACGCGCGGCGCAAAAAGCTGCTGCGCACCATCGGGCTGCATTTCTCCGGTGTGGACACGCTCAAGGCGCTGGGCATGTATCTGATGTCCGTCATGGGGTGCCTGCTGCTGCGCAGCTTCGACATGCACAACGATACCAGCTATGTGGCCATGATCTTTCTGCTGGACGTGTTCCTGACGGCCTTCTGGACGGACGGCTATCTGCTGGGCATTATCGCGGCTGTCGTGGGCGTGTTCAGCGTAGACTACATATTCACCTATCCCTTCTGGCACATCAGCTTTACCCTCACCGGCTTTCCGCTGACGTTCCTGGTCATGATGACCATCTCCATCCTGACGGCCACCGTCACCAGCCGCGCCAAGCAGATGGAGCAGATCCGCCGGGATGCGGAGCGGGAAAAGATGTACGCCGACCTGCTGCGCGCCGTGTCTCACGACATCCGCACACCGCTGACGGGCATTGTGGGCGCCACCAATGTGCTGCTGGAGCAGGACGGCACCCTGACGCAGGAGCAGCGGGAGCAGCTGCTGCGCTCCACCAACGAGGATGCCCAGTGGCTCATCCGCATTGTGGAGAACCTGCTGTCCATCACCCGCATCAGCTCGGAGGAGGCGCGGGTGAAAAAGCTGCCGGAGCCGGCGGAGGAGGTCATCGAGTCCGCCGTAGCCAAGACCCACAAGCACTATCCGGAGGTGGACATCCGCGTCCACCTGCCCGACGAGCTGATGATGGTGCCCATGGATCCGCTGCTGATAGAGCAGGTGCTGGTGAACCTGATGGAAAACGCCGTGATACACGGCGAGACGAATCACATCGATGTCAGCCTGCGGGAGGAGGGCAGCTGCGCGGTGATCACCGTGGCCGACGACGGCAGGGGCATCCCGCAGCACCTGCTGCCCAAGCTGTTCGAGGGCTCGGCGCGCAGCGACCGCAGCCGGGACGGCAAACGCAGCATGGGCATCGGCCTGTCCGTGTGCCGCACCATCGTGCTGGCGCACGGCGGCGTGATCCGCGGCGACAACAAACCAGGGGGCGGCGCGGTCTTTACCGTGACGCTGCCCATGAAAGGAGAAAGCGATGAAGATTAAAGACAAGGTCCTGATCGTGGAGGACGAGCAGTCCATCAGCAACTTTATTTCCATGATCCTCACCGCCAACGGCTTCGATACCATCATTGTCCGCAGCGGCGAGGAGGCTCTGACCATGATCGCCTCCCACTGCCCCGATATGATCGTGCTGGATCTGGGGCTCCCCGACATGGACGGCATGGAGGTGCTCAAGTCCGTGCGCAAGTGGTCGAACCTGCCGGTGGTGGTGGTGTCCGCCCGCAACCACGAGCACGACAAGGTGGAGGCGCTGGATTACGGCGCCGACGACTATCTGGTCAAGCCCTTCGGCACCTCCGAGCTGCTGGCGCGCATCCGCACCGCCATCCGCCACACCCGCACCACCCTGTCCAACACCCAGATCGCCCAGTCCGGCAAGTTCGTCACCGGCGACCTGACCATCGACTATGACAAGCACCAGGTGCTGATGAACGGTCAGAACGCCGGGCTGACCGTCAACGAGTACAAGATCGTGGCGCTGCTGGGCAAGTACGCCGGCAAGGTGCTGACGTATGACTTCATCATCCGCGAGCTGTGGGGTCCCAAGGCCAAGACCGACAACCAGATCCTCCGGGTGAACATGGCCAACATCCGCCGGAAGATCGAGCCGACCCCCGGCAACCCCCAGTACATCTTCACCGAGGTGGGCGTGGGCTACCGCATGCGGGAGGGCGACTGACGCCCGCGAGCCGAAATAGCGCAGAAAAAAGCAAGGCAGCCGCTGGCTGCCTTGCTCAGTCTGTCAAAAAAGCCTGTCATTGTGAGCCAGTGCGCGCCGCGAAGCAAGTGCCCTTGGGGTACAGACTGGCGTGGCAATCCGTTTCCAAAACGCA
>DNFA01000091.1:16624-18079 GCA_003487665.1 Oscillibacter sp.
ACCAGTGACATCGGTCACTGGTGTGGAATGACAGGGGCGTGGGTTTATCGACACACCGAAACAGGGACGGCAGCGCCGTCCCTGTTTGTTATTCTGCTTCTGCCGCTTCCTGAGCGGGGGCGCTCTCCTGCTCCTGCTTGGGCAGCTGCTCCGGCCACTTCTCCCATGTCTGGCGGATGAAGGGCAGCACCTGATCCCGGGGCATATCCAGCGCCGCCGCCAGCTCACCGTACAGCTGCTCCTCGGCGCGCTTGAGATAGCGCTCGTCCATCTGGCTGACCTTCTTGCCGTGGCGCACCGCCCAGGCGCGCTTGTGGCAGATGCCGTGGATCATGGCCGCCAGCTCGCCGCAGTCGCACCGCAGCACCAGCTGGTGGTAAAAGTCCTTGGCGAACCGCATGCCCCGTTCGGCGGGGCGCTGGGGCGGCAGCTGCGGCAGGGCGGCGATCAGCTCCATAGCCCGGTCGCGGCTGATAATGGGGCGCATCATCACGGCGGTATCCACCGGGGTCATGACGGTGCCGCTGCGATAGAGGGGCGCAAGATGGTAATAGGTCTTGTCGCCGCCGTCGTACCGCAGGCCGGAAGGCCCGATACTCTCCACGCGGCAGACACCCTCGCCGCCGTATACCACCAGATCGCCCACTGCAAACATCACGCACACTCCTTTTCGCACACAACACACTGACACAAAAAAGCACACGGCATACTGGCCATGCGTCCCCCCTTCTGTTGTATTATACCACATGCTGTCGAAAAATGTAAGCACAAAATTCTATCTGGTTGTCGATTTTCTCTGACAAGTGTGGTAAAATGAGGAGAAATTTTTGCAGCGAGGTGCTTCCCATGAAAAATCCCACCATTTCCTCCTCCGCTTTTGTGGCAGACAACGCCACCGTCCGGGGTGACGTCACGCTGGGCGAGCGCAGCAGCGTGTTCTTCGGCGCGGTGCTGCGGGGCGACAGAGCGCCCATCACCATCGGCAGCGGCACCAACATTCAGGACAACTGCGTGGTGCATGTGGACTACGACTACCCGGTGGTGGTCGGGCAGAATGTGACGGTGGGGCACGGCGCCATCCTCCACGGCTGCACGGTGGGCGACAACACGCTCATCGGCATGGGCGCCATCGTGCTCAACGGCGCGCAGGTGGGCAGCAATTGTCTCATCGGCGCCGGGGCGCTGGTGCCGCAGCACGCGGTGATCCCCGACGGCTCGCTGGCCTTCGGCTCCCCCGCCAGGGTGCGCTCCGCGCTGGACGAGGCAGCCATTGCCGAGCTGCGCCAGGCGGCGCTGAACTACCAGCAGGAGGCCATGGAGTGCAAGGCCGAACAGGAGAAATAAAAAAAGAGAACCGCCATCGGGCGGTTCTCCCAGCTTGTCAAAAAAGTCCGTTCGGACTTTTTTGACAAGCTGGGGCAAAATTGCAAAATAAAAAACAATATTTTATTTTGC
>DNFA01000041.1:0-2473 GCA_003487665.1 Oscillibacter sp.
TCGCGCGACGCTGCCCGCTGCCACGGTGGGTGCCTTGGTGCTCTACCGCACGGGTACCGGTAGATATTCCAGCACGGCGGACGACCCTATCCGCCCGGACACATACACCCTGTAGGGCGGGACCCACGTGTCCCGCCGCTGGAATGCGATTTCCCTCGGCGGGGCGATGTGGGCATCGCCCCCTACGAAGGGGCAGGCGGGCTTGCCGTATAACGGACGTAGGGGACGGCGTCCCGCAGTGGAGCGCAGCGGAACAAATGCCCTTGGGGTACGACGTCCCGTCAGCGCGGCAGTGCCACGCTGGGAGACCCCCTCTGGGAGGGGGCTGTCGGCGCAGCCGACTGGGGGAGAGAAAACCGTGTGGAATCTCTCCCTCCGCCAGCGCTTCGCGCTGCCACCTCCCTCGCAGAGGGAGGCAAGGGGGATCCGCATCCCCTTGCGCGGCGGGACACATGGGTCCCGCCCTACGGCAAGCCGCTCTTTTCCGTCCCTTCGACATTTTTCCTCTTAATAACTTGACGCTTGCCCGCCTGTGCGCGTATAATATTTCCGTTGTGTTCCCAAATAGAGACAGAGAGGGAGAGCCCCCATGAAAAACCGCATTTTCGCCGCGCTGCTGGCGCTGGCCATCGGCGCGCCGCTGTATCTGCTCAGCGCCCACGCCGCACCCCGTCAGACCTCACCCGCCGCGCCCGCCGCTCTCACCGCCGTGCTGAAGGCCGTGCCCGACGGCGCGCTGCGGCTCACAGCCGCCCTCGCCCCGGAGGATAACGCTCTGGCGGAATGGCAGGCGCAGGTGCAGCAGGAGGCCGAGCGGCAGCAGGGTCCCAAGGGTATCGATCTGGGCTGGTGGCAGAGCCACTATAACGACATCATCGGCTATATATACAGTCCCGGTACGCCCATCAGCTATCCCATCGCCTACGACGGCGACAACGTGTACTACCTGCACCACGACCTGTACGGCAATTACAGCGAATACGGCACCATCTTTCTGGACGCCCGCGTGCCCGACGACTTCTCCGGCCAGCACAACGTGCTCTACGGCCACCACATGTCCGACGGCTCCATGTTCGCGTCCATCTCCCACTACAAGCAGCAGTGGTACTACGACGCGCACCCCTATTACTACCTGTACACCAACAACGGCACCTACCGGGTGGAGCTGTTCGCGGGCATCGTCGTCCCCGGCGAGCACGAGGTGTTCAACACCTCTCTCAGCTCCGGCCAGCTCCAGCGGTTCATCGACCAGTCTACCTTCTATTCCGGCAAGGGCGTTCCCTCCGGGCAGATCATGACCCTGTGTACCTGCTCCTACGAGGCCGAGAACTACCGCTATGTGGTGCTGGGTGAGATGGTGCCCCTGCACGACACCACGGAGGAGACAGCATGACCCGCGAAGAACAGCAAGCCATATTCGATGCCATCCGGGAGCGCAGCGACCGCCCCGGCACCTTCAACGCCGTCAACGGCGTGCGCCTGACCGCCCTGTGCGACGGCGGGGCAGAGGGGGAGGTGCGCCTGACGGCGCAGCACCTGAACCCGCTGGGCATCGTACACGGCGGCGTGTACTGCACGCTGATGGATCAGGTGGCGGGCGCCGCCGCCTGCACCCGCGGCAGCCGCTGCCGCACGGTGAACTGCGAGACGCGGTTCCTGGGCGCAGCGCAGGGGGACGTGCTCCTCGGCCACGCGCAGGCCATCCACATGGGGCGCACCATTGTGGTCATGCGGGCGTGGGTCACGGACGCGTCCGGCACTCTCTGCGCCGACGGCACCTACACCTTCCGCATGAAGGACGGCTTCCCGGCGGAATGACGTCCCCGGCAAAAAAAGACGCCGCCCCCAAAGGAGCGGCGCAAGCGGGTGGGATATTGGAAAGCCTCCGGCTATTATACTACACCTGACGGCCACTCCTGTAAAGGGGTGGCTTTTGTCGTATTCCCGCGGCCTTTGGCGAAGGCCGTCGAATAGGGCACATTCACGAACTTCTTGTTAAATTTTCACAAATTTCGCAAAACCCTCTTTTCAAAGCAGGACATATTTGCTATAATCAGGTAAGGATAAGGGGAAACGACTCCCCGACCCTTGCACCGTTACCCGTTACGGAAAGGAGCAAACACTATGAAGTTCACATTCGCCTGCAAGAAGATCTCCCTCAACGACTCCATCAAGGAATACGCCGAAAAGAAGATCAGTAAGCTGGACAAGTATTTCCCGGAGGAGGCAGACGCCTTTGTGACCTTTGCTGTGGAGAAGAAAAACCGCTGCGTGGTGGAGCTGACCATCCGCGCCGCCAACGGCACGCTGTTCCGCGCCCAGACCGAGGATCCCGACGGCGACATGCGCTGCGCCATCGACGAGGCCGTCAGCTTCATCGACCGCCGCATCCGCAAGAACAAGACCCGTCTGGCCAAGAACCTGCGTCCCGACGCGCTGGTGTCCACCGTCCCCGCCGAGTTCGACGTGGTGG
>DNFA01000041.1:2630-21870 GCA_003487665.1 Oscillibacter sp.
CCCGCCGAGTTCGACGTGGTGGAGGACAACGACTTCGACATCATCCGCACCAAGCGCTTCTCCGTCAAGCCCATGACCACCGACGAGGCCGTTTTGCAGATGAACCTGCTGGGACACTCCTTCTACGTGTTCCGCAACATCGACAACAACGTGATCTGCGTGGTCTACCACCGCAACAACGGCGGCTACGGCCTGATCGAGACGGAGGAATAAGCCGGTTTTCATACAAAAGGGACGTCGTTCAGACGTCCCTTTTTTCTGCGCTCTCCGGCACCGGGCGTATAATATGTTTGGTACATTTGGCACGAGAAAATGCGGTACTTTATGTAAAAAGGTCTATTTTTTCGCATAAATCGGTACCGGAAACGGTGCCTGCCTGTTGCATTTTCCCGCCGGGTATGGTACGGTATAGGCGGAACAAAAAGACGCCCGCGGGCGCAAAGTAACATCAGGAGGTACCGTCCATGAATTACCCGAAAACCGGCAGCGAGGTCTATGTGAGCCTGAACCTGTCCAACACCATGCTCACCGGCATCGGCAAGGGCACCATCACCCGTGAAGAAGTATCCGCCAGCTATCTCAAGCGCCTGTTCGCCGAGCACGGCGTCATCGTCTCCGCCAAGCCGGAGCAGCGCCGCCTGCTGGAGCTTGTCAACGAGCGCTGCGAGTTGGAGCTGGAGATCCCCGAGCAGCTGAAGCTGTTCCAGCTCAGCGAGGAGCACCGCCGCCTGGTGGTCATCGAGGTCACCGGCCTGCGCCGCAAGAACGGCTCCCTGCTGCCGGAGTACACCGAGGAGGAGTTCAACGAGGCCACCTTCGCCTTCGTGAAGTACTATGTGCAGGGCACCCACTACGACACACTGGTGGAGGAGAACAAGAAGCTGAAGTTCGAGCTGGAGCAGGAGCTGGAGTGGCGCAACCGCACCGACAACTGAGAGATATCCATAGAAAAAGGCACCCGACGGGTGCCTTTTTTTCGTGTATTGATCGGGGCGGCAGGGGAGGGCGGACAGGATACCGCCTTATTCGACCTCCCCGAACAGCGCCCAGGTGTTGCTGTCGGTGATCTTCACGTTCCGGTATTCGCCCACGGCGTTTTTGTCGCCCACGCAGTGCACCAGCCGTCCGCCGGCGGTGCGGGCGGTCAGCTGCCAGCGGGCATCATCGCTGACGCCGTCCACAAGGCAGCGCAGCGTCTGCCCCACATACTGGCGGTGCAGCTCCTCGGATATGCCGTTCTGCACGGCGCACAGCCGGTCGAACCACTTCTGCTTCTCCTCCCGGGGCACCGGGTCGGGCAGCCTGGCCGCCGGCGTACCGGGACGGGGAGAGAAAATGAAGGTGAACAGCGCGTCGAAGCGCACCTTCTCCACCAGCGCCACCGTCTCCATGGCCTCGGCCTCCGTTTCGCCGGGGAAGCCGATGATCACGTCGCTGGTGAGCACCAGCTCCGGCATCACCCGCCGGGCGTAGGCGATCAGCTCCATGTACTTTTCCACATCGTAGGGGCGGTTCATGGCGCGCAGCACCCGGTCGCAGCCGGACTGCACCGGCAGGTGCAGCTGCCTGGCCACATGGCGGCTGGCAGCCATCACGTCGAACAGCTTGTGGCTGGCGTCCTTGGGCTGGGAGGACATAAAGCGGATGAGATAGTCGCCCTCGATCTGATCCAGCGCCGCCAGCAGGTCGGCAAAGTCGTAGCCGATGCCCAGATCCTTGCCGTAGGAGTTGACGTTCTGCCCCAGCAGGGTGATCTCCTTGAAGCCCTCGGCCACAAGGCCGCGCACCTCGTCGATGATCCTCTCCGGGTCGCGGCTGCGCTCCCGGCCGCGGACGTAGGGCACGATGCAGTAGGAACAGAAGTTGTTGCAGCCGTACATGATGGACACCCACGCGCGGGTGCGTCCCTCCCGCACCACGGGCATGCCCTCGGCGATGGAGCCGTGCTCATCCGCCACGGAGAACACCCGCCGCCGCTGGGTGTAGACCTGATACAGCAGCTCCGGGAACTTCCACAGCGCCTGGGGGCCGAACACCAGATCCACATGGCGGTAGGACTGGCGCACCTTTTCGGCCACCTCCGGCCGCTGCGCCATGCATCCGCACAGGCAGATCACCTGCTGGGGGTTGGCCTTCTTCGTGTGGGTCAGCGCGCCCAGATTGCCATAGACCCGCTTCTCCGCGTGGTCGCGGATGGCGCAGGTGTTCAGCACCACCACGTCCGCCTGAGCGGGGTCGTCGGTGAACGTGCAGCCCATGGCCTCCAGCATGCCCATGATGTGCTGGCTGTCGGCCACGTTCTGCTGGCAGCCGAAGGTGTCCACCATGGCGCGCAGCGGCCGCTGGGCGTGCATATCCCGTATTTTCGTCTCAAAGTCCCGCTGGCGCGCCAGCTGCTCCGCGGGGATCTGTACCTGTGCTCTGTCCAAAGGAACCTCCCAGCCCCAGAGGGGCGTACTGTCAGAATTGTTACCATCGATTGTAGCATATCCGCCGGGAGAATACAAGGGGCGGGGGAGGGACGCAGACCGCGGGCAGGAACTATTTGCGGTTTGCATTTCGCCGTTTCTGTGCTACAATGGACAGACAACCCATCTGAAGGAGAGGCGCCCATGTTCAACCGCGCGTATATCGAGATCACCAACCTGTGCAACTTCCACTGTGATTTCTGCCCCGGCACCACCCGTCCGCCCATGGCCATGCGGCTGTCGGACTTCCGCACGGCGGCGGAAAAGCTGCGCCCGCTGACGGACTATCTGTACCTGCACGTCATGGGCGAGCCGCTGCTGCACCCGGATCTGGACAAGGTGCTGGCAATATGCCGCGAGCTGGGCTTCAAGACCTGCATAACCACCAACGGCCTGCTGCTGCCCAAAAAGCTGGACATCCTGCGGGATGCGCCGGCGCTGCACAAGCTGAGCATCTCCCTCCACTCCTACGAGAGCAACCGCCCGGACGTGCCGCTGGAGACGTATCTGCGGGGCTGTTTCGATGCCTGTGATGTTATGGGGCAGCGGGGCACCGTGTGCACGCTGCGCCTGTGGAACAAGGGCGCAGAGCCGCAGCTCAACGGCGAGATCGAGCGTATTCTGGGGGAGCTGGCCGGGGTGGACACCCGCCTGCTGCCCCGGGACGGCGTGGGCAACCGGCGGCTGATGTACCGCACCTATATCGAGGAGGCCCAGCGCTTCCGCTGGCCGGGCGACCCGGAGTACACGGGGCCTGACGCGGAATACTGCTACGGTCTGCGCAAGCAGATCGCCGTGCTGTGCGACGGCACGGTGGTGCCCTGCTGCCTGGACGGGCAGGGCAAGCTGAAGCTGGGGAACATCTTCTTCCAGCGCATGGACGAGATACTGGGCAGCC
This sequence comes from Oscillibacter sp., assembly GCA_003487665.1. Classification (GTDB taxonomy): domain Bacteria; phylum Bacillota; class Clostridia; order Oscillospirales; family Oscillospiraceae; genus Vescimonas. The sequence goes on from DNFA01000041.1 coordinate 5,997, forward strand.
ACCGGGCTGTCTGCATCCGGCAGGGCTTCGACCGCCGCCAGCCCTACGAGGAGCTGTGCCGGCGGTGCGGCTACGCCGCGCGGTTCAACTGATGGGCGGCGCGAAAAAAGAGAGCGGACAGGCGCTGGCGCGTCTGCCCGCCGTTTTGCTGCCGTGGTACGACGAAAACCACCGGGTGCTGCCCTGGCGGGAGGAGGTCACGCCCTACCGCACATGGGTGTCGGAGGTGATGCTCCAGCAGACGCGGGTACAGGCGGCGCTGCCCTATTTCCTGCGGTTCATGGAGGCCGCGCCGGACATCCCGGCGCTGGCGGCGCTGCCGGAGGAGCAGCTCATGCGGCTGTGGCAGGGGCTGGGGTATTACAGCCGCGCCCGCAGCCTGCAAAAAGCGGCGCGGCAGGTGGTTGAGCAGTACGGCGGCTGTCTTCCGCAGACGTACAGTGAGCTGACGGCGCTGCCGGGCATTGGGGACTATACGGCGGGGGCGATACTGTCCATCGCCTTTGGGCAGCCGGTTCCTGCCGTGGACGGCAACGTGCTGCGCATTGCGGCGCGGCTGACCGGCTGCGGGGATAATGTCCTCTTGCCGCAGACACGCCAGCGGTTCCGGGACGCACTGGCAGCGGTGATGCCGCCCCACCGCCCCGGCGATTTCAATCAGGCGCTGATGGATCTGGGCGCGGGGGTGTGTCTGCCGGGGCAGCCGACGTGTGAGGCGTGCCCCGCCCGGATGCTGTGCGCGGCCTTGGCCGCAGGTCGGCAGCGGGAGCTGCCGGTGCGGGAGAAGAACACCGCCAAGCCCACGGAGCAGCTGACGGTGTTCGTGCTGACCCGTCCGGACGGCGCTGCGGCGCTGCGGCAAAGACCCCAAAAGGGGCTGCTGGCGGGTCTGTGGGAGTTCCCCCATGTGCCGGGGACGCTGGACGAGCAGGCGGCGGCGCATCAGCTGGCGGAATGGGGTCTGCGGGTAACGGAGTGGCGGCGGTGCATCCACGCCTTCCACCAGTTCACCCACCGGCGCTGGGACATGACCGGCTGGGTGCTGGCGGTGGAGGGCGATGGTCAGGGGGACTGGCTGTGGGCGGACGCGGCGGCGCGGGAGGAAAAGGCCATCCCCTCGGCGTTCCGGGCGTTCGTGAAGGCGCTGGAGTGAGAGGTAGGGGCGGACAGAGTCGTCCGCCCCTACAACGGGACGTCGGGGACGGTGTCCCCGGTATATCACGCCCGCGGAATTGCCTCCTGCGGCGAAATAAATTTGCGCGTTTTGGCCAAAAAACGCCCCCGGAATGTGTGGAAAAAGCACATTCCGGGGGTTCCCTTTTCTCTGGTGCCATGGTACAATGAACAGTACTGACAAAACCCGAAGAGAAAAGAGTGATACCCTTGCACGAGGAAAACAAGCTGGGCGTTATGCCCGTTACGAAGCTGATCTGGAATATGTCCCTGCCCATCATCGCGTCCATGCTGGTGCAGGCGCTGTACAACATCGTGGACAGCTGGTTCGTCAGCCGCGTCAGCGAGCAGGCGCTGACCGCCGTATCGCTGGCGTTCCCGGCGCAGAACCTGATGATCGGCCTGGCCACCGGTACGGCGGTGGGCGTCAACGCCCTGATGGGCCGCGCGCTGGGCGCAGGGCTGCGGGAGCGCGCCGACAAGGTGGCCAACAACGGCGTCTTTCTGGCTGTGGTGGGCTTCGTGATCTCCGCCCTGCTGGGTCTGACCTGCTCCGACCTGTTTTTCCGCTCTCAGACGCAGGTGGAGAGCATCATCCAGATGGGCAACGACTATCTGCGGATCGTCACCATCGGCTCGCTGGGTATGTTCTGCCAGATCATGTACGAGCGGCTCTTGCAGGGCACCGGGCGGTCTATCCTCAGCATGTACACCCAGGGGCTGGGCGCTATCATCAACATCATTCTCGACCCTATCTTCATCTTCGGACTGAAAATGGGCGTGGCCGGCGCCGCCGTCGCCACCATCATCGGCCAGTTCTGCGGCTGCGCGCTGGCTATTTACTTCAACCACAAAAAGAACACGGACATCACCCTGTCCCTGCGGGGCTTCCGCCCCAACTGGCGGCTCATCGGCGAGATCTACGCCATCGGCCTTCCCAGCGTCATCATGATCGCCATCGGGTCTGTGATGACGTTCCTGATGAACAAGATCCTCATCACCTACCACGCCGCCCACGAGACGGCAGCCACCGCCTTCGGCGTCTATTTCAAGCTGAACTCCTTCATCTTCATGCCCATCTTCGGCCTGAACAACGGCGTGATCCCCATCGTGGCCTACAACTACGGCGCGCAGAACCGCCGCCGCATGATGGCCACCATCAAGCGCAGCACCCTGTACGCCTGCTGCATCATGGTGTTCGGCACGGTGCTGTTTTGGGCCATACCCGATACGCTGCTGCGGCTCTTTGACGCCAGCGACGTGATGCTGGCCGCAGGCGTACCCGCCCTGCGCATCATCTCCCTGAGCTTCTGCATGGCCGGCGCGTGCATCGCGCTGGGCAGCTCCTTCCAGGCGCTGGGGAAGTCCATGTACTCCATGGTCACGTCCATCGTCCGGCAGCTGGTGTTCCTGATCCCCATCGCCTATGTGCTGGCGCGGTATGGCGCGTCCGTGGGCAACAGCGATCTGGTCTGGTGGTGCTATCCTCTGGCGGAGATATTCTCCCTGACGCTGACGCTGGTGTTTTTCTCCCGCATGTACAAGACCATCATCGCCCCTCTGCCGGAGGGACACGAGTAACGGAACGAAACGCGGCTCCGTTCCGTCTTATAAGATAGAGAAAGAAAAGGAGGTACTCCCCCATGAAAAAGCTTCTGGCTTTTATCCTTGCGCTGGCCTGCGCCCTGTCGCTGATGGCCTGCGGCAAGAAGAACAACGATACGCCCGATCCCACCCCCGCGCCGGATCCCAAGCCCGCAGTCACCACCGCCGAATTTACCCACGGCTATGTGGACATGGCGCTGCAGCTGCCGGAGGGCTGGAGCTGGGAGACGGTGTCCGACAACGGCAGCGACAAGACCGAGGGCATCCGCTTCTACAAGACCGCCGACACCGCCGTCAGCTACACCCTGCTGTGCTGGACGGGCGGCTACGGTATCTGCGGCACCGGCGTCACCAGCGAGGAGCTGACCCTTGCCAACGGCATGAAGGTCTGGCAGCACACGGAGGAGGACACGGAAAAGGGCACCATGGTCATGGCGGACATTTTCTTTGAGGACGCGCCGGGCAGCTATGTGGCTTCCCCCTCCGACACCATGACCACCGAGGTGTGGAACGCCAACCGGGATGAACTGCTGTCCATTCTGGGCACCGTGCAGCTGGGGCGCAAGAGTGTCAGCCAGCAGGCCGCCGTGGACGCGGCCAAGGCGCAGTACACCGGCGAGTACGACCAGGTGTACGCCACCTATGACGTGACCTCCGGCGCGTGGACGGTGAGCTTCAGCAAGAGCGCCGCCGGCGCAAAGACCGAGCGGCTGGTGGTGGATGCCGCCGGCAAGGTCATGGCCGCCGGGAAGTGAAAATATACCCGGCGACTTGACAAATGTCCGTCACCGGGTATAATGGAGATAGAGCAGCCGCGACAAGCGGTTTGGCTCTGGTTCGATTCGTTTATCTTTTCAGAAAGCCGTCACTTGCCAGAGTGGCGGCTTTCGCGTTTTACCTTCAATGTAAAGACGAGTCCAAACAAGTGAATGGTCAACGTGATAGGCATACTGTCACCCCCTTTCGGAGGGCGTAGCCAAACCGCCTGCCGTAGCGCAGCAACTCTATTCCTCGACATATTGTAACAATCTGACGAAGAAATGTCAATGCTTCCCGCTTGACAACCACCCCGAAACGTGCTATTCTTTCCCTGTTACAGGCGATGATGGGCGTGGCTGCCCGGAGCCGCGGGAGGAAATGCCCGCCGGATGCCCCGTTACCGGCATGAGAGTGTGGAAGTATCCAAATTCGGGTGGAACCACGGACGAGTATCGTTCGCCCCGATGTCCTGACGGACATCGGGGCGTTTTTTGTTGCCAGAACACTTCATATAGGAGGAACATCACCATGAAAAACACCGAAAAGACCATGGACAAGATCGTGGCTCTGTGTAAGAACCGCGGCATCATCTTCGCCGGCAGCGAGATCTACGGCGGCCTTGCCAACACCTGGGACTACGGTCCTCTGGGCGTGGAGCTGAAGAACAACATCAAAAAGGCCTGGTGGAAGAAATTCGTGCAGGAAAACCCCTACAACGTGGGACAGGATGCCGCCATCCTCATGAACCCCCAGACGTGGGTGGCCAGCGGCCATCTGGCCGGCTTCTCCGATCCTCTGATGGACTGCAAGGAGTGCAAGGAGCGCTTCCGCGCCGACAAGCTCATCGAGGACTGGTGCCACGAGAACGGCTTCGAGCTCAGCAAGCCCATCGACGCCTTCTCCCAGCAGGAGATGAAGGACTTCATCGAGGAGCACAACATTCCCTGCCCCAGCTGCGGCAAGCACAACTTCACCGACATCCGTCAGTTCAACCTGATGTTCAAGACGTTCCAGGGCGTCACCGAGGATGCCAAGAACACCGTGTATCTGCGGCCTGAGACGGCGCAGGGCATCTTCACCAACTTCGTCAACACCCAGCGCACCACCCGCCGCAAGCTGCCCTTCGGCGTGTGCCAGATCGGTAAGTCCTTCCGCAACGAGATCACACCGGGCAACTTCATCTTCCGCGTCCGCGAGTTCGAGCAGATGGAGCTGGAGTTCTTCTGCAAGCCCGGCACCGACCTGGAGTGGTTCAACTACTGGCGCACCTTCTGCCACAACTGGCTGCTGGGCATCGGCCTGAAGGACGAGAACCTGCGCCTGCGCGACCACGACCCCGAGGAGCTGTGCTTCTACTCCAAGGCCACCACGGACTTCGAGTTCCTGTTCCCCTTCGGCTGGGGCGAGCTGTGGGGCGTGGCCGACCGCACCGACTACGACCTGACCCAGCACCAGACCGTATCCGGCCGCGACCTGACCTACTTCGACCCGGAGACCAACGAGCGCTACATCCCCTACGTGGTGGAGCCGTCCCTGGGCGTGGAGCGCAGCGTGCTGGCCGTGCTGGTGGACGCCTATGACGAGGAGGTCGTGGACGCGGAGAAGAACGACGTCCGCGTGGTGCTGCACCTGCACCCGGCGCTGGCTCCCTACAAGGCCGCCATCCTGCCCCTGAGCAAGAAGCTCAGCGAGCCCGCCCGCAAGATCTACGAGGAGCTGAGCAAGGAGTGGATGCTGGACTTCGACGAGACCGGCTCCATCGGCAAGCGCTACCGCCGCGAGGACGAGGTGGGCACGCCCTTCTGCATCACCGTGGACTTCGACACCGTGGGCGATGCCGAGCACGAGGGCGACAACTGCGTCACCGTCCGCGAGCGCGACACCATGGAGCAGGTGCGTATCCCCATCAGCGAGCTGAAGGCGTATCTGGCCGAGAAGCTGGCGTATTAAGAGCAAATGAGCGCAAAAAAGAAAGCCCTGCGGGGCTTTCTTTTTTTGCACGCCTGCTGCTTCCGTAGGGGACAGCGTCCCGCCCGCGCGTTCTCCGCTTTTCACACCCCGGTGCCGTCAAAGGCCGGGGTATAGGCCTCCTCCGCCGAGGTGCGCTCCTGCACGAAGCCGTCTGTGATGCCGCAGGCGCGCATATACGCCACCGCCGCCCGGTACTCCGCCGCCGTCACCCGCCGCGCCAGCCGCCCGGTCATGCCGGCGGGCGGCGTGTACTGGCTCATCAGCGACACCACCACGTCCCCCGGCGCAAACGTCTCGGACAGCCAGTCCAGCACCCGGCGGGTGTTGGCCGGATACCCCGGCAGCACCAGATGCCGCACGATGACGCCCCGCTGCATGACGCCGTTTTCGTCATAGACCGGCCGCCCCGTCTGACGGAACATCTCCCGGATGGCATCGCAGGCCACGGGGAAGTAGTCCGGCGCGCCGGACAGCGCCCCGGCCAGATCGCCGTCGGCGTATTTCAGGTCGGGCAGGTAGATGTCCACCCGACCCTCCAGCGCCCGCAGCGTCTCCACCCGCTCATAGCCGCCGCAGTTGTACACCACCGGCACCGGCAGCCTCGGCTCCAGCGCCGGCAGTATCCACGGCAGGAAGTGGGTGGCCGTCACCAGCTCGATGTTGTGGGCGCCCTGGGCGATCAGCTCGTCAAATATCTCCCGCAGCCGCCGGGGTGTGATGTCCTTGCCCTGGCCGCCGGCGGAGATGCGCCCGTTCTGGCAGTAGCAGCACCGCAGGGTGCAGCCGGAGAAGAACACCGCGCCCGCGCCCCGCGTGCCGGAGATGGGCGGCTCCTCCCATTGGTGCAGCGCCGCCCGCGCCACCCGCAGACCGGCGGGCATACGGCAATAGCCGTCTCCCCGCGCAGGTGTGCGCTCCGCGGCGCACAGGCGGGGACAGAGGGTGCAGGTCATACCTTGTGAATGTCGAAGTCGGGGCCTAAGTCCCCGGCCATCCAGTGGCGGCGGCACAGGCCGATGTACTTGTCGTTGGCGCCCAGCACCACCTGCGCGCCCTCCTTGACCACATGACCGTTCTCGTCAAACCGGGCATTGAAGGCCGCCTTCTTGCCGCACCAGCAGATGGTCTTGACCTCCTCCAACTTGTCCGCCAGCACCAGCAGGTGATAGCTGCCGGGGAACAGGTCGCCCTTGAAGTCCGCCCGCAGGCCGTAGCAGATAACGGGAATATTGCAGTCGTCCACCAGATGCACCAGATAGTACACCTCCTCCTTGGTGAGGAACTGCGCCTCGTCAATGATGATGCAGGCGTACTTCTTCAGTTCGTCCTCCGGCATGGCGCGCATCTCGTCAAAGTAGATGCACGGGTGCTTCAGACCGATGCGGGAGTAGACCATGTGGTCGCCGTCCCGGGTGTCCAGCCGGGGCTTCACCAGCAGCGTCTCCTGCCCCCGCTCCTCGTAGTTGAACCGCGCCATCAGCGCGTTGGCTGTCTTGCTGGAGCCCATGGCTCCGTACTTGAAATATAGCTGCGCCATCCCTATTCTCCTTTTTGTCCGTGTTATATGTCTGTCCGGCGGGACGGAAGCGTCCCGGTCTGTGCTGTCAGCTCCGTCAATACCATGTGATGCCCTCCACGTGCTGTATCTGCGTCCGCAGGTCGTCCAGCAGCGTCTCCGCCGCGGCGGACAGGGCGCGTCCCTTGGGCGTGACCAGATAGAACGTCCGCTCCGCCGGCGGGTGCGCCAGATGCAGCACCTGTACGTTGCTGAACATCCGCAGATACGGCTCGGTAGCTCCGGCGGGGATGATGCTCCACCGCTTGCCGCAGGCGGGCAGCGTCTCGGCCAGCTGGGGCGTGTCGGCGTACAGCAGGGGACGGGCGTCCACGCCGAACCAGTAGTCGTGCCACTGCAATATCTCCGGCTGACCGTAGATGAGGATCTCGTCCTGCACATGCAGCGTCGTGGCCTCCACCGGCTCCGTCAGCGCCACCGTTTTGGGCACCACCAGGAAGAAGCCCTCCCGGAACAGGGGCTTGGCCTCGATCTGCAGGTCGTAGTGCAGGCTGCCGTCCACGATGGCCATATCCGCGTCGCCCCGCGCCACGGCGGACACCGCCTGATCCGTCCGCATGGACTCCACCCACAGGTTCACCGGCAGCTCCCGCTCCAGAAACCGCTGGTACACCGGCGGCAGGATGTACTGGTTGGCGGTGTAGGCGGCGATGACGTGGAGGAACTCCCGCTTCTCCGCCGCGGCGAAGGTCTGCGTCTCCGCCAGCAGGTTCTGCCACCGGCGCGCCAGCGGCAGGAAGTGCTGCCCCGCGTCGGTGAGGGTGATGCGCCGCAGCCCCTTGCCCCGGTGGAACAGCGGCGCGCCCACCTCGTCCTCCAGCGCCCGCAGCCGGGCGGACAGGGACGGCTGGGTGATGAACAGCGCCTCGGCCGCCGCCGTCATGGTGCCGTGATCCAGCACGGCGAAGAACGTCTCGATATCCTGATTGGTCATGGCGTTCCCTCCGTAATTATAGCTTGTTCCTATATTATACCGCATAATAATCAATTTTACAAGTATAATATCTTGTGCTATCATAAGGCCACAATTAAGAAAGGAGTTGTTCCTCATGACAAAAACCCATTCCAAGCCGTTACCGCTATGGCCATCGCTGTTGTGCTGGTCACTGCCATCATCGTCTACACCTTCGTGTGCCTCTTCACGGGGAACATCACTCCCCTGAGCCGTGTCACCGCCATGCTGACGCCGGTGTGGTTCGTGGCGGAGCTGACGCTGCTGTGCACGCTGCTGTAACGGCGCGGCACCCTTATCTTACTCAGATTTCTTCCTTTTTCTGTCTTAACACGGAAAACGCGGGCGCGCAGGCGTCCGCGTTTTTCGTTGGGCGGCGCGCCCTCACCCCGCCGCCCTACGCGATGCAAGGATATGCCCTTGTAGGGCGGGACCCATGTGTCCCGCCGCAGGATATGCGTTGATTTCGGCGGGGCACACGGGCCCCGCCCACCTACGCACCTTGTCATTGCGAGGAGCGAAGCGACGCGGCAATCCGTTCCCAGCGCGGCAACGCCGCGCTGACGGGACGTCGGGGACGCCGTCCCCTACGGGCGGTGTCACCTGCGGAAGGGCGCACCGACCCCGCCGCAAAATACTACGAACGCCGAACTATTTTGCCGCAAAAGTCCGCGATTTGTAACGCTTTCGTTAATTATTCGCCTCCTCTCTTGCAACTTTTCTCTCCCGGTGGTAGACTGGTTCAAAATCGCAGTTTAATGGGCAAAAGGAGAAGGATCTATGGCAGGCTTCAGTGTAAAAAAACCTCTCACCGTCTTTGTGGCGGTGCTGGGCATTATTGTGCTGGGCGTGGTGGCGTACCTGAAAATGACCCCCGATCTGCTGCCCAACATGGACTTCCCCTACGTCATCATCGTCACCTCCGACCCCGGCGCCAGCCCCGAATCGGTGGAGCAGACCATCACGAAGCCCATGGAGCAGTCCATGTCCACGCTGGATAAGATCAAGGACGTGACCTCCACCAGCCAGAACAGCGTGTCCATGGTGCTGCTGGAGTTCGAGGACGGCGTGAACATGGACACCGTCAGCGTGGACATCCAGCAGAAGATATCCGTTTTGCAGGGCAGCTGGGAGGACACCGTCTCCGCGCCCTACGTGCTGAAGATCAACCCCTCCATGCTGCCGGTGATGGTGGCCGCCGTGTCCAGGGAGGACATGGACGTGTACGAGCTCAGCGACTTCGTCACCGATGAGCTCAGCGGCAAGCTGGAGGGTGTGTCCGGCGTGGCCAGCATCTCCGTCAGCGGCGCTGTCACGCGGGAAGCCCATGTGATCCTGGACGAAAAGAAGCTGGACGCCCTGTCGGAGAAGCTGGCGGAGGCGGTGAAAAAGCAGCTGGGCAAGGCCGAGGGTCAGCTGCTCTCCGCCAAAAAAGAGGTGGAGAAGGGACAGGCGGCACTGGCCAGCGCCAAGAAAGCCATGGCTGACGGCATCGTCACCGCGCCGGGCAAGGCGGCGGACGCCGCCGCCAAGGAGCTGGAAAAGCTCATCGAGGCGCTGAAAAAGGGTGGCTTCGGCGGTATCATCGGCGGCAGCGACCCGGACAAGGCGCTGGAGGAGCTGCTGAAAAAGCTGGAAAACCTGCCGGACGACCTGAAAAAGCTGGTGGAGGATCTGAAAAGCGGCAAGCTCCGCGCCCAGCTGGAGGGCGACGCGTCCGACCTGCTGGTAACGCTGATGGACGGCCTGACCCAGATGACCGAGGCCGACATACAGCTGAAGGAGGCCATGACCCAGATCGAGGACGGCCTCGCCCGGATCAAAGAGGCGTACAAAACCATCGACGAGCAGACGGACGTGGGCGGGCAGCTGTCCATGTCCACCGTCAGCCAGCTGCTGACGGCGCAGAACTTCTCCATGCCTGCCGGGTACATCAGCGACAACGACGGCGTGCAGTACATGGTGTCCGTGGGCGACAACGTGACCTCCCGGCAGGAGCTGGAGGACATGGTGCTGCTGGATCTGGGCATAGAGGGCGTCGAGCCGGTGACGCTGGGCGATGTGGCCACGGTGGTGGTCCTCGACGACGCCGACGAGCTGTACACCCGCGTCAACGGGGAAAACGGCATCCTCGTCACCTTCACCAAGCAGTCCAACTACGCCACGGCGGAGGTGTCCGACAACATAAACGCCCGGTTCGCGGAGCTGGAGACGCAGTACGACGGCCTGTCCTTCGCGCCCCTGATGGATCAGGGCGACTACATCTATCTCATCGTGGAGACCATCACCTCCTCGCTGCTGTGGGGCGCGCTGTTCTCCGTGGTGGTGCTGTTTTTGTTCCTGCGGGATTGGCGTCCCACCGTCATCACGCTGGTGTCCATACCCGTCAGCGTGATCTTTGCCGTGGTGCTCATGTACTTCACCGGCGTGACCATCAACATGATCTCCCTCAGCGGCCTTGCCGTTTCGGTGGGTATGCTGGTGGACAACTCGGTGGTGGTCATTGAGAATATCTACCGCCTGCGGGCGAAGGGCGCCACCGTCATTCAGGCGGCGGTGTCCGGCGCACAGCAGGTGCTGGGCGCGGTGACGGCCTCCACCCTGACCACCGTGTGCGTGTTCGCGCCCATCGTGTTCGTGGAGGGTCTGACCCGCCAGCTGTTCACCGATCTGGCGCTGACCATCACCTATTCTCTGCTGGCCAGCCTGCTGGTGGCGCTGACGCTGGTGCCCGCCATGGCCGGCGGTATGCTGCGCCGGGAGATGGTGCAGAAGCCGGGGCTGCTGGATAAGATCTATCCCGCCTACCGCAAGGCCATCACCTTCGCGCTGGATCACAAGGCCGGTGTGCTGCTGCTGTCGCTGGTTCTGCTGGTGACAAGCGCAGGCGCGGCGGTGATGCGGGGCTTCACGTTCATGCCGGAGATGGACATGAACAACCTGTCCCTGACCGTCACCATGCCGGAGGGCACCACCCGCCGGCAGGCGGTGGAGCTGGCGGATACGGTGCTGGAGCGGGTCATGACCGTGGACAACGTGCAGGACGCGGGCTTTATGATGAGCGGCGGCACCATGGGCGGCCTGAACATGGGCGCCGCCATGGGCGGCTCCTCCGGCGGCAGCTATGATGTGGAGGGCTACATCACCATGCCGGAGGGCACCTTCGGCTCCGACGCGGCCAAGGAGATCACCGCCCTGTGCGCCGACCTGCCCTGCGAGGTCACGGCCAGCGGCGTTATGAGCAGCATGATGAGCATGATGACCGGCAGCGGCGTGTCGCTGCAGGTGTTCGGCGACAATATGGAGGACTTGCAGTCCGCCGCCCAGGCTCTTGCCAAGCGGCTGGAGCAGGTGGACGGCGTGGCGGAGGTAGACGACGGGCTGGACGAATCCGCCCCGGCGCTGCAGGTGGTGGTCGACCGCGTGGCGGCGGCCAAAAAGGGCATGACCGTGGCGCAGATCTACATGAAGGTGGCCGCGGCGCTGCAGAGCAGCACCAGCGTCTCCAACGTGACGCTGGGCGGCGAGAGCATGGCGCTCAGCGTGGACGCGGTGAAGGGCAGCACCGTCACCCGTGAGAAGCTGCTGGAGCTGGAGATCACGCCGGACGCGACCCTGTCCTCCGCCATGGGCGGCAGCGCGGGCAGCAGCGCCCTGAGCCAGCTGTCCGGCAGCAGCGATGATACGGAGAAGGACGACGGCACCTTCAAGCTGGGCGATGTGGCCAAGGTGCAGGAGACGGTGTCCATGAACACCATCTCCCGCGACCAGCAGCGCCGGTGCGTCACCGTCACCGCCACGGTAGCCGACGGCTACAACGTCACCCATGTGACCTCCGCCGCGCGGCAGGCGCTGGGCAGCGCGGCGCTGCCCGACGGCGTCACCGTGGAGTTCAACGGCGAGAACGAGCAGATCATGGATGCCATGGGGCAGCTGCTGCTGATGCTGCTGCTGGGCGTGGTGCTGGTGTACTTCATCATGGTGGCGCAGTTCCAGTCGCTGAAATCCCCGTTCATCGTCATGTTCACCATCCCGCTGGCCTTTACCGGCGGCTTCCTGGCGCTGCTGGTGACGGGCATCGAGGTGTCGGTCATCAGTCTGATCGGCTTCGTGATGCTGGTGGGCATCATCGTCAACAACGGCATCGTGCTGGTGGACTACATCAACCAGCAGCGTCTGGCGGGCATGGAGCGCCGTGAGGCCATCATCGACGCAGGCGTGACCCGTCTGCGCCCCATCCTGATGACCAGTCTCACCACCATTCTGGGTCTGATCGTCACCGCCGCGGCCAAGAACGCCGGCACCGCCCTGATGCAGCCGGTGGCGGTGGTGTGCATCGGCGGACTGCTGTACGCCACGCTGATGACGCTGTTCGTGGTGCCCTGCATGTACGAGATCATGAACAGGCGCGACCTGCGCAAGGTGGACGAGAGGGAACTGGAAGTCGTGGATATGTAAAAATACGAAGAAACCGTCACCCTGCCCGGGGGCGGTTTCTTTTTTTCACGCGGGGCACCGGAAATGGGCGAACGTAGGGGACGGCGTCCACGACGTCCCGCTTCGCTGTTATTCCGAGCCAGTGACCGTGTCACTGGCATGGGAATCCGCGTCCTCTGTCTCCCTTTACACAAGAGAGGCTTGCAGCGCGGCGGTGCCGCGCTGGGAAGGGATTGCCACGTCGCTTTGCGCCGCGAAGCAAATGCCCTTGGGGTACTCCTCGCAGTGACAGAGAACGGCGGCATGACTCGTTGTAGGGGCGGACGACTCTGTCCGCCCGAATGGATAGCGTACAGGCATGGACGAACGTCGGGGACGCCGCCCCCTACAGACCCATGTCCCGGACGCAGTTCCCTATACGACCGAAAGCGCCCCCACCGGATGGTGGGGGCGCTTTCGTTGTGTGTTCGTGTTAGGAGAGAGAGAAAATCACATCAGGAAGAGTAATTCCTTTTGATAGTGCTATATTACCCCACAAAATTGACCGAATCATGAAATCCAGATGAACATTTTGTGAATTCACTTGCATTTATCGGAATTTTTTGCTCTCCGCCACGGCCATCTGGTCGCAGCGGTTGTTGTGCTCGTTTTCGGCGTGACCCTTCACCCAGTGGCAGCGCACCTGATGCACCTCCGTCAGCGCCAGCAGCTGCTCCCACAGGTCGGGGTTCAGCGCCGGCTTTTTGTCGGACTTCACCCAGCCCCGCGCCTTCCAGCCCCGCGCCCAGCCCTTGCTCAGCGCGTCGATGACGTACTTGCTGTCGGAATACAGCTCCACGATGCACGGCTCCCGCAGCAGGCGCAGCGCCTCGATGACGGCGGTCAGCTCCATGCGGTTGTTGGTGGTCTCCGCCGCGCCGCCGGACAGTTCCTTCTCCGTGTCCCGGTAGCGGAGGATCGCTCCCCACCCGCCGGGCCCGGGATTGCCGCTGCAAGCGCCGTCGGTGTAGATAGTTATGGTTTTCATTGGTACTCCTTATCAAGGGTGCATGGTGCCTTGTAGGGGACGGCGTCCACGCCGTCCCTATCCCTCCACGGCGATCACACGCACCGTGCCGTCGGACACGGTGAAGCGCACGTTCCGCCCGCCGTAGGTCATGCCGTACACCCGCTCCGGGTCGTCCTGGTACCGGGGACGCGGGTCGGCGGCCAGCGCGCTGATGAGCCCGTGGCGCTGCCCGCTGTCGAACCGCGCCAGCAGCTCCGGCGGGAAGTCCACCGTCAGCATCTCCCCGGCGTCGCCGCCGGTGAAGCCGCCGGAGGCGTCGGGATAGCTGTCGGCATAGCTGAGGTAGGGCTTGATGTCCAGAATGGGCGTGCCGCTGACCATGTCCGCGCCCCGGACGTACAGCACCGGAGAATCCGGCTCGTCCAGCGCCACACGCTCCAGCTCCACGGCGGACAGCCCCAGCCCGTTGGGGCGGAAGGGGGAGCGGGTGGCGAACACGCCCACGCGCTCGTTGCCGCCCAGCCGGGGCGGGCGCACAGTGGGCGACCAGCCCTGCCGCAGCGCCCGGTCAAACTGCCAGATCAGCCAGATGTGGCTGAAGCCCTCCAGACCCCGCACCGCGTCCGCGTCCCGGAAGGGCTTTTCGAACACGATGCGTCCGGGGCAGTCGGCGATGCCGCTCTGCCGCGGCACGCCGAATTTCTGGTCAAAGGGCGTCTCTATCCGGGCGATGATGTCCCACGCCGGGGCGCTCACAGGGAGGCCTCCTCCGGCTCGGGCTGCTTTTCCTCCGGATCGGCCAGCGCCAGGGAGATGACCCGGTCGCCCTCCTCCTTGAAGCGCATGACGATAACGCCCTGCGTGGCGCGTCCCGCCACGCGGATGTTCTCCACGGGGGTGCGGATCAGGATGCCCGCCGCCGTCACCAGCAGCAGATCCTCCATGCCGTCCACCACCTTCATGCCCACCACGTCGCCGGTCTTGTCCGTGACCATGTAGTTCTTCACACCCAGACCGCCGCGTCCCGTGACGCGGTATTCCTCAATGGGCGTGCGCTTGCCGTAGCCGTTCTCGGTGATGGAGAGGACGGTCTTACCCTCGTCGGCGCGGGCAGCGCCGATGACGTAGTCGCCCTCCCGCAGCCGGATGCCCCGGACGCCCACGGCCACGCGCCCCATGGCGCGCACGTCCGTCTCGTCGAAGCACACCGCCTGCCCGTCGTGGGTGGCGATGAGCACCCGGTCGTGACCCCGCGTCTCCACCACGGAGATCAGCTGGTCGCCCTCGTCCAGCGTCAGGGCGCGGATGCCGTTGTTGCGCAGATTCTTCAGGGCGCTGACCTCCAGCCGCTTCACGGTGCCGTCGCGGGTGGTCATGAACAGGTACAGCTCCTCGTCCCCCGTCTCGCGGAAGTGGAGCATGGCCTGCACCCGCTCGCCCGTCTCCACCTGAATAATGTTGACGATGTTCACGCCCTTGGCGGCCTTGCCGCTCTCAGGGATCTGATAGCCCTTCTTGCGGTAGACCTTGCCGGTGTCGGTAAAGAACAGGATATAGTCATGGGTAGACGCGGTGAACACGTCCACCACGGTGTCCTCGTCCCGGGTGGTGATGCCCTTCTTGCCCATACCGCCCTTGCTCTGGGCGGCGTATTCGGACACCGGCGTGCGCTTGATGTAGCCGTTCTCCGTCAGGGTAAAGACGCACTGCTCCTCCTCGATGAGATCCTCGATGTCCAGCTCGTCCTCCACGTCCTGTATCTCCGTCTTGCGGTCGTCGCCGAACTTGTCGGCGATGGCGGTCAGCTCCTCCTTGAGAATGGACTTCACCAGCCCCTCGTCGCTGAGCACCCGCAGGAAATAGGCGATCTTCTCCTCCAGCTCCTTGTACTCGGTCTGGAGCTTCTCCCGATCCAGCCCCTGCAAACGCTTGAGCTGCATGTCCAGAATGGCCTGCGCCTGCACGTCGTCCAGACCGAAGCGGGACATCAGGTTCTCCTTGGCGTTGTCGTAGCTGCTGCGGATGATGCGGATGACCTCGTCGATGTTGTCCTGCGCCACCAGCAGACCCTCCAGCAGGTGGGCGCGCTCCTGCGCCTTCTTCAGGTCGAAGCGCGTCCGGCGGACGATGATCTCCTCCTGGAATTTCAGGTACTCGTCGATGATGTGCCGCAGGGACAGGATCTTGGGCTGCCGCTGGTTCTCCACCAGCGCCAGCATGTTGATGGCAAACGTGGTTTGCAGCTGGGTCTGGGCGAACAGGCGGTTGAGCACCACCTGCGGATTGGCGTCCCGCTTCAGCTCGATGACCATGCGCATGCCGTTGCGGTCGGACTCATCCCGGATGTCGGAGATGCCCTCCAGCCGCTTGTCCTCCACCTGGTCGGCCATGT
>DNFA01000041.1:22053-68961 GCA_003487665.1 Oscillibacter sp.
TGACCATATAGGGGATCTCGGTAATGATGATCTGGGTGCGGCCGTTCTTGGTCTCCTCGATGGTGGCGCGGCCCCGCAGGGTGATCTTGCCCCGGCCGGTGGCGTAGGCGGCGCGGATGCCGCTCCTGCCCATGATGATGCCGCGGGTAGGGAAGTCGGGTCCCTTCACATGCTCCATCAGGTCGCTGAGGGTGGCGTCCGGGTTGTCCAGCACGCAGATGCACGCGCCGATGACCTCCCGCAGGTTATGGGGCGGGATGTTGGTGGCCATGCCCACGGCGATACCGCTGGAGCCGTTCACCAGCAGGTTGGGGAAGCGGCAGGGGAGTACCCGCGGCTCCTTCCGGCTCTCGTCGAAGTTGGGATCCCAGTCCACCGTGTCCTTTTCGATGTCCCGCAGCATCTCGTTGGAGATCTTGCTGAGACGGGCTTCGGTGTATCGGTAGGCGGCCGGGGGGTCGCCATCCACGGAGCCGAAGTTGCCGTGGCCGTCCACCAGCATGTAGCGCATGGAGAAATCCTGCGCCAGACGCACCAGCGCGTCGTACACGGAGGCGTCGCCGTGGGGGTGATAGTGTCCCAGCACGTCGCCCACGCAGGTGGCGGACTTCTTAAAGGGCTTGTCAGAGGTCAGGTTGTCCTCGTACATGGCGTAGAGAATACGCCGGTGCACGGGCTTCAGGCCGTCGCGCACGTCGGGCAGCGCCCGTCCCACGATGACGGACATGGCGTATTCGATATAGGAGTTCTCCATCTCCGGCACAAGGGGGGATTCCACGATGTGCTGGTCGGGATAGCGTATCTCCTCCGGGTCGTATTGGGGCTTTTTGCTCATTTATTCCAGCCCTCCTTAATAATCCAAATTCACAGCGTACTGTGCTTTTTTCTCAATAAATTCCTTCCGCGGCTCCACCTTCTCGCCCATGAGGACGGTGAACGTGGCGTCAGCCTTCACCGCGTCATCCAGCGTGATGCGCCGCAGGGTACGGGTGGTGGGATCCATGGTGGTCTCCCACAGCTCGTGGGCGTCCATCTCGCCCAGACCCTTGAACCGGCTGATGTTGATGGTCACGTTGGGATTGCCGCCGCGCATCTCCGCGGAGATACGATCCCGCTCCTCGTCGGAGTAGGCCACCCGGGAGGTCTTGCCCCGGGTCAGCTTATAGAGCGGCGGCACGGCGGAGTAGACATAGCCCTGCTCGATAAGAGGCCGCATATAGCGGAAGAAGAACGTCAGCAGCAGCGTGCGGATATGGGCGCCGTCCACATCGGCATCGGCCATGATGATGATCTTGTGATAGCGCAGCTTGTTCTCGTCGAACTCCTCGCCGATACCGGCGCCCAGCGCGATGATGACGGGCTGGAGCTTGTCGTTGCCGTAGACCTTGTCCACCCTGGCCTTTTCCACGTTGAGCATCTTTCCCCACAGGGGCAGGATGGCCTGGAACCGGCTGTCGCGCCCCGCCGTGGCGGAGCCGCCTGCGGAGTCGCCCTCCACGATGTACAGCTCGGTCAGCTCAGGGTTGTTCTCGTTGCAGTCCCGGAGCTTGTCGGGCATGGCCGCGCCGCCCAGCACCGTCTTGCGCCGGATGGACTCCCGCGCCTTCCGCGCCGCTTCCCGGGCGCGGTTGGCGGTCATGGCCTTGTCCAGAATGGTGCGCGCCACCACCGGATGCTCCTCCAGATACACCGCCAGCTGGTCGTTTACGATGCTGTCCACCAGCGTGCGGATATGGGCGTTGCCCAGCTTGGCCTTGGTCTGTCCCTCGAACTGCGCCTCCGTCAGCTTCACGGAGATCACGGCGGTGATGCCCTCGCGCACGTCCTCGCCGGACACCTTGTCGCCGTCCTTGATCATGTTGTATTTCAGGCCGTAGGCGTTGAGCACGCGGGTCAGCGCAGCCTTGAAGCCCGTCTCGTGCATGCCGCCCTCCGGCGTGTGGATGTCGTTGGCGAAGGACACCAGCGTCTCGTTATAGCCGTCGTTGTACTGCATGGCGATCTCCGCCGTGCTGTCGCCCTTGGCGCCGGAGAGATAGATGACCTCCTCGTGGAGGGGGGTCTTGTTGCGGTTGATATAGGTGACGAACTCCCGGATGCCGCCCTCGTAGCACATGGCCTCGGACTGCTCCCTGCCGGGTCGTGCGTCGCTGATGGTGATGCGCAGGCCGGCGTTCAGGAACGCCTGCTCCCGCATGCGGGTGTGCAGCGTCTCGTAGTCGTACTCCAGCGTGTCGAACATCTCCGGGTCGGGCTTGAAGGTCACGGTGGTGCCGGTGTGGTCGGTATCGCCGATGACCTGCATCTCCTGGGTGATGTTCCCGCGGGAGAACTTCATCTCGTAAATTTTCCCGTCCTTGTGTACCTGCACCGTCAGCCACTCGCTCAGGGCGTTGACCACGCTGGCGCCCACGCCGTGCAGACCGCCGGAGACCTTGTAGCCGCCGCCGCCGAACTTGCCGCCGGCGTGCAACACGGTGAACACCACCTCCAGCGCGGGACGTCCTGTCTGCGCCTGCACGTCCACGGGGATGCCGCGTCCGTTGTCGGTGACGGTGATGGTGTCGCCGGGGTTGATGGTCACGGTGATATCCGTGCAGTACCCGGCCAGTGCCTCGTCGATGGAGTTGTCCACGATCTCATAGACCAGATGGTGCAGTCCGCTGGCGCTGGTGGAGCCGATATACATACCGGGGCGCTTGCGCACCGCCTCCAAGCCCTCCAGCACCTGTATTTCCGATGCGTTATATTCCGTGTCCACCACGGGTCGTTCCATGTCTGCCATGCGTTACTCTCCTTTTCCTTGCGCTCGTTTGCCCAGCGTCTGGGAATTGATCTGCGACAGATACACGATCTGCCGGTGATAGGGATGGTCGCACACTACGAAGGAGCGCGGTATGTCCTCGCACGCGGACTGCACCACGCCCTCCCGCTCGGCTCCCTGTAAAAACTCTCTTGTCCGCCGTGAGGTGGAGGTGTTGTCCAGATCGAATATGCCGATGATCCGCCTGTCCTCCAGCATCACGTTCATGCCGATGTGCAGATAGGCCATCACAGCACCTCCCCGCCCCGGATATGGAACACCTTGCCCTTGAGAAGCGTGTCCAGCCGGTCGTTTTCGCAGCAGGTGATGAACACCTGCCCGCCGCTGATGCGGTTCAATACATACTCCTGCCGCCGGGGGTCCAGCTCGCTGAGCACGTCGTCCAGCAGCATCACCGGGTATTCGCCCATGGCGCTGCGGTGTATCTCCCGCTCCGCCAGCTTCAGGCTCAGCGCCGCCGTCCGTACCTGCCCCTGTGAGCCGAACTGCTTGGCGGCGCGACCGTTGATGAGCACCTCGATATCGTCCTTATGCGCCCCGCTGAGACACAGCCGGGACGCCCGCTCCGCCGTCTGGTGCTCGTCCATGTGCTGGCGCAGCTGCCAATAGATGTCCTCCTGCCTGCCCATGGGGTCGGTGACGGTTTTGACGGTCTGATAGCCCAGCGCCAGCTCCTCCCGCTGGCCGCTGCACTCATAGTGGGCGGCGCGGGCATACTCCGCCAGCGCCGCGCAGAACCGCGCCCGGTAGCCGATGAGCACCGCTCCGCTGCGGCACAGACCCTCGTTGAACTCCGGCAGCAGATCTAAAAGCTCCGGCTTGTCCTCGCTGTCCCGCAGGATGCGGGTCTTGTGGTCGTACAGGCGGCTGTACTGGCTCAGCGCCTCGGCGTACCGGGGACGCAGCTGGCACAGGGACATATCCATGAACCGCCGCCGCTCCGCCGCCCCCGCCCGGATGAGGAACAAGTCCTCCGGCGCGAAAAACACCGTGTGCAGCACATCGCTGAGCGCCGCGCCGTTTTTGGCCTTCACACCGTTGACGGTCATGCTCCGCCGCTTGCTGCGGCTGAGCCGGATGTCGGTGACGAATTCCCGCTGACGGGAGAATATCTGTCCCACCAGCAGCGCGTCCTGCCTGTCGAAGCCGATCAGCTCCCGGTCGCCGTGGGCGCGGGGACTTTTGCCGCAGCTCAGGTACACGATGGCCTCCAGCAGGTTGGTCTTGCCCTGGGCGTTCTCGCCGTAGATGACGTTGCAGCCGTCGTCGAAGGTCAGCTGCTGGCGCTGATAGTTCCGCCAGCCCTCCAGCGTCAGCGCGTCAACTCTCATACGCCACGGTCAGCTCCTGACCGTTGTAGCCCACCACGTCGCCGGGGCGTATCTTCTTGCCCCGCATGGTGCAGACCTGACCGTTGACGGTCACGTCCCCCTCCTGCACGGCGAGCTTGGCCTCGCCACCGGTGTCCACCGCCGCGGCGAACTTCAGCAGATCCTGCAATTTGATGTATTCTGTTGTGATGGTGATCGTTTCCATAAAAAATAACCTCGTTCGTGGATAGCTTGTGTGATGGAGCATGGTGCCCCTTTGCAGAGGCGGACGACTTTGTCCTCCTGCAGCCGGTCTGCCGTACCCATCCGTAGTCCGTAGGGCGGGACCCATGTGTCCCGCCGCACGATATGCATGTTTTCCTTCCGGCGGGGCACGCGGGTCCCGCCCTACAGGGCACAGCGATCACGCGGCGGCACGGGCGTACCGTGTGTACGTCGAGGAGGTTTGACGATGGCAGGGCACAAGAGATGTGCCTTTATTGTGCCTTCAGGCGCACCGGCAGCACCATATAAATAAAATTGTCGCTGTCGTCCACGGGCGTGATGATGCAGGGCGAAATGCCGGTGTTCAGATTCATTTTCACCGTGTCCGCCGGGGCGTAGCGCAGGGCGTCCATGAGATAGCGGTTGTTGAAGCCGATCTCCAGCTCCTGCCCGTCGCCGCGGACGGGGCAGATGTCACGCGCATCGCCGTTGCCGGTGCGGGCGGACATATAGACCTTATCCGCGCTGAACAGGCAGCGCACGGGGCTTTTCAGCTTCTCGCTGATGACCACGCTGACGCGCTCCAGGCTTTCGATCATGGTCTTGTTGTCCACCTCCAGGCAGATGGGGTTATTGGTGGGGATGGCGTTGCGATAGTCCAGGAATTCGCCCTCAAGACGGCGGCAGATCAGCTGGGTACTGCCCGCCTCGAACATCAGGTGGCGCTTGCCCTGTGTCACCGTCACCATATCCTCGGTGTCGGCGCAGATCTTCTCCACCTCGTTCAGGGCGCTGCCCGGCGCCACGAACTTGAAGGCGCCGCCGTCGATGTGCTCCAGCGGCTCGCGCCGCAGCGCCAGACGGAAGCCGTCCACGGCCACCATGGTCAGACCCTTGTCGCTGATCTCGAACAGCACGCCGGTATGGATGGGGCGCGTCTCGTTCAGGGACACGGCGAAGCTGGTCTGGTCGATCATGGCCTTCAGCGTGCGCTGCTCCAGCGTGACGGAGTACTCGTCGTCCACCTCCGGCATCTCCGGATAGTCGTTGGCGCTCAGGCCGATCATCTCGAAGTCCGTGTCGCCGCAGGTGAGCTTCACGTTGAATTTCTCGTCGGCGTCGAACACCACCGTGTCGTCGGGCATACGGCGGATCATGTCGCCGAACAGCTTGGCGTTCAGCACGATGCGCCCGCTCTCGCGGATGTCGGCCTCCACCTCGGTGCGGATGCCGGTCTGCATGTTGTAGCCCGACAGGCGCAGGCCGTGCTCCGTCTCCAGAAGGATTCCCTCCAGCGCGGGGATGGAGCTTTTGGCCGCCAC
The DNA here is from genome assembly GCA_003487665.1 of Oscillibacter sp. GTDB lineage: Bacteria > Bacillota > Clostridia > Oscillospirales > Oscillospiraceae > Vescimonas. The sequence goes on from DNFA01000041.1 coordinate 27,735, forward strand.
CGCGCGGGACACAGCGTTCACCGCCTGCTGCAAAAGAGTCTTCTCACAGGAAAATCTCACCATATCCGTCGTTCCTCACTTTCCGAAACGCAGTTCTATTCTGCGAAATCAAATCATAATCTAATCTTTATTCAGTAGTTATTAGTCGTAGGGGCTTTCAAACGTGGAAATTCCCCCTGACCCCGCGCTGCAGCTGGATTTTTTTCCCACACGGCTGTCCGGAAAACCGCCCCGGTTTTCCCCATTGGTGTGGGGACAGGGGGTGCCTGCCCCCTCGCTCCCTGTGGATTCCACAGGAAAAGCGGAAAACCGGCCTCTTTCCCGTTTTACTTCTTGCTGTTGATGTTGGTGGTGATCTCCTTCACCTTTTCGGCGAAGGCCGGGTCGGTGCGCATCTGCTTTTCGACCTTGTCCAGCGAGTGCATGATGGTGGAGTGATCCCTGTCGCCGAACTCCTTGCCGATGTCGTTGAGGCTCATGCCGCTCATGCGGCGGATGAGGTAAATGGCGATCTGACGGGCGGCCACCACGTCGCGGCTGCGGCTCTGTCCCCGCAGGGTGTCCTCGTCCACGTTGAAGTAGTTGCAGATGTAGCTGACGATGATCTTGGGCGTGGGCGCGAAGTCGTTGCTCTTTTTCAGCATATCCCGGATGGCGCGCCCCACCGTCTCCTCATTCACCTGGTCGTCCAGCAGGTCGCGGTAGGCCAGGATCTTGTTCAGCGTGCCCTCGATCTGCCGCACGTTGGAGGTGATGTTCTCGGCGATGTAGTCCATCACGTCGCCGGGCAGCTTCACGCCCAGCATGGCGGCCTTGTTCTGGATGATGGCGAACCGCGTCTCGAAGTCCGGGGGCGCTACGTCCACCATCAGACCCCACTCGAACCGTGTCCGCAGACGATCCTCCAGCTGGGTGATCTCCTTGGGCGGCCGGTCGGAGGTCAGCACGATCTGCCGGCCGGATTCGTACAGGGTGTTGAAGGTATGGAAGAACTCCTCCTGGGTCTGTATCTTGCCGGCGATGAACTGGATATCGTCCATCAGCAGAATATCCGTCTGGCGGTATTTCTCCCGGAACTCCGCGTTGCGGTTCTCGCGGATGGAGGCGATCAGCTCGTTGGTGAAGTCGTCGCCCTTTACGTACACGATGCGGGCGTCAGGCCGCTTCTTGCGCAGGGCGTTGGCGATGGCGTACAGCAGGTGGGTCTTGCCCAGTCCGCTGTCGCCGTAGATGAACAGGGGGTTGTAGTTCTCGCCGGGCTTCTCCGTCACGGCCTTGGCCGCGGCAAAGGCCAGCTTGTTCTGGGGTCCCACCACATACGTCTCGAAGGTGAACGCCTGGGATTCCGACAGGTCGCCGGGGCGGTCGGGCGCCACGCCGTGATAGGCCGCCAGCTGGTCGTCGTCCAGTATCTTCACCTCTAAATCGGTGGAGAACAGATCCTTCAGTGCCGCCTTGATGTGGGGCAGGAACCGCGCCTCGATGGTGTTTTTCTTGAAGGTGTTGCTGCAATGGAGCACGAAGGCCGAATCCTCCATCGTCACCACCGTCACCTCGTCGAACCAGGTGTTGATGGTGGTTTCGGACAGCTCGCCGCTCAGACGCTTGAGCACGCTGTCCCACAGGTCTTTCATGGAATTCAAAAGAAAAGCTCCCCTTTCGGCGGGAGGTGTGTCTGTGCTCCCGCGATAAAATGGCGGGGGGTGTACCGCCGCAAAATATCCCGCATCATTATAACAGAAAAGCCGCCGCAAGTCCATAGAAACTATACATATTCTAATATAATTCTAATTTAAGTTACGGCTTTTTCCTGCCTGTAAAGCGAAAACCGCTGCGTGCCGGGCAAATTTGTGTTGACAGCCACCCCTCCTGTCTGTATAATGGATTCCGCGTGGTTTTGCACGTTTGTGTGCAACACCTGTGGAAAAGTTTACTGCGGCGGCAAAAATTTTGCCGCTGTCGAGTAAGAGCGGGCGCGAAGGCTCCCGCCGGATATTCTATAAAATGGAGGTGTCATGCAATGTTCCGTACCTATCAGCCCAAGAAGCGCCAGCGCTCCAAGGAGCACGGTTTCCGCAAGAGAATGGCTACCCGCAACGGCCGCAAGGTTCTGGCTCGCCGTCGTGCCAAGGGTCGTGCCCGTCTGACCCATTGAGGTCACGGAAGGTGCATCGCACATACAGATAAGCCCTGAGGGACGGAGGATCGAATCCCCGTCCCTATCGGTGTATATGCGCTGTAAAAGGAAAAAGAGGGAACTATGGACGCAAGAGTTACGGTGAAGCAAAACGGCGACTTCCGCCGCATTTACCGCAGGGGACGGTCAGCCGTCGCCGGCGGTGTGGTGGTCTATTGCCTGAAAAACAGGCAGGGGATGAGCCGTCTGGGCGTCACCGTGTCCACAAAGCTGGGTCACGCCGTGGTGCGCAACCGTGTCCGCCGCCGTTTCCGGGAGCTGTACCGCCTGCACAAGGGCGATATGCTGCCCGGCTACGATATTATTATGGTGGCGCGTGTCCGCGCTGCGGAGCTGCCCTATGCCAAGCTGGAAAAGCAGTATCTCCGGTGCCTTTCGCAGCTGGAACTGCTGCGGGAGGACGCATGAAAAGGCTTCTCCTGCGGTTCATCCGCTTTTACCGGAGGGCGATCTCGCCCCTGTTTCCTCCCCGCTGCCGCTACATCCCCACCTGCTCTCAATACGCGCTGGAGGCCATTGAGAAATACGGTGCGGCCAAGGGCGGCTGGCTGGCGTTCAAACGTCTGATGCGATGCCATCCCTTCCACCGTCACAAGGGCGGCTGGTATGATCCGGTGCCCTGATCCCCCACCCCTCAAAATCTTACGGAGGAAATTCGCCTATGTTCGCACAAATCGGCTACTATATCTGTGTGCCGTTCGCGTGGCTCACCCGCCTGTTCTACACATGGACAGGCTCCTACGGCGTCGCTCTGATCCTCTTCACCCTGATGGTGAAGCTGGTTCTGCTGCCCTTCCAGCTGAAAAGCAAGAAGAGTATGCTCCGCATGGGGCGTATGAACGGCAAGGTGCAGGAGATCCAGAAGAAGTACGCCAACAACAAGGAGAAGCAGCAGCAGGAGATCGCCGATCTCTACGCCCGCGAGGGCGTGAACCCCATGTCCGGGTGCCTGTGGTCCTTCCTGCCCTTCCCCATCCTGATCGCACTGTACTACATCATCCGCACCCCGCTGCGGTATTTCATGTCCCTGTCCAACGAGGTCATCGCCAAGATCACCGAGCTGGCGGTGTCCCTGGGCTATGTGTCCGGCGCGGGGGGACAGGCCGCGGCCTATGACCAGATCTATCTGGCCAAGTTCATCCACGACAACTGGAGCAGCTTCGACGGGAAGTTCGACGGTCTGATCGACCTGAACTACACCTTCCTGAACATGGATCTGTCCGCCGTGCCCAAGGATCTGTTCAGCCAGTTCCCCTCCGGCGGCTGGCCTGTCATCGGCCTGATGCTCATGCCGATCATCTCCGCCGCCCTGCAGTTCCTGATGACCCAGATCTCCATGAAGTCCAACGGCAACAGCAACGTCAACGGCTCTTCCAAGGCCATGCTGTACATGATGCCGCTGATGACCGTGTGGATGGGCTACATCCTGCCCGCCGCCCTGTGCGTGTACTGGATCGCCAACGCCGCCTTCTCCTGCCTGCAGGAGCTGCTGCTGAACAAGAAGTTCAACGCCATCCTCGACCGCGAGGAGACGGACAAGGAGCGCCAGAAGCGCGAGGCGCGCTACAACAAGATGCAGGCCGCCCGCGAGAACTACAACCGCCAGCTGGAGGAGGCCAAGGGCGCCAAGAAGCCCCAGCCCCAGCAGCCCAAGAAGAAAAAGTCCGGCGAGGGTACCACCGATGCCGGCAAGGTGGGCGGCCGCCCCTACGCCCGCGGCCGCGCCTACCGCGAGGATCACTACGACGAATAAGGAGTTTTGTCTATGAGTTATATCGACGTAACGGGCAAGACTGAGGACGAAGCGCTGCGCAAGGGTCTTGAGCAGCTGGGAATGGATCGGGACGACGTGTCCGTGTCCATTCTGGAGCGCGCCAAGAGCGGCTTTCTGGGCATCGGCGCTTCCCCTGCCCGTATCCGTATTACCTACGGCCCCGAGGAGGCGGAGGTCGCCGCTCCCGCCGAGGTGAAGATCATCCCCGAAGAGAAGCCGGCCGCGCCGGTGCAGCCCGCTCCCGCCAAGGCGGAGGAGCCCGCCGCTGCCCGCTCCGACAAGTACCGCACCGATAAGCCCCGCACCGACAAGCCCCGTCCCCAGCGGCGGCCGGAGCAGTCCGACCGTCCCCGTCCCGAGCGCCGGGAGCGTCCCGCCCCCGCCGCCCCCGCCATCGACCTGCCGGAGTGCGACGACGACAACGCCAAGCGCATCATCGCCTTCGTGTCCGGCCTGCTGGAGCGCATGGACAGCTCCGCCGAGGTGAAGGTCTATGAGCAGGAGAAGGGCCGCTACAAGGTGCTGCTGGTGGGCGAGCGTCTCGGCCAGCTGATCGGGCACCGGGGCGAAACGCTGGACGCCATCCAGCAGCTGACCAACTATGCCGTCAATTCCGGCCGGGAAAAGCGCATCCGCGTCCATGTGGACGCCGAGAACTACCGGGCCAAGCGCGAGCAGAGCCTGGAGTCCCTGGCCCGCAAGGTGGCCGGAAAGGTCACCAAGTATCGCCGCAGCGTCACCCTGGAGCCCATGAACGCCTATGAGCGCCATGTGATCCACGNNCCATCCAGCAGCTGACCAACTACGCGGTGAACACCGGCACCGACAAGCGCATCCGTATCCAAATGGACGCGGAGAACTACCGTGCCCGCCGGGAGCAGAGCCTGGAGAGCCTTGCCCGCAAGGTGGCCGCCAAGGTGCAGAAGTACCGCCGCAGCGTCACGCTGGAGCCCATGAACGCCTACGAGCGCCATGTGATCCACGCCGCCCTGCAGGACGTGAAGGGTGTGACCACCTATTCCGTGGGCGCCGAGCCCAACCGCCGCGTGGTGGTGGCCTTCGACCGGGGCGAAGCCCGCTGAACGAAGCCAATATGACAAAAGAGACAGCCGCAAGGCTGTCTCTTTTTTGTTGCCGTGTTTCGTAGGGGATACCGTCCCGTCGTCCCGGCGTAGGGGCGGACGACTCTGCCCGCCCTACGCCATCACGCGAAAAACGCCCGTATCTCCTCTGCGGTACAGGTGGCGCTGCCCTGGGCGAAGCCGTCCCGCCCGCCGCCGCGCCCGTGGAGGGCGTCGTTCATGTCCTTCACCAGCGGGCGGATGTCCTGCCCGGCGTGGATGACGGCGTATTTATACGCCCCGTCCGCTCCGGCGAACACGGCGCAGCGCCCGCCGGCGCTCTGCGCCACGGCGTCGCACAGCCGCCGCACGCCGTCGCCCTCCAGCGCTTCGGTGATCAGCAGCACATCGCCCGCGCCGGCATATTGGACGGCGGTGTGGGCAAATACCTGCTCCTCCAGCCGGGCGGCACGTTCCTTCGCGGTCAGCAGCTCGCCCTGCATCCGCTCCACAGCGGCGGCGGACGCTTCCGGCTTCACCGACAGCGCTTGTCCGATCTGCCGCGCCTGCTCCCAGCAGGCGGACAGATAGTCCAGCGCCCGCTGACCGCACACCAGCTCCAGCCGCACGCCGTCCCGGAATTTCTGGCAGGAGAGCAGCTTCACCAGCCCCACCTGACCGCTGCTGTCCACATGGGTGCCGCAGCAGGCGCACATGTCCGCGCCGGGGAACTCGGTGATGCGCACCGCGCCCTCCAGCGCCTTTTTGCTGCGGTAGGGCAGGGCAGCCAGCTCAGCAGGGGAGGGGTACCAGATGTGTACCGGGTGATCCTCCCAGATGTACCGGTTGGCGCGGCGCTCGATGTCCAGCGCCTGCTCCCAGCTGATGTCGGCGTTGTAGTCGATGGTCACGGTGTCCGCGCCCATGTGGAAGCCCACGTTGTCGCAGTGGAAGGCGCTGCACAGCATGCCGGACACGATGTGCTCGCCGGAGTGCTGCTGCATGTGGTCGAACCGCCGCGCCCAGTCGATATGGCCGCTGACCTCCGCGCCCACGGGCAGCGCCCGGTCGCACAGGTGGGTGACGATGCCGTCCTTCTCGTGTACGTCCAGCACGCGGGCGTCCCCCAGCGTGCCGTGGTCGGCGGGCTGCCCGCCGCCCTCAGGGTAAAAGGCCGTGCGGTCGAGCACCACCGCAAAGCCGCCCTTCACAGCCCCGCAGGACTCCACCACGGCGGTGAAGTCCTGCGTAAAGGCGTTTTCGTAATAGAGTCTGACCGTCTCCATCAGTCGTCCTTCTCCACGTCGCCCACGATGGCGATGTGCAGCTCGTCCAGCTGCTTCTGCTCCACGGTGGAGGGCGCGCCCATCATGATATCCTGCGCGTTCTTGTTCATGGGGAAGGGGATGATCTCGCGGATGGAGTTTTCGCCCGCCAGCAGCATGACCATGCGATCCACGCCCGGAGCGATGCCCGCATGGGGAGGCGCACCGTAGCAGAAGGCGTTGTACATGGCGGGGAACTTCTTCTTCACGTCCTCCTCGCCCAGTCGCACCAGCTCGAAGGCCTTGATCATGATCTCCGGGTCGTGGTTACGGACAGCGCCGGAGCTGAGCTCCACACCGTTGCACACCAGGTCGTACTGGTTGGCGTAGATGTCCAGCGGGTCGATCTCGCCGCGCTCGGCCTTCAGCAGCACCTCCATGCCGCCGTTGGGCATGGAGAACGGGTTGTGGCAGAACTCCAGCTCGCCGGACTCGTCGCCGATCTCGTACATGGGGAAGTCCACGATCCAGCAGAACTCATAGCGCTCCTTGTCGAAGTGGTTCTCGCAGGCGGCGCCGAAGGTCTTGATCAGCACGCCGGCGGACTTGGTGGCGTACTCGCCGGCAGCCACCACCACCAGCGTGTTGGGCTTCAGGGTCAGCACCTTGGCCAGCTCGTCCTTCACACCGGAGACGAACTTGCCGATGCCGCCGGCGATCTCGCCGTTCTCGTCCACCTTGAACCAGTAGGCCTTGGAGCCGGACTGCACCTCGCAGTCGGTGAGCAGCTTCTCGATCTGCTTGCGGGTCAGGGCGCAGTCGGTGATGTCCACCATCTTCACGGTCTGGCCGCGCAGCGCCTCGAACTCGCTGTTTTCAAACAGGGCGGACACGTTCTTGCACGTCAGGTCGATGCGCAGGTCGGGCTTGTCGGAGCCGTACGTCTCCATGGCGGTGTTGTAGGGGATGCGGCGGAACGGGGCGGTGGACGCCACATTGTAGGTGCCGAACTTGGCGAAGATGGGGGGCAGCACGTCCTCCAGCACGGCGAAGACGTCGTCCTGGGTGGCGAAGGCCATCTCCATATCCAGCTGATAGAACTCGCCGGGGGAGCGGTCGCCGCGGGCGTCCTCATCGCGGAAGCAGGGGGCGATCTGGAAATAGCGGTCGAAGCCGGAGGTCATCAGCAGCTGCTTGAACTGCTGGGGCGCCTGAGGCAGGGCGTAGAACTTGCCGGGGTGCTTGCGGGCGGGCACCAGATAGTCGCGGGCGCCCTCAGGGGAGCTGGCGGTCAGGATGGGCGTGGTGATCTCCAGGAAGCCGTGCTCCGTCATGGCGGCGCGCAGGGCGGCCACCACCTGGCAGCGCAGGATGATGTTCTGCTTCACCGCCGGGTTCCGCAGGTCGAGATAGCGGTACTTCAGGCGCGCCGTCTCGTCGGCCTCGCGGCTGCGGTTGATCTCGAAGGGCAGGGAGTTGTAGCGGCAGCGACCCAGCACCTCGATTTTGGTGGGCACCACCTCGATGTCGCCGGTGGCCTGCTTGGGGTTCTTGCTGGCGCGTTCGCGGACGGTGCCCTCCACGGAGATGGTGCTCTCCTTGTTCAGACCCTTGATGATCTTCAGGTCGGCCTCGTCCTCCACCACCACCTGGGTGGTGCCGTAGAAGTCCCGCAGCACCACGAAGGCCAGATTGCCGCCCACCTCGCGGACGTTCTCCATCCAGCCCACGATCTTCACGGACTTGCCCGCATCGCTGGCGCGCAGCTGGTTGCAGGTATGTGTACGCATCTGCATCATGTTGTTTTCCTCCTATTTGTGATTGTGTTTTGTATAATCTGGGTTTGTTATTACAAATTGTTGTAAAAACGGATCGGCTTTTGTAAGGCGGGACCCGCGTGCCCCGCCGCGAAATGCGCGTTCTGCGGCGGGACACATGGGTCCCGCCCTACGGATGGACACGGTGAACCGCTCCCTCCGTCACGGCTTCGCCGTGCCACCTCCCTCGCAGAGGGAGGCGTTGCCTTTTTTATTTCTCCACGATGACCTTGCCCCGGTTCCGCTCCGCCAGACCCGCCTGCACCCGCGCCAGCGTCCCGGCGAAGTCCAGCGTGGTCTGCTCGCCGCTGGTCATGTCCTTGCAGGCGATAACGCCCTTGGCGATCTCGTCCTCGCCCAGGAACATCACATAGGGCACGCCGGTCTTGTCGGCGTAGTTCATCTTGGCCTTGAACTTCTTCTGCTCGGTGTACAGCTGGGTGCGGATGCCCGCGTCCCGCAGCCTTGTGGCCAGCGTCACGGCGGCGGACAGATCCTCCGTCATGGGCAGGATCAGCACATCCGCCGGGGCGGTGGGCAGGTCGCCGTTGAGCATCCCCTGCTCGCCCAGCACATAGAACAGCCGGGTCAGGCCGATGGAGATGCCCACGCCGGGCAGCTGTTTGTCGGTGTAGTACTCCGCCAGGTTGTCGTACCGTCCGCCGGAGCACACGGAGCCGATCTCCGGGTGATCCAGCAGCGCCGTCTCGTACACGGTGCCGGTGTAGTAGTCCAGTCCCCGGGCGATGGTCAGATCCACGGCGAAGTTCTCCTCCGGCACGCCGAAGGCGCCCAGATACTTCACCACGGTTTTCAGCTGGTCAAGACCCTCGTCAAACGTCTCGTTCCGCCCCACATAGCCCTCCAGCGCGGCGAGCACCTGGTCGTTGCTGCCGGTGATGGCGATGAATTTCAGAATCTCGTCGGCCTTGTCCGGCTCCACGCCCACCTCGCCGGTAAGCAGGGCGCGCACCTTCTCCGCGCCGATCTTGTCCAGCTTGTCCACCGTGCGCATGATCTCGCCGGACTTCTCCGTCAGACCCAGCATGCCGTAAAAGCCGTTGAGGATCTTCCGGTTGTTCACCCGGATGCAGAACCGCTTCAGCCCCAGCTCGCTGAACGCCCGGTAGATGATGGCGGGCATCTCCGCCTCGTTGGTGATGTCCAGCTTGCCGTCGCCGATCACGTCGATATCCGCCTGATAGAACTCCCGGAACCGTCCCCGCTGGGCGCGCTCGCCCCGGTAGACCTTGCCGATCTGATACCGGCGGAAGGGGAAGGACAGGTCGTTGTAGTGCAGCGCCACGTACTTGGCCAGCGGCACCGTCAAGTCGAACCGCAGGGCAAGGTCGGCGTCGCCCTTGTTGAAGCGGTAGATCTGCTTCTCCGTCTCGCCGCCGCCCTTGGCCAGCAGTACCTCCGCCGCCTCGATCACCGGGGTGTCCAGCGGGGTGAAGCCGTACAGGGAATAGGTGCGGCGCAGGATGTCCATCATCCGCTCCATCTGCTGCTGCGGCCGGGGCAGCAGCTCCATAAAGCCCGACAGTGTGCGGGGCGTCATCTCAGCCATTGTTCGTTTCTCCTTTATTTTCGGTAATTTCCGTTGCTTCCGGTATTTCCTCCGCGCCGCCCTCCAGCGCGCGGGAGGCCTCCTGCCGGGCGGCCTCGGCCTCAGCCTCGCGCTTCAGCTCCAGCGCCACCTCCCGGTAGATATCGTCCAGCTCGGCGCCCTTTTTCTTCCCGGCCTTGCCCAGAAGAATGCCGCCGATCACGGCCAGCAGCAGCCCGGCGTACCACAGCTTCGGCGCCGCCAGCGCCAGAACGAAGCCGGGCAGCGTGCCCAGCCACACGCCGATCTCCGTGTAGTTGCCGCCCACGGCGTGATATGCGCCCTTCTTCTCCCGCAGGGAGGCGATCTTTTTCAGCTGGGCGCGGCACACGATGATGCGCAGCACCGCCAGCGCCGTCAGGGGGATGAAGATGTCGTAGTGGTGCTTGTTGATGAAGTCCAGAACAGCTTGCATGGCGATCTCCTTTTCGGATAGTGTGTGGTGCGGGGGCAAAAAAACGCTCCCGTCCCCTGCATTGGGACGAGAGCGTTAAACACTTCGTGGTGCCACCCAAATTCGGCCTTGCGGCCCTTTGATGCTCCTGTTACGGGGAGCGCGCCGTGGATGTTTCCATCCCCGCTCGCTCGCTGTCTTGACCTGCTCCTTGCCGCAACGCGCTTTCAGCCGGTGGCGCGTCTCTCTTGCAGCGGCGGTGTACAGGCTACTCCTGCGAGGTCTGCACGGTTACTCCTTATTGTATGCGATTTCCCGCCCCGTGTCAAGCCCGCGCGCTGACAAAATTCTCGAGTGGGGGCTGCTGCCTGTAGGGGACGGCGTCCCCGACGTCCCGTTGTAGGGGCGGACGACTTTGTCCGCCCGAACGGATAACGCATGGGCGCGGCGGGACACATGGGTCCCGCCCTACAGATGGGTGCGGCAATCCGCCTTTGCCCGGTTTGTCACGCCGTAAACGGCTTGCTCTTGGGATTCACGATGTCGCGCCAGTCCAGGTCGCCCCGATCCAGACCCAGCACCAGCATCTCGGCGGTGGCCAGATTGCTGGCAAAGGGCACGTTGTTCTGGTCGCACAGCCGGGAGATATACGCGATATCCTCGTCGGTGGTCTTGCGGTTGGGGTCGCTGAAGCACAGCACCATGTCGATCTCGTTATAGGCGATACGCGCCGCGATCTGCTGTCCGCCGCCGTGGTCGAAGGAGAGGAAGCGGTGGATGGTCAGTCCGGTGGCGTCAGCGATCTGCTGACCGGTGCGCGCGGTGGCGCAGAGGGTGTGCTTGGCCAGAATGCCGCAGTAGGCGGTGCAGAACTGCACCATCAGCTCCTTGCGGTTGTCGTGTGCCATCAATGCAATGTTCATAGAAGGCGGCTCCTTTCTCTTATATCTTCATCAGGGGCGCTTTCTGCCCCATGATGCGTTTGGCAATGTTCTCATAGGCGCGGGCGGCGTAGTAGTTCCGCTCCCGCAGCACCAGTCCCTGATTCAGGCAGTAGGGCACGTCCGGATCCTCCGGCACCACGCCCAGCAGCGGCAGACCCGCCGCGTCGATGGCGTCGTCGATGGTGGTGTGCAGCGCCCGCAGCACCTTCCGGGACACCCGTCCCACCACCAGATGCACCGTCCCGGTGGGGAAGGCGGACAGCTCGGCGGCGGTGCGCTGTGCGTCCCGCATGGCGGACACGTCCGTGGTGGTGATGACGATCACCTGATCGGCCATGCACGCCGCCATCTGGAAGCCCTGTCCCAGCCCGGCGGGCGCGTCGATCAGGCACCAGTCGAATTTCTCCCGGATCGCCCGCGCCAGACCCTGTATCCCCGTCACCGACAGCGTCAGCGGCCTGTCGGCCATGGGCGCGGTCAGCAGAAACAGGGAGGGGTACTTCTCGTGGGGCACCGCCGCCTCGTCCAGTGTGCAGCGCCCCTCCATCACGTCGGAGAAATCCATCAGCGCCCGGTCGCTGAGTCCCAGCGCCAGATCCAGATTCCGCAGGGTGATGTCGCAGTCCAGACACAGCACCCGCTGTCCCATGGCCGCCAGCGCCAGCGCGGTGTTGGCGGTGAAGGTGGTTTTGCCGGTGCCGCCCTTGCCGGACGCCACGGCGATGATCTTGCCCATGGAGTTCCTCCTCTCCGCGCCGCTATACCAGCGGCGCTTTCTTGATGCGGGCGAAGGCCCGCGGGAATTGGTTCGGCGTCGGCCGCACCTTCTCGATGCGGACGATGCGGTGTACCACGTCCGTCTCCGGCACCGGATAGTCCGTGCAGCCGGCCAGCTGCCCGCCCAGCTGGGCGATGGCGCTGCGGGCGGCGGCGATCTCCTCGTCGGTGGACGTGGACTTCATGGCGGCGAACAGGCCGCCCACCTTCACCAGCGGCAGCGTCAGCTCGCTGAGCACGTTCAGCTGTGCCACGGCGCGGGATGTGGCTATGTCGAACCGCTCACGGTGCCCGGCGGCGAATTCCTCCGCCCGTGCGTGGACGCAGACGACGTTTTTCAGCCCCAGCTGCTCGCAGACCTCCCGCAGGAAGTCCACCCGCTTGCCCAGACTGTCCAGCAGCGTGAACCGCGCCGACGGCTCCAGTATGGCCAGCACCATGCCGGGGAACCCCGCGCCGGTGCCCACGTCGATGACGGTCTTACCCCGCATGTCCGCCTGCGCCAGCAGCGCGGCGCAGTCCAGCAGGTGCAGGGTGGCCACGTCCCGCTCCCCGGTGATGGCCGTCAGGTTCATGACCTTGTTCTTCTCCAGCAGCAGCGCGGCATAGCGCTCCAGCTGCGGCGCGGCGGCGGTATCCAGCCCCAGCGCCGTCAGTCCGGCGGTCAGGATATCCCTCATTTCTGCTGCTCTTTCAGCAGGTCGCGGATCTCGGTGAGCAGCTCCTCGCTGGTGGGAGCCGGTTCTTCCTCCTCCTGCGGCTCCTCGTCCTTTTTGCCCAGCTTGTGCAGCTGGTTGATGGTCTTGACCATCAGGAAGATGACGAAGGCCACCAGAACAAAGTCGATGACCGTGCTCAGAAACGTGCCGATGCCCAGGGTAACAGCCTCGGTGACCACCTGGCCTGCCTCGTCCAGAACCTCCGGCTTCAGCACGATATTCAGCTGTCCCAGATCCACGCCGCCGATGAGCAGGCCGATCAGCGGCATGAACACATCGTTCACCAGAGAGGTGGTGATCTTACCGAACGCGGTACCGATGATCACGCCGACGGCCATGTCCATTACGTTGCCGCGCATGGCGAATTCCTTGAATTCTGCAAAGAACTTCTTCATTTGTGTTGTCTCCTATACTTGCGGTATAAAGTGCGCGCGATATTACAAGTTGCTATCAGTGCAGCGGCACCAGACGCTCCTTGCCGCCCATGTAGGGCTGCAGAGCCTTGGGCACCAGCACGGAGCCGTCCGCCTGCAGGTTGTTCTCCAGCAGGGCGATGAGCATACGGGGCGGCGCCACCACGGTGTTGTTCAGGGTGTGGGGCAGATACAGCTTGCCGTCCTCGCCGCGGACGCGGATCTTCAGCCGACGCGCCTGCGCGTCGCCCAGATTGGAGCAGGAGCACACCTCGAAGTATTTCTGCTGCCGGGGCGACCACGCCTCGATGTCGCAGCTCTTGCACTTCAGGTCAGCCAGATCGCCGGAGCAGCACTCCAGCTGCCGCACGGGGATGTCCAGACTGCGGAACAGCTCCACCGACCAGCGCCACATCTTCTCGTACCACGCCTTGGAGTCCTCCGGGCGGCAGACCACGATCATCTCCTGCTTTTCGAACTGGTGGATGCGGTACACGCCCCGCTCCTCGATGCCGTGGGCGCCCTTCTCCTTGCGGAAGCAGGGGGAGTAGGAGGTCAGGGTCTGGGGCAGCTTGTCCTCCGGCACGATCTGGTCAATGAACTTGCCGATCATGGAGTGCTCGCTGGTGCCGATGAGGTAGAGATCCTCGCCCTCGATCTTGTACATCATGGCGTCCATGTCCGTCTGGGACATGACGCCCTCCACCACGTTGCCGTGGATCATGAACGGGGGGATACAGTAGGTGAAGCCTCTGTCGATCATGAAATCCCGGCCGTAGGCGGTGACGGCGGAGTGCAGCCGGGCGATGTCGCCCAGCAGGTAATAGAAGCCCTGACCGGACACGCGGGCGGCGGCGTCCATGTCGATGCCGTCAAAGCGCTCCATGATGTCGGTGTGGTAGGGGATATCGAAATCCGGGGTTTTGGGCTCGCCGAACCGCTCCACCTCCACGTTGCAGCTGTCATCGGGGCCGATGGGCACCGACTCGTCGATGATCTGGGGGATCACCAGCAGGAGCTTGTTCATGGCGGCCTCGGCGTTGGCCTTTTTCTCCTCCAGATGCGCCATGCGCTCGGCGTTGGCCTTCACCGCGGCGTTGTTGGCGTCGATCTCCGCCTGGATAGCGGCCTTTTCCGCCTCGTCCGCGCACTTCTTCAGCTTGCCGAACAGGGGGCCGTTGGCCTTGGACAGCTTGTTGCGCTCGGCCTTCAGCGTCTCGCCCTCGTTGATGGCGGCGCGGCGCTCCGCGTCCAGCGCGATGACCTCGTCCACCAGCGGCAGCTTGGCGTTCTGGAATTTCTTGCGGATGTTCTCCTTCACGATCTCCGGGTTCTCCCGGATAAACTTGATATCAAGCATGGTTGCTTACCTCTTATATTGTATTGGTTGGTTGTTCTGCCGAGCGCTGCGTTTGGCTCGGATATTCCCGTAGGGCGGGGCCCGCGTGCCCCGCCGTGATGAGAGCGCGTTTTGCGGCGGGACACATGGGTCCCGCCCTACAGCCGCTTATTCTTCCTGCGGCAGGGGGGAGGCGCGCCTGTTTCACGTGAAACGCTTATTTCCTGCCCAGCTTTTCCAACGCCTCCAGCAGGGCGTTCAGATCGTCCGTGCCGTAGTATTCCAGCTCGATGCGTCCCTTTTTCTTGCCGTTGACGATGCGGCAGGGGCGACCCAGCTTTTCGCCCAGCTCCCGCGCCGCCTCCTCTACATAGTTGACGGACAGCGCGTCCGGCTGGGGCTTTTCCTTTTTCTCGGCGGTGAGCTTCTTCACCAGCAGCTCCGTCTGCCGCACCGACAGCGCATCCTTCACCACCGTTTCGGCGGCGGCCTGCTGCTGCCTGGCGCCCAGCGTCACCAGCGCCCGGGCGTGACCGGCGGACAGCCGTCCGTCCTCCACCATGGCGCGCACCGGCTCGGACAGCCCCAGCAGCCGCAGGGCGTTGGCCACGGCGGGACGGGACTTGCCCACCCGCTGGGCGCACTCGTCCTGGGTCATGCCGTACTGCTCCGTCAGCACCCGGTAGCCCTCGGCCTCCTCGATGGGGTTCAGGTCCTCCCGCTGGAGGTTTTCGATCATGGCCAGCTCCATGGCCTTGCGGTCGTCGGCCTCGATGACCACGGCGGGCACCTGTGTCAGCCCGGCCATCCGCGCCGCCCGCCACCGCCGTTCGCCGGCGATGATCTGATAATACCCGCTTTGCAGCTTTCGCACCGTCAGCGGCTGGATGATGCCGTGTACCCGGATGGAGTCCGCCAGATCGCTGAGCGCCTCCGGGTCGAAGCTCTTGCGGGGCTGGGTGGAGCAGCTCTCCACCTGACTGATGGGCAGCAGCAGGGAGGAGGCGCGTTCGTCCTTGGCGGCGATGACATCGTCGCCCAGCAGCGCGCTCAGTCCCTTGCCCAGACCTTTTGTATTTGCCATACTGCGTCTCCTTTCAGCAGTTGTTTTTCCGCAGAAATTCCGTCGCCAGCGCCGTGTACGCTTCCGCGCCCCGGCATGTCCGGTCGTAAGCGCCGATGGGCTTGCCGTGGCTGGGCGCTTCGCTGAGGCGCACGTTCCGGGGGATGACCACGCTGTACACCTTTCCGGCGAAGAAGCGCTTCAGCTCCTGCGCCACCTGGATGGACAGGTTCGTCCGCCCATCGTACATGGTCAGCAGCACGCCCTCGATCTCCAGACCGGGGTTCATGCTCCGCCGCACGATGCGCACGGTGTTCATCAGGTCGCTCAGACCCTCCAGCGCGTAATACTCGCCCTGCACCGGCACCAGCAGGCTGTTGGCGGCGCACAGTGCGTTCAGCGTCAGCAGCTCCAGCGAGGGCGGGCAGTCGATGAAGATGAAGTCGTACTTGTCCGCCACCTGCCGCAGCGCCGCCTTCAGCAGAAACTGCCGGTCATCCATGCTGATCAGCTCCACGCCCGCGCCCGCCAGCGCCTTGCTGCTGGGCAGCACGTCGCCATAGGGGGTGGAGACGATCACGGACTCGGTAGACGCGCCGTTCATGATCACGTCGTACACGCCGTTGCTGGTGGACTTGTCCACGCCCATGCCGCTGGTGGCGTTGGCCTGCGGGTCAAAGTCGCACAGCAGCACTCTCTTGCCCGCTGCCTTCACGGCGGCGGCCAGATTCACGCAGGTGGTGGTTTTTCCCACGCCGCCCTTCTGATTCACGATCGCAACAATTTTCGCCACAGCAGATTCCTCTTTCTGTCTAAGTTCGATACCCTAGTATATACCACTTAACCGGTGGCTTGCAAGAGGGAAGCGCAAATTTTCCCGGAATGTTTCACATGAAACATTCCACGGCAAAGGGCAGCGCCCCTGTTTCACGTGAAACAGCCGCCTGAAAAAGTGATTCCCCTGTTTCACGTGAAACAGGGGAATCGTTTACACCAATATCATGCCGTCCAGAGGGGGAAGCGTCACCCGCAGCACGCCGTCCTCGGTCAGGAACTGCTGCCCGGTCACGCCGTCCCGCGCCGTGGGCGCGTCCCACGACAGCACCAGCTCCACCGGCGCGTCACCGGCATTCAGCGCCGTCACGGTGCGCTCGCCGTCCGCCGCCCGCTCGATCACCAGACAGCCGCCCTGGTTGCGTATGTACGCCAGCCGCCCCCGGCGCAGGCTCTCCCGCTGCCGCAGGTCGCCCAGCGTCCGGAAGAACGCCGTCAGCGCCGCGTCCTCGCCGCCCCAGGGGAACGTGCCCCGGTTCAGGGGATCCTCGAAGCCCTGCATCCCGGCCTCGTCGCCGTAGAACAGGGTAGGGGAGCCGGGGAAGCTGTACAGCAGCATGCCCGCCAGACGCAGCTTTGCCTTGCCACGCGCCAGCTCAGCAGGGGAGAGGCGGTAGTCCGCCCGCGCCTGCTTTGTCTCCGGCGTGTGCGCCGCGCCCAGCAGCGTCAGGATGCGGGGCGTGTCGTGGGTGCCCAGAAAGTTCATGGCGCCGTAAAAGGCCGCCGGGGGATAGTTTTCCCGTATCGTCTCCATGCTCTCCCGGAAGGCCGCCGCGTCGCCGCCGCCCAACCATTGCAGCAGCGCCGTGCGGAAGGGGTAGTTCATCAGACCGTGTGTCTCCCGCCCCAGCAGATACCGCCGCCGGTGGGAGTAGGCGATCTTGTTGCTGCCGTCCTCCCACACCTCGCCCAGCAGATAGCCGCCGGGCTTCTCCGCGTCCATGGCGCGGCGGATGCCCTCGATAAAGTCGCCGGGCAGCTCGTCCGCCACGTCCAGCCGCCAGCCGTCCGCGCCGCAGCGCAGCCAGTGCCGCACCACGCTGTCCTCGCCGCCGAAGATGAAGTCCCGGTAGTCCGGCTGCTCCTCGTTGACGGCGGGCAGCGTCCGCACGCCCCACCACGCGTCGTACTCCGACGGCCACGGGTGGAAGCTGTACCAGTGGTAATAGGGGGAGCTTTGGCTCTGCGCCGCGCCCAGGGAGGGATAGTACCCCTCGGCGTTGAAATAGCGGCTGTTGCTGCCGGTGTGGTTGAACACGCCGTCCAGTATCACCCGCATGCCCCGCTCATGCGCCCCGTCGCACAGGGCGCGGAAGTCCTCCTTGCTGCCCAGCAGCGGGTCGATGGCGCGGTAGTCCGCCGTGTCGTAGCGGTGGTTGCTGGCGGCCTCGAAAATGGGGTTCAGGTACAGGGTGGTCACGCCCAACCCGCGCAGATAGTCCAGCTTCTCCGTGATGCCCGCCAGCGAGCCGCCGAAGAAGTCCCGGTTGGTGATCTCGCCGTTGACCTCCGGCAGGAACACCGGCCGGTCGCCCCAGCTCTCGTGGAGCCAGCGCCGTCCCACCATGGAGGACACGTCCGGCATGGCCACCCGGCGGAACCGGTCGGGGAAGATCTGATAGGTGACGCCCTCGCCGAACCACTCAGGCGTGGCCGTGTCCTCGTACACCGTCAGCTGCCAGCGTATCAGCTTCTCCGGCGCGTCCTGCACGCCGTTTTTGCCGAACCAAACCAGATGGCCGTCGCCGTCCGTCAGTCGGAAGGCGTACCAGCACAGGTCGGCCTCCGCCGGGGCGGTGTATGTCCCGGCGAAGCCGCCCTCCGCCGGCGGCAGGGCGCACACGTCCTCTTTTCCGGCGAACTCCCGGTATACCAGCAGCTCGCAGCCGTAATACGTCTCGTCCTCCAGCGCGAAGCGGATGTCCGCAGAGCAGGCCGCCGCGCCGAAGGGGTCTTTATACCGCTTGTCTTTTGAATCAAATATAGGTCCCATACTGTCCTCATGCGCGCCGCCCGTGGGCGTGGCGCGTTACTGCAAAAGTGTGTTCTCGCCCAGCGAAGCGCTGCTGCCGCCCCGGGTGAACCACGCGTTGATGATGTCCACGGCGGCGTTGGCCAGCAGACTGCCGCTGCCGCCCTTCTCCACCACGATGGCGATGGCGATCTCCGGATCGTCATATGGCGCGTAGGCCACGAAGGTGCCGTTGGCGATGTCCGTGCCCACCTGCGCCGAGCCGGTCTTGGCGCCCGCCTCCACCACGCAGCGGGAGAACGCGCCCTGCAGCGAGTCGTGGGTCAGGTCGTGCATGCCCTTTGTCACCGCCGCCATGGTGGATTCCGAGATGTGCATCTCGTTCAGCGTCCCCTTGTCGTATACGTCGATAATACGAGAATTATCGTAAGATTTCACGTTTTTCAGAAGATGCGCCTCGTAATGCTCGCCGCCGGAAACCAGCGTGGCCACATAGTTGGCCAGCTGCAGGGGGGTGAACAGGTTGTAGGACTGTCCGATGGCCGCCGTGATGGTCTGGCCGTCCGTCCACTCCCGGTCGTGGGCTTCCGCCCACTCCGGCGAGGCCAGCACGCCGCTCTCGTCCCCGATCTCGATGCCGGTGTGCTGCCCCAGGCCGAAGGCCGTGGCGTATTCGTCCAGCTTCTTGATGCCCGTCAGTCGTCCCACCTCGTAGTAGAAGTAGTTGCAGGAATCCACGATGGCCTGGCTGACGTTGATGCGCCCGTGGGTGGTGCGCGCCTGCCGCCAGATCCAGCACATGGGCTGCGGGTCTTTATAATAGGTGTAGATACCCTTGTCCTGGATGATGGTGGTGGGGGTGATGATGCCCTCCTCCAGCGCCGCCACGGAGGTACACAGCTTGAAGGTGGAGCCGGGGGCGTAAATGCCCTGGGTGGCGCGGTTGAACATAGGCAGCCGCTCGTCGGCCGCCAGCTCCTCGTAGTTCTGGTTGAACGTCTCCAGATCGTAGGTGGGATAGCTGGCCAATGCCAGCACCTCGCCGGTGCCCACCTGCACCACGGCCACAGCGCCGCCGCGCTCGTTGCTGTCCTTGTCCACCATGCCCTGAATGGTGCTGGCCAGCGTGTCCTCCGCCACCTGCTGGAGGTCGATGTCGATGGTCAGCGCCACGGTGCCGCCGGGCTGGGGCTTGCGGGTGTACAGCTCGCCGGTGAGCTTGCCGTTTTCGTCGGTGGTGATGAGCCGTCTGCCGTCCACGCCGTGGAGATACTCCTCAAAGGCTTTCTCCACGCCGTCCTTGCCCACCAGATCGTTCATGGAGTAGCCCCGATCCGCGTAGCCCACATAGCCGGTCTTTTCGTCGCTGCGCCACTCCTCCTGCCATATAGCGCCCACGGTGCCCAGAATGTGCGCCGCCAGCTTGGTGTTGTATACCCGCGCCGCCGCCGTCTTGATGGTCACGCCCTCATAGTGCCCGTCGGTGATGCGGCTGATCAGCTCCGAGGACACGTCCTCGGCGAAGGTATAGCTGCTGCGCCCGTCCAGCTCATAGCGCACGCCGGCGATGAGCCGCGCCTGCGCCGTGGTATAGCGCTCATCGATGGCGTACAGCTCCCGCAGGGCGCCGATCAGCTCCGAGGCGGAGGCGTTCTCCGGCAGCTCGTTGTCCTTCAGATACTCCTGAAAGGCGTTGGAGCGGGCTGCGGTCTTCAGCTGGGGGATCACCCCCGTGGTCATGGGCAGGGTGTCGTTCCACGGCACGTCCAGCTCCTGACACAGCTGGATCAGCCGCCATATAGCGTCGTTCAGCGCGCCGTCGTCCTTGCCGAAGGCGCTCTTGTCGAACACCAGCGTATAGGCCAGCCGGTTGCTGACCAGTACCTTGCCGTTGCGGTCGGTGATAATGCCGCGGGAGGCCGTCACCGTCTCGCTGGCGGTGTTGCTGGTGATGGACTTCGCCCGGTTCTCGCTGCCGTGTACCACCTGCGCGTCGTACAGCACGGCGAAGAACAGCAGCAGGAAAGCGCCGAAAAAGGCCAGCAGCATATACACCCGCCGCCGGGCGGGGTGGGGGTTCTTCATCATAGTTCCTTTCTCCTCCGAGGGTCTAATCGTCCAGAGCGCGTGTCCGCACCCATGCAAGCAGGGGGTGCACCGCCGCCGCGAAGGGCAGGCTCACCGCCAGCTCCCGCAGCGCCAGCCACGATGCCGCGCCCATGTCAAAGCCGCTCTGCCCGGCCATCACCGCCGCGTGCAGCAGCGCGCATATCACCATGCACACCGCCGTCACCGCCACGGAGCACACCACGCCCGCCATGATGACCTGCCAGCTCAGCAGCCATGCCGCCGCCGCGCCCAGCAGAAACACCAGGAAATAGAAGCAGGGCATGCCCGCCACCGGTGTCAGCAGATCGCACGCCAGTCCAAAGAACGCGCCGTACAGCAGTCCCTGCTCGCCGCGCTCCAGCGTGGCGGGTATCACCGCGATGGCCGGCAGGATAAAGGGGTGTACGCCCCATATCCGCACATGCACCAGCACCGCGCTCTGCACCAGCACCAGCACCAACGCGCCCAGACAGTAGCATATCCACTTGATGGCCGTTGCACGCCGCGTCATGTCCGTCCTCCGTCTTTCACTCGATCACGTCAAAATCCGTGATGATAAACAGCTCCTTCATCTCGTCCACGCTGCACCCCGGCGCCAGCACCGCGTACCGCGCCAGCCCGCCGTCGTCGGTCTGCACCGCCTCCACCGTGCCGATCACCAGCCCGGAGGGATAGTAGCCGCCCAAGCCCGACGTGACCACCACGTCGCCCTTGATGAGGCTGGCGCTGTCCGCCAGATATTGCAGCCGCAGCTTGCCCTCGGCCATCAGCTCCAGCTCTCCGCCGGCCACCGCCGTCTCGCCGGTGCGGAACACCGTGGCGCCGAACTGGGATTCCGTGTCCAGCACCGTGGCAAGGCGGCTCCAGTTCAGCCCCACCTCCGTGATGACACCGGCCAGGTTCCCGGCGCTGTCCACGGCACAGTTGCCCACGGCCACACCGTGTTGGCTGCCCCGGTTCAGCACCAGCGTGCTGGCCCAGTTGGAGACATCCCGCTGTGTCACCCGCGCCGCCTCGAAGGTCAGATCGCTGCGCTGCTGCCGCAGACCCAGCAGCTCCCGCAGGTCGCGGTTCTCCTCCGCGGCGCTCTCGGCGGAGCGCAGCTGCTTTTCCAGCTCCGCGATCTGCTGGCGCAGCTCGTCGTTCTCCTGCTGAAGCTGCTCCACGCTGTCGAACCGGTCGCTGATGCCGTCCACCCAGCCCGCCACGGCGGAGCCCGCCGCCCGGAAGGGCGAGGCGATAACGCCCAGCGCGTTGTGCAGCAGCCCCGTACCGGAGCCGAGAGCCGACACCACGCACAGCACCACCGCGATGGTCGCCGCCGCCGCCAGCAGCCATATTCCCGTTTTCGTAAAAAATCGCTTCATGTTGTGTTACCCCAGCAGCACCACGCCGAATTCACGCAGCATCTCCTCCAGCAGCACCACCGGCAGACCCATCACGTTGAAAAAGTCCCCGTCGATGCGCTCCACCAGCAGCGCGCCCTGTCCCTGCACGCCGTAGGCGCCCGCCTTGTCCATAGGCTCGCCCCCGGCGATGTAGGCGCGCAGCTCCCGCTCCGTGGCCGGGCGGAAGTACACGTCCGTGGACTGGGCGCGGGTCAGCAGCCGCTGCCCCTGCCGCACCGTCACGCCGGTGCATACCGTGTGGCGGCGACCCTGTAAGGCCGTCAGCATCTCCAGCGCCTCCCGCTCGTCGGCGGGCTTGCCCAGCTTCCTGTCGTCCAGAAACACCATGGTGTCCGCCGTGATGACGATCTCATCCTCCGCCGCGTCCACCGCCTGGGACTTCTCCCGCGAGATGTAGCACACCGTCTCCTGCGGGGTCAGCCCGGCGGGAAAATACTCCTCCACCTGCGGTACGCGGATGGTGAAATCAGAGATGCCCATCCGCTGCAAAAGCTCCTGCCGCCGGGGAGAGCCGGAGGCCAGCACGATCCTCGCCATATCCGTCACCTGCCTGTGGAGCCGAAGCCGCCTGCGCCCCGCTCCGTCTCGTCCAGATCGTCTACCACCGTCACGGCGGGCTGCACCACCGGCACCACCATCAGCTGGGCGATGCGGTCGCCGGGCTGCACCGTGTAGGGCGCGTCGCCCAGGTTCACCAACCCCACGCCGATCTCGCCCCGGTAGTCGCTGTCGATAACGCCCACGCCGTTGGACAGGCACACGCCCTTCCTGATGCCCAGCCCGCTGCGTGCGAACACCAGCGCCACATACTCCGGCGACGGCAGCGCGATGGCGATGCCCGTGGGCACCAGCCGCCGCTCACCGGCGTTCAGGGTCACGGCCTCGTCCACGCAGGCGCACAGATCCATGCACGCCGCGCCCGCCGTGGCAAAGCGGGGAAGGGGGATGTCCGTCCCGATCTTCGGGGACAGGGGTTTGATCTTCAGCTCCATAATAGCACCTTTTTCCTGATAAAATGAATACAGAATGTAAATTTAAGAGGTAATTATACAATGCGTTGTACGTTTTGCGGCGGATTCCGCCGTCCCGCCGCCCCGCATGAAACGCCCCCGATAGCCGTGCGTAGGGACGGACGACTCTGCCCGCCCGCTCCGCGCCGCACTCTGTAGGGCGGGACCCATGTGTCCCGCCGCAAGGCGCACATTTGTCCCGGCGATGCTCCGTAGGGGACGGCGTCCTGCGGTGGAGCGCAGCGGAACAAATGCCCTTGGGGTACGACGTCCCGTCAGCGCGGCAGCGCCGCGCTGGGAACGGATTGCCGCGCCAGTGTGAGCACTGGCTCGCAATGACAGACCGTGTAGGGACGGACGACTCTGTCCGCCCTGCGTCCTCACTCCACGCCCCGGTAAAAAAGCCCCCGCGTGGTGTCCGCGTCCGCCGTGATCGTCCCGGCGTTGTGGGCGCGTAGGATGGCGGCGCATTCCTCCGCCGTCTCCGTGGTGAACCGCAGCCGCCCGTACCGCAGGCCGCACCGGAACACCTCCGGCTTGTCCGCCAGCACCAGCACCTTGCCGTTCTCGATCTCGCACCGGCAGCCGTAGGCGCACAGTGCCGGGAACTGCGCCCCCGTCCTGTCGGTCAGCACGCTGCCTGCGCCGTGGGCGCAGCCCACGCTGTTCTTCGTCATGCAGTTCTCCGTGATCATCAGCGGCAGCCGGCCGTAGATCACGGCCTCGCAGTCCGCGTATTTGCCCAGATCACGCACCTGCTGCCACCGCAGCTCCAGACTGGCCGTCACGGAGGTCAGCCCCCGCTCCCGCCAGAATGCCACGGCGCGGCTGTTGTACACGTTCAGCCCCAGGTCGCCCCGCAGCGTCTTTCCCAGACCCCGGACGATGGGCATGTGCCCCCAGTTGCCCACGGTCACGGACGTGACCTCCGGGTGCCGCTCCAATATGGCCCGCAGGGGCTGCTCGTCCGCCGTGCGGAACACGCGGGGCAGCACGGCGCACAGCTCCGTCCGCCCGGCACAGGCGGACAAGTCCATGGTATCCAGCAGCTCCGCCGGAATATACACGATGGCGGGCTTTTCCGCCAGCAGCGCCTCCGTCAGCTGGTCGGCGCGGGCGATGGACACGGTGAACGTCATCCGCTCCGCGCCCGCCGGCGCGTCCGGCAGGGGAGAGGCGGGCAGCTCCCGCCGTTTCGGGATGTCCTGCCGCCGCGCTGCCAGCTCGTCCAGCAGTTCCCGGCGCAGGCCGTTCACGGCACTGGCGGACACCATCAGCCCCTCGTCCAGCTCCACCTCCACGCTGTCCGCCGTGAACACGGTGCCGCCGGTCTTGGAGAGGCGCTGGGTCAGCTCCTCCGCCGTCACCGCCCGGTTCCGGGCTTCCTCCGGCGCGTCGCCCGTGGCTAAGGCTATGGTCACGCCGTTCCGGACGGCGCACGCGCCGCCCAGCCGCACCGGTTCGCCCCGGCGCACCGTCAGCCGCAGGTTCACCGGTATTTTCCGGTTCTCTTTTCCGTTTTCGTATGTCTCGCGGGCGCGGGCGAACAGCTCCTTCGGCTCCGGCACGTTCTCCGGCCGGGTGCCGAACATGGCCTTGCCCTTCCTGCCCAGCCAATAGCCGTCCGTAAAGCCGCTGCGGGAGAAGGCCTGCTCCAGCGCGGCGGATTCCTCCGCCGTGGGCAGCCGCCTTTCGTCCAGCAGGCGGCGGTAGATGCCCGTCACCACCGCCACGTATTCCGGGCGCTTCAGCCGCCCCTCGATCTTCAGGCAGTCCACGCCCATGCGCTCCATGTCCTGCAAATAGGCGGACAGGTTGGCGTCCTTCAGGCTCAGGGGATAGGCGCCCCTGCACGGGGCGTTCACGCCGTAGGGCAGGCGGCAGGGCTGGGCGCACGCGCCCCGGTTGCCGCTGCGCTGTCCCAGCACGGCGCTCATCTCGCACTGACCGGAGTAGCACATGCACAGTGCGCCGTGGCCGAAGATCTCCACCTCCGCTTTGCAGCCCGCGCATATCTCCCGCACCTCGTCCCGGTTCAGCTCCCGCGCCAGCACCACCCGCTCCATGCCCAGCGCCGCCGCTTCGTTGGCGCCGCCCAGGGTGAACAGGCTCATCTGCGTGCTGGCATGGAGGGGCAGGTCGGGCACGATCTCCCGCGCCAGCGCCAGAAGCCCCCAGTCCTGCACCAGCACCGCGTCCACGCCCATGGCGCTGGCGCGGCGCAGCGCGTCCGCCGCCGCGGGCAGCTCCCGGTCGGTGACCAGCGTGTTCAGCGTCAGGAACACCCGCACGCCCCGCAGATGGCAATACTGCACCGCCGACGCGAATTCCTCGTCGGTGAAGTTCCGGGCGCCCCGCCGGGCGTTGAAGGCGCCGAAGCCCATATATACCGCGTCAGCGCCGCTCTGTACGGCGGCCACCAGCGCCTCATACCCGCCTGCGGGGGACAGCAGCTCCATCATCCCCGGCGGTTGTTCTGGTTCTGGGCGTTCTGGAGCTTGCGGCGCAGCTCGGCGGCCTCGCTCTTGGCGCGGCTGGCCTCGTCCAGATACGTCTTGACCTGCCGGCGCAGATTCTCCGCGCCCTCCTGCGCCTTCGTCAGCTGGTCGGCCAGATTCACCGCCGCCAGCACCGCCGCCGCGTCGCGGCTCATGTGGGCGCTGTCCATCAGGCTGCGCATCTCCGTGTCCACCATGGAACCGATCTTCTCCATGTAGGCGGCGTCCTCCTCGGCCACGAGGATGTACTCCGTGCCGCAGATCGTCATCGTTACCCGGTTCGCCATAGCAAGCTCCTCCTTGTATATAAATAGAAAAGTAGTAGAAAGTTGTATATACCGATACAGAATCCATTATAGCATAAAATCCGGCGGAGGAAAGGATATTTTGCCGAAAAGCGGAAATTTGTAAAAAGTTGTCCCGTCCCGCTTTACGTTGCGGCGGTTTTCGTGTAGAATAGGGGTCACTATGAGAAGGGAGGGAGCGCCATGGAGGGCTATATCCTGCGCAGCGGCAAAGAGCAGCTGACGCTGAGCACCGTCGCCGCGGACAAGCTGCTGCAAAGCGGACAGGGCGACGCGGCGCTCCTGTATCTGGCGCTGTGCCGGTTCGGACGGGGCGTGACCCCGGAGGAGCTGGAGCGGGCGCTGCCCATCAGCCGCCTGCGCATCGACGCGGCGGAGCGGGTGCTGCAGCAGCTGGGCATTCTGCCACGCCCGGCGGAGGACGCGCCGCCCGCCCCGGCGGAGGAGCGTCCGGTGTACACGTCTCAGGACATCGCCGGGCTGCTGACGGACAACGAGGGCTTCCGCCTGCTGATCCCCCAGACGGAGCAGCAGCTGGGCAAGAAGCTGCGCACCGCCGACCTGCAGATCCTGGCGGGGCTGTACGACCAGATCGGCATGCCCGCGGACGTGATCTACCTGCTGGTGTGCCACTGCGTGGAGCGGGCGCGCCGCCAGTGGGGAGAGGGACGGCGTCCCACCCTGCGGCAGATCGAGAAGGAGGGCTATCACTGGGCGCAGCTGGGCATCTTCGACCAGACCGCCGCCGCCGCGTACCTGAAAAAATGGGCGCAGCGGGAGGAGAAGTCCGCCGCCTACATGCGCGCGCTGCACCTGCCCCAGCGCCAGATGGTGGACGCGGAACGGCGCTACATCACCCAGTGGATGGACATGGGCTTCCCACCGGAGACGGTGGCGCTGGCCTATGAGCGCACGGTGTTTTACAAGAAGGACATGAACTGGCGGTATCTCAACGGCATCCTGCGCCGCTGGCACGAGGCCGGCTGGCACACCGTTCATCAGGTGGAGCAGGGCGAGCAGGGAGGGAGAACGTCTCCCACCAAGCCCGCCGCCCCTGCCGGGGACAAGGACGCGTGGATGCGCCGCTACATAAAGAGGTGAGAGTATGGCATACGACGGAGTCATCATGCAGCGGGCGCTGGCTCGCTTCGATCAGGCCAGGCAGCGCCGGGCGGCGGAGATGGAGCAGCGCCGCCGGATGCTGTACGCCCGCCAGCCCCGGCTGGAGGAGATCGAGCGCACCCTGCGGGGCACCATGAGCCGCATCGTGGCCGCCGCCGCCAAAAAGGGGGAGGATCCCCTGCCGGCCATCCGCGCCCTGCGGGACGAGAATCTGGCGTTGCAGCAGGAGCGGGCGCAGCTGCTGACGGAGCTGGGCTATCCCGCCGACTATCTGGAGGACAAGCCCGCCTGTCCCCTCTGCGGCGACACGGGTTATGACAAAAAGGGCGTGTGCCGCTGCCTGCGGCAGTATTACGCACGGGAGCAGCTGCAGGAGCTGTCCCGCCTGCTGCCGCTGGGCGAGGCGCGGTTTGAGACGTTCCGCTTCGATCTGTACGACAGCACGGAGTGGGAGGGCTACGGCATCTCGCCCCGCGCCAATATGGAGCGGAATTTTGACGTGTGCCGGGACTTTGCCTGCCAGTTCTCCCGGGGCGGCGGCGACCTGCTGCTGTCCGGCGGCACGGGGCTGGGCAAGACGTTTCTGTCCGCCTGCATCGCCCGGGTGGTCAGCGAGAGCGGCTTCTCCGTGGTGTACGACACGGCCATCAGCATCTTCGCCAAGCTGGAAAACGACAAGTTCCGCCCCGACGAGGAGACGGCGGCGGAGGTGCGCCGCTGTGAGAGCTGCGACCTGCTGATCCTGGACGATCTGGGAACGGAGATGACCACCTCCTTCGTCCAGAGCGCGCTGTACCAGCTGGTGAACGGCCGGATGATCGCCGGGCGCTCCACCATCATCAGCACCAATCTGGCGCCGGAGGAGCTGGGGCAGCGCTACGGCGCGGCCATTCTCTCCCGCATCGAGGGCGGATACGAGATTTTGCCCTTCTTCGGGGAGGACATCCGGAGGAAGCGGTGAGCGGGATGTGTCTCTTTACGTTCGGTCTACCGTGATTCTTTGTAGGGCGGGACCCATGTGTCCCGCCGCAAAATACGGCTTTTCCCGGCGGGGCGATGTGGGCATCGCCCCCTACGCCAAGACAGGCGGACTTGCCGCATAACGCCCGTAGGGGACGGCGTCCTGCAGTGGAGCGCAGCGGAACAAATGCCCTTGGGGTACGACGTCCCATCAGCGCGGCGTTGCCGCGCTGTCATTCCGAGCCAGTGCTCACACTGGCGTGGGAATCCGTTTCCCCGTAGGGCGGGACCCATGCGTTCTGCCGAAATTTGACAAAAAACCGCCTGCGGTGTATACTCGTCTCAAGGACGCTGCAATAAACGGCAGGCGGTTAGTCACAGCCCCGTAAGGGGGTGACATACATGTTTTTCGTTTTCACGATTCATATTCTGGGTCATTCGATCTCAATACGAGTCCAACGACTGAAAAGCAAAAACCGCCACCCTGCACGGTGACGGTTTTTGTGAGCATATTGCTCGATAAAACTACCATCTGAAAGGGGCTGACCGCTTGTCGCAGCGTCCCCTTCTATCTATTATTATACCCATCCCGCCGGGTTTGTCAAGGGGAGGGACGCCGTCCTACGAAGCAGGACAGGAACAGCGCAAAGAGGGACGCCGTCCCTCTTTTTTTATTTCCCGCCGCTTTTCGCCCTCTTTCGCGCCGGTCATGGCGTAAAATGGGGACAAAAGGAGGGGGGAGTCCCGTGAAAAAGGAACAGAAGAGCGAGTTTTTATCCAGCCGCGTGCGCTATGTGCCCATCAACGACATACGACCCAATCCCCAGCAGCCCCGCCGCCGGTTCGACCCGGAGGGCTTGCAGGAGCTGGCGGCCAGCATCGCCGCCTACGGCATTTTGCAGCCCCTGACCGTCCGGCAGCAGGGGGGTGTGTACCAGCTGGTGGCAGGGGAGCGCCGCTGGCGGGCGGCGCGGATCGCCGGGCTGCGGCAGGTGCCGTGTCTGCTGGCGCGGGTGGACGAGGAGGACGCGGCGCTGCTGGCGCTGATCGAGAACCTCCAGCGGCGGGATCTGGACTACATGGAGGAGGCGGAGGCCATCGCCCGGCTGCTGCGGCGCTACGGCCTGAGCCAGCAGCAGGCGGCGGAAAAGCTGGGGCGCAGCCAGTCGGCGGTGGCCAACAAGCTGCGGCTGCTGCGGCTGGAGGAGCCGGTGGTGGACGCGCTGCACCGCTATGGCCTGACGGAGCGCCACGCCCGCGCTCTGCTGCGGCTGTGCGACGGGGAGCAGCGGCTCCGCGCCGTGGAGCACATCGGTAAAACGGGTATGAACGTGGCGGCGGCGGAGGCGTACATAGACCGGCTGGCGGCGGAGAACCAGACCACGCCGCCCCACCGGCGCAGCGCGTATATCATCAAGGACGTGCGCCTGTTCCTCAACAGCGTGGAGCGGGGCATCCGGCTGATGCAGGGCGCGGGCGTGGGGGCGCAGGTGGCGCGGCAGGACACCGACAGTGAGATATGCCTGACCGTGCGCATCCCCAAGACCCGCCGTCCCGCTGCCGGATAAGCGCTCGTAACGGATTTGTAACCCATTCCTCCGGAAACCGTGGTACAATACAGGGACTACGATGCAAAGGAGGGGGGACAGCATGAGCGAAGAAACCAATGTGTCCTCTGTTACAACGGAAGCGCCCGCCGCGCCGGAAAAGACCGGCAGACGGCTGGCAGAGCCGGAAAAACCGGAAAAAAAGCCCCTGTCCGGCGGGAAAAAGGCCGGACTGATCGCGGGTATCATCGTGGCGGTGCTGGTGCTGGCCTATGCGGGCTGCTGCGTGGCCGCCGGCGTACTGTACTCCCATGTGGCCTTTCCCGGCACGTCGGTGCTGGGCATGGACGTGTCCCGCATGTCCACCCAGCAGGTGGAGAAGCTGTGGAAGGAGCAGGGGGACGCCCTGCTGGACGGCATGACCTTCAGCCTGACCCGTGACGAGCAGGAGATCGGCAGCGTGTCCCTGTCCCAGCTGGGCGTGACCGTCCTGCCCCTTTACGTCTCTCAGGCCGCCGGGTGCGACATGCAGGCGCGCGGCTGGGGCGGCCAGGTGACGTCGTTCCTGCGGGGCGGCTGGCGGTTCATCGAAAGCTGGTGCAAGGGCGTGGATGTAACACCCCAGCTGGACATGGATGAGACAACCCTCACCGCCCAATGTGACAGTATAGCCGACACCGTGGGCTGCACCGTGGTGGACGGCGGCTACCGTCTGGCGGAGGGCGAGGGGCTGTACATCACCAAGCCGCAGGACGGCGAGAAGCTGGACGCGGCGGCGCTGCGCACCGAACTGATCAAGCGGCTTGGCCACCGCGATCTGTCCGTGGCGGCGCGGCGGGTGGAGTGCGTTTTCGCGCCCCATACCGCCAAGCCGCTGGACGTGCAGCAGCTCCATGACGACATAGCCGGCACCATGGCCGCCGCCACCTACGACCGCGCCACCGGCAAGCCCACCCAGTCCCGCATCGGCGTGCAGTTCGACGTGGAGACGGTGCAGAAGCAGCTGGATGACGCCGCGCCCGGCACGGAATTCCTGGCGGACGCGCAGGTGCAGTTCCCGCCCGCCTCCACCGAGGAGCTGGAGACGGCCATGTTCCGGGATGTGATCGGCACCTGCACCACCACCTGCGCCGGACCCTGGGGACGGCGGCAGAACATCAAGCTGGCCTCCGCCGCCATCGACGGACGCATCTACAACCCCGGCGAGGAGTTCTGGTACAACGCCACCGTGGGACAGCGGACGGAAGCCAGGGGCTTCCAGCCCGCCGCGGCCTATTCCGGCGGCAAGACCGTCACCTCCATCGGCGGCGGTATATGTCAGGTGTCCTCCACGCTGTACTACGCGACCCTGATGGCTGACCTGAAGATCGTCCTGCGGTACGCCCACATGTTCGACCCCGGCTACATGCCTGTCACCGGCTGCGACGCCACGGTCAGCTGGGGCGGCCCCGACTTCGCCTTCCGCAACAGCACGGACTATCCCATCAAGATCACCACCAGCTATAACGACGAGACGAACCAGCTGACCATCACCCTGCTGGGCACCAAGACCAACGACAATTATGTGGAGATGACCAACCAGTTCCTGTCCTACTCCGAGCGGAAAACGGTCTATCAGGAGTCCGAGCGCATCGCCCCCGGCACCACGGAGGTGGAGCAGTACGGGCACAACGGCTACGCCGTGCAGACCTATCGCAACGTCTACGCCGGGGACGGCACGCTGCTGCGCAGCACCAAGGAGGCGTACAGCGACTACGACCGCGCGGACAAGATCATCCTCGTGGCGCCCGGCGAGCTGCCGCAGTAAGTGCATATACGCAAAAAAGAAGCACCCGCGGGTGCTTCTTTTTTGCGTATATGCGGTTTCTTACTCCCGGCGGAGGGCTTCGATGGGGTTCAGCTTCGAGGCCTTTACCGCGGGCACAAGGCCGAACACCACGCCGATGACCATGGAGAAGGCCACGGCGATGATGCAGGCCGGCACGCTGATGGCCACCGGCGTGCCCATGATGTGGGACATCATCTCCGCAAGGCCGATGCCCGTGGCCACGCCCAGAATGCCGCCCATGCTGGTCAGCACCGCCGCCTCCGTCAGGAACTGCCAGCGGATGCGGCTCTGCTGGGCGCCGATGGCGATCTTCAGGCCGATCTCCCGGGTGCGCTCCGTTACGGACACCAGCATGATGTTCATCACGCCGATGCCGCCCACCACCAGAGAGATGGCGGCGATCCAGATCAGCTGCTTGTTGGTGGATTCCGACAGGCTCTGCAGGTCGCTGGCCTGCTGGAGGAGATCCTTGGACTCGTACTTGTACTTGGTGGTGCGGATGACGTTCTCGTTCAGGTATTTGGCCACGTTGTCGCCGGCGGCGGTCATATCGTTGGTGCTGGTGGCACGGACGGCGGCGTACTGCGGCTCATCGTACCGATAGGGCACAGACCAGCACACGTCCGGGATGAAGATGGTGCCCGCCGTGCTGCCGGCGTACATCTGGTAGTCCTGGAAGCTGTTGATCACGGGGCCGGAGCTGGAACGGGAGGACACCACGCCCACCACGGTGAACGGCTCGCCCTGTATCTCGATGGTGCCGCCGATGGGGTTCTCGCCCTGGAACAGGGACTGCGCCGACTTGGTGTCGATCAGCGCCACGCAGCGCCGCTGGGCGAAGTCCGCGGCTGTAAAGGTGCGGCCGTAGTTCACGGCGTAATCCACGGCGGTGAGATAGTGGTCGTCCACGCCGTACAGGGAGCCGCTGAAGGCGCTGTTGCCCACGTACACGTTGTCGCACCACTCGCGCACGTGGTACATGCTCACCAGCGACACGCCGTCCAGCTTCTCCATCTCATCCCGCATGTCGCCGGTGACGGGGTCGATGCCCTCCGGCAGGGCGGAGTAGTTCAGGTCGAAGTAGTTCTGGCTGTCCGCGGCGTTGATGGTGACGCGCACCACGTTGTTGCCCGCGCCGATGAGGTTCTGCTTGATCTGCTCGTTGGTGCCCTGAATGGTGGACACGATGGTGATGATGGCTGCGATGCCGATGATGATGCCCAGCATGGTCAGGAACGACCGCAGCTTGTGGCTCCAAACGCCCTGCAGGGCGAGATTGATATTTTCCAACATGATATCCCGCCTCCTTTACAGACCGTCGTTGTACAGCTCATCGGCGGCGGCCTCCACCGTCCGGGCGCCCTCCACCACGTCGCGCCCGTAGGGGAACGCCAAGTAGTCATCGGTGGTCAGCCCGCCGCGTATCTGGGTATAGCTGCCCCACAGGTCGCGGCCGGTCTGCACCCAGCGCTGCTCCAGCCTGCCGTCCTCGTTCCGCGCCATGACGTAGCTCTTGCCGTTGTCGGTGCGGATGAACCAGCTTTGCAGATACAGGCTGCTGCCCTGCTCCTGCGTGCCGGCCTTCTGGTACTGGATATCCACATAGTCGTTGGCCTGCAGGCTGGCATCCTCCTCCACGAACACCTTGAAGGGGTAGTAGGACACGTTTCTGTTGCCGTCGCCCCAGCTGTTGCCGCTGGTGGTGGGGTAATCGTCGATGGATACGATGGTGCCCTCGCAGGCTGCGCCGGTCATCCAGCTGCTGATGGACACGGTGTCGCCCACCTTCACGCTGCCCAGCTCCATCTCGCTGAGGGTGCCGGTAACGTAGTACCCGCCGCCGCCGGACAGCTCGATGACCGCCTCGCTGTTGTTATAGGCTTCGTCGGCATTCCGGACGGCCTTCACGGTGCCGTCAAACTCCGCATACACGTTGCCGTCGCCCAGCTCCTTGGTCTTCTTGTCCAGCGACAGCTTTGCCAGCCGCAGGTTGACCTCTTTTTCCTTGACCTCCTGCGCCTTGTCCACGATGGCCTTGGCCAGATCCTTCTGCTCCATGGAGTTTTCCAGATACATGTTGGCCAGATTGATCTTCTGCTGGAGCCTCTTGATGGCCGCGTCATCGTACTTGCGCTCGGTGTCCTCGAACTCCGGCAGATCGCTGCGGACGGAGAAGGAGACGCTCCGGCTCTCCGGCACGGCGGGAACGGCGGTGTCGTCACCGGCGGTATACGTCTCGGTAATGACCAGACCCACCGTGTTGTCCACATAGCCGCCCACCTTGTCCTCGTAGCGCTGCACCAGCACCACATAGGTGTCCACGGAGGGGTGATCCTTGTCGGCGCGGAGGGTGGCCAGATTTGTCAGGATCTCCGTCACCTTGCTGTCGTTGAGCCGGGAGGCGGACAGCCAGCTGTAATACTGGACGTTCACCGTCTGGTCGCTGCCGTCCGCGCCCTTGACGGTCATGGTCTTTTTGTAGTCCTTTATTGCCCCTTCTGTTACCGGCGCGTCGCCGTTGTAGGGGTGGTCGGGGTCTTCGTCGTACTTCTTCTTCAGGGCATCCAGCTCAGCGTTCAGCTTATCCAGCTCCTGCTTCAGCGTCTCCTTGTTCTTGGCCTTTTTCAGGTACTCCAGCTCGTTTTTGGCGGTGGTCAGGCTCTCGTCCTGCCGGTCGTAGTCGATCTTCGCCTGCTCCACGGAGGCCTGGGTCAGCGTGGAGTCGTAGCTGATGAGCTTGTCGCCCTTGCGCACGGAGTCGCCCTCGGCCACCCATACCTTGTTGACGGTCTGGCTGGAGGAGAGGAACACCTTCTGTATCTTGTCCGTTGTCACCATGCCGCTGGTGCTGGAGGTGTCGCCCCAGTAGTCGGTCATGCAGAAATCGTTGACGGAGTACACCTTCACGTCGCTGCGCTGGGCGTTCCGGGCGATGGTCAGTCCGCCCCACACCGCGCCGCACACGCCCACCGCGCAGGCGGCGATGATGATGGCCTTTTTCAGCTTTTTGCTCATGCGGGGCTTTTCGCCGCCGGTGCGCTTTTCACCGATATGCAGCTTTTCCCGCAGGTTCAGCTTCTCACTCATAGTCGTCACCTCCCGACAGCACGCCGTCCCGGATGGTCATCAGCTTGGCGGCGTGCTTGGCGATGGAACGGTCGTGGGTGATCATGATGATGGTGGAGCCGCTCTGATGCAGCTGCCGGAATAGCTCCATCACCGCCGCGCCGCTGGCGCTGTCCAGCGCGCCGGTGGGCTCATCCGCCAGCAGCAGCTTGGGCTTGCCCACGATGGCGCGGGCGATGGCCACGCGCTGGCACTGTCCGCCGGACAGCTGGTCGGGGCGGTGCTCCACCCGGTCGGACAGACCCACCGTCTCCAGCGCGGCGCGGGCGCGCTCCAGCCGCTCCGCCTTCTTCACCCCGCCGTACAGCAGGGGCAGCGCCACGTTCTCCAGCGCCGTCAGCTTCGGCAGCAGGTTGAAGCTCTGGAACACGAAGCCCAGCTCCTTGTTCCGCACCTCCGCCAGCTGCTTGTTGTTGCAGGTTGTCACGTCCCGCCCGCCCAGCAGATAGCTGCCGCTGGTGGGCACGTCCAGACACCCGATCAGGTTCATCAGCGTGGTCTTGCCGCTGCCGGAGGGTCCCATAATGGCCAGATACTCGCCCTCCTCCACGTCAAGGTTCACGTTTTTCAGGATATGTGCAACGCCCTTGCCCATGGGGTAGTCCTTGCATATATCGCGCATTTCCAGGATCATGGTCAGCCCTCCATCGGCGGTGTGATCACCGGCGCGGTGGCCTCCGCCGTGCCGCCGGGCAGCACGGTCACGGTGCTGTTGGTGACAGAGCCGCCGTCGTCCGTGACGGTGTCGTTCTCAGCGGGCATATCGCCGCCGTCCATGCCGTCCATGGGCACGTTTTCGTCGGTTTTTTCACCGCCGCCCTCGGGGGATACCTCGCCGCCGCTGGCGCCGGGGTCAAAGGTGGCGTCGTCATAGGTGATGCACGCCATGCCCGCCTTCAGGCTGTCGTCGGGGAAGGCGATGTAGTCCTCCGCCGTCAGGCCGTCCAGCACGGGATAGGTATCCGTCTCCCCGTTGTACTCGCCCAGCTTCAGATTGCGCTTTTCCAGCTTATCCTTGCTGTTCTTTGCCCAGACCCACGGGTTCCCGTCGGCATCGTTGATGAAATAGCTGGGCAGATTGATGGCGTTGGCGTCCGTCTCGTCCTCCTGACCGTAGTCCGGCTCGATGTACACATGCTGCCCCATCAGCAGGCCGTCGCCCTTGCCCTCCAGCTTCACATAGAAGGGGTACTTGCTGGACATGGCGGTGTCGCTGTCGCCGTAGTCGCTGCGGGTCTGCTGGGCGTTGTTCCAGTCGATGGAGTCGATGCTGCCCTTCCACGTCTGGTCGCTGACGCGGGAGCGGATCACCACCGCCGTGCCCTGTGTCAGCACGGAGGCGTTGTTCTCGTTGACGTAGCCCTTGACACGGAAGCCGCCCGTCTCCACCACCGTCATGAACGGCAGGGCGTTGCCGTTGTTGTCGGTGCCGCCGTCGGCGTTGATGGACTGCACCTCGCCGTTCACCGGGGAGGTGACGGCGGCGTTCTTGGTGCTGGTCTTCAGCTTTTCGATGTCCTTCTTCTTGGTGGCGATGTTGCCCTGGGTGGTCAGCACGTTGACCTTGGCTGTCCGCAGGTCGAGAGAATACTGCCGCTTGGTGGCGTCGTCATACGTCTCGTCCATCAGCTTCTGGATGCGATCCACCTCGGCCTTCTGATCCTCCAGCGTGGCGTTCAGCTGCTCCAGCTCCAGCTGCGCCATCTCCAGATTGCTCCGGGCCTCGCTGAGATCGTAGGTAAACAGCACGTCGCCCTCCTTCACCGTGTCGCCCACCTTCACCCGGATGTCGGACACGGCCATGGAGTCGTTCTTCTTGATCTTCGTCTCGCCCAGGGGACTGACGATGCCGGCGAACCGATCCGCCAGACCCACGGAGCCAAGGCCGCAGATCATGGACACGGACTGGACGGAGGCCTCGCCCTCCACCTTGCCGCAGCCGGCCATGCAGGTCATCAGCATGACCAGCGCCAGCACAAATGCCGCTTTTTTCATGATGTAGTCTCCTTTTCCTCTCCCACGGGCCCGTGGGGAAATTTTCCTACCCTTATAGACGGAAGGGAAGGGGGGATGGTTCCGCTTTCGCTTTCATCTCATCATACCATGACCGGCGGCGGTCATTCGTGAACAAACTGTGAACGAACGATTAAGAGCTGTATAAGGTTTAGCGACAATCCGACGCTAAAACCGTGGGGAAATATTGACACGGCACGGCGCTTTGACCTATTATTAGTATAGATGATTCCCCACCGCCGGAGGTTTTTGCCTATGAATAAGAAACGTATCCGCCAGATGGATCTGGCGCTGCGGCGGCGTCTGGCCGACCGCCCCGCCGCCGACTGCTTCGCCGGTCACGACGACCTGCTCCGCCGCATCGAGACGGAGGGCTATATGCAGCGCTTTGCGCCGCTATTCAACGGGGCGCGGCTGCGCTGCGCCGATGTGCTGGCGCTGTGCCGGGAGGAGCTGGACGCCCTGTGCGGCGGCGCGCCGCAGGAGGGCTGGCTGAGCTATGCCTACGACTACGCCCGGCGGCTTTTGTACCCGGAAAAGACCGGCGCGGAGCCTTACGCCGCCGGCGCGGTGTTCCTGCTGTCGGTGCTGCAGGTGCTGTTCGCCGCCGAGGGGGAGCTGCTGCCCCACGACCCGGCGTGGACGTTCGATTTCCTCACGGAGCAGGAGCTGGCCGACAGCGCCTGCGCCCCGTCCTATACGAAATTCCTGCGCCAGTGGAAGCGGGAGTACGTCTATGAGCTGATGCGGCTGGGGCTGGAGGTCACGCCCTACCGCACGCTGGAGCATATCGCCGGCGTCCACCACATCGCCGTCACCGCCGCCCGCGCCCTGCACCGGGGCGGCACGCCGGTGGACGTGGCGCTGGTGTCCGGCGCCGCCGCGGGGCACGACATCGGCAAGTTCGGCTGCCGCCCCGGCGAGCGGGTGCCGTACCTTCATTATTACTATACGGACCTGTGGTTCCGCCGCCGGAGGATGACCGACATCGGCCACATCGCCGCCAACCACTCCGTGTGGGATCTGGAGCCGGACTACCTGTCCGCCGAGGCGCTGCTGCTGATCTACGCCGACTTCCGGGTGAAGCAGCTGCGGGGCGAGGATGGCCGGGAGATCACCCGCATCTCCACGCTGGCGGAGGCCTTTCAGGTGATCCTTGCCAAGCTGGACGACGTGGACGGCGAGAAGAAAAAGCGCTATACACGGGTGTACGCCCGGCTGGAGGACTTCGAGCAGTACATGATCAGCCGGGGCGTGGACGTGACCATGTCCGGCGGCGACACCGACCCCCTGCCGGAGAAGCACACCTCCCTCATGACCGATGACGAGGCACTCCGCGCCCTGACGCTGCGCTGCGTGGGACACAACATCATCCTCATGCACCGGCTCACCGACCAGCGCAGCTTCGCCCGGCTGCTGGAGGAAGCCCGCGGCGAGACGGACTGGCGCCGCCTGCGGGCGTATCTGGCGGTGTTCGAGTCCTATTCCCTCTATCTGCACATCCCCCAGAAGGTGCAGACCCTGACGTTCCTCTATGAGCTGCTGATGCACCGGGAGGGCGACATCCGCCGCCAGGCGGCGGCGCTGCTGGGCGAGCTGATCGCCGGCTTCCACGCCGGGTATGCCAAGGAGCGCCCTCAGGACAGCCGCCCCGACCCCCGCGCCACCACCGATCTGGAGCAGTGGAAGCTCTATCTGGATAAGATCCTCTACCCCGACCACAAGCTCATGCCCCAGCACCGCCGCTGGATCGGCTACACGCTGAAATTCGCCGTGGGCTCCCTGCTGAGCCACTGTCCCGGACGGGAGGAGCGCTTCCTCGCCCCGGTGTTCGCCTACTACCGCCGGCCGGAGGCGCTGGACGACTACACCGCCTTCCAGCTGCTGGACACCGCCGCCGCCCTGCCGGACGAGGCGTATTCCCTCACCCGCGCCCGGGAGATGACGGACTTTGCCGCCGCCCTGTCCCGCCGGGAGGACCTGACCATCCGCATGGCCGCCGTGCTGCTGCTGGATCGCCTGTACCGCCTGTACCCCGACGGGGGACGGGCGCTGGCGGCAGTGGAGGCCGTCTCCTGTGACGACAGCGGCACCCTGCGCTATCTCCGCCAGGACGTGCTGGCGGAGGGCGAGCCGCTGCTGCTGCCGGAGGAGGTGGTGTCCGAGATATTCCTGGACAATCTCAAGACCGCCACGCCGTGGATCACCAAGCAGGCCAACCTGCGCCTGCTGACGGACTTTGCCCGCAGCGGGCAGAGCCCCGCCCTGCACATCGCCACCCATCTGTCCAACCTCATCAAGGTCAGCGACCGCGTCACCGTCCGCCACAGCGCCGGCAACGCGCTGCTGGCGCTGGCGCCCCGCCTGACGGCGGATCAGCGCAACGAGGTGGCGGTGGAGCTGTGCCGCGGTCTGGAGCTGGGACAGCAGGAATTCACCAAATATATCCCCGACTATCTGGGGCGCTTCGCCCTGTGGCTGCCGCCGGCGGAGCTGGACGAGGTGCTGGCTGACCTCCACGTGAACCTCAGCTCCTCCGACAGCCGCGTCACCGCCTCCGTGCTGGACACCGTGGGCGTGATCTACGAGGAATACGACGCCTACCGCTCCCGCTTCCCGGAGGCGG
Organism: Oscillibacter sp.; assembly: GCA_003487665.1. Taxonomy (GTDB): domain Bacteria; phylum Bacillota; class Clostridia; order Oscillospirales; family Oscillospiraceae; genus Vescimonas. Next base: position 66,466 of record DNFA01000041.1, read on the forward strand.
ACGAGGCCTACCGCCGCCGCCGGGAGCGGCTGCTGGGGCTTCTGATGCGGGGGCTCAGCGGCATCGACGGCGCCACCCGGCAGGAGGCGCTGTATGTGCTGGGACGGCGGGTGTTCGGCTCCGGCGAGCTGGGACGCCACGAAAAGCGCCGCGCCTTCATGCTCACCGAGCGCAAGCTGCTGTCGGCGCAGAACGAGTTCCCCGGCGAGGGGCTGACCTTCTACTACCGTGCCGCCATGCTGGGCAAGCTGTACCGCTTCCTCACCGAGGAGCGGCTGTTCCACCGGGGATTCGACTTCGGCGAGCCGCGCCCGGTGGCCTTCTTCCCCGGCACCTTCGACCCCTTCACCCTGTCCCACAAGGGCATTGTCAAGGCCATCCGCGACCTGGGCTATGAGGTACTGCTGGCCATCGACGAGTTCTCCTGGTCGAAAAAGACCCAGCCCTACCGCCTGCGGCGGCGCATCGCCGCCATGTCCGTGGCGGACGTGTTCCATGTGAGCATCTTCCCGGAGGATTTCCCGGTGAACATCGCCAACCCCCACGACCTGCGGGCGCTGCGGCAGGCCTTCCCCGGCCGCAGCGTGTCCATTGTGGTGGGCAGCGACGTGGTGCTCCACGCCTCGTCCTATAAAAAGCCCGCCACCCCCGATTCCATCCACACCTTCGACCATGTGGTGTTCCGCCGCACGGAGCCGGACGCGGAGCCGGCGGATTACAGCTGCATCACCGGAAGGGTGGTGGAGCTGACGCTGCCGCCTCAGCTGGAGGAGATCAGCTCCACCCGCATCCGCGAGGCGGTGGACGCCAACCGGGACATCTCCAACCTCATCGACCCGGCGGTGCAGGAGTTCATCTACCGCCGCGGCCTGTACCTGCGGGAGCCGCAGGACAAGCCCGTGCTGCGCACGGAGGATCTCAGCTTCCTGCCCGCCTCGCCGGAGACAGCGGAAAAATTCCTGCGCACCATGCTCTCCGTCCCCACCGCCGCCGCCCTGCGCGCTCAGCTGGAGCAGCACGGCGACGACATCATGGTCTGCCGGGACGCGGACGGCGCCATTCTCGGCGCGGCGACCTATGTCTGCCTGGACTCCGCCCACCTGTTCGCCCGTCTGGGCGACCCGGCGCTGTCGGGTCTGGTGCGGCAGAACGCCGGCGGCCGCACCCTGCTCATCAGCGGCCTGTTCGTCCCCCGCGGCGAGCGCCAGAGCGACCTGTGCCAGCTGCTCATCACCGAGGTGCTGACGCTGGCGCTCAGCCGCGAGTTCACCTACGCCCTCTACGTCCCGCTGGAGGGCGCGGCCTCCGGCTACGGCCGCCAGCTGCTGCTCCTGCAGGGCTTCCTGCCCGCGGCGGAGGACGGCGACGCGCTGGCCGTGGACATGCGCTGCCCCATCGTCCTCAGCCGCAACGTGGACACGGCGGTGAAGGCGCCCTTCAGCTCCTCGCCCCGTGTGCTCTCCGCCATTGCCAACGCTCACCGGCGTCTGCAGGCGGCGCTGACGAAGCTCCAGCCCGGCTCTCTGGTGCTGAGCCTGTCCGCCGGCGTCATCTACCACCGCCTGCTCCAGCGCATCACCGGGCGCAACGGCGTCCCGGCGGAGCCCACGAACCCCCGCGTGCTGGGTCCCGACATCTGCGTGCCCTACGGCAAGATACTCCGCGGCGTGGCCGTGCCCAACACCGTCACCAAGACCCTGCGCACCGACAAGGTCTATGAGCCGGATCTCAGCTCCTACTCCATCGAGGCCTACCCGGACTACTCCCCGCTGGCCGATCAGGTGCGCACCATCCACGCCTTCGACCGCCCCGTGATCCTGGTGGACGACATGCTCCACGACGGCAAGCGCATCCGCCGCCTTGCCCCGCTCTTTGCCGAAACAGGCACCCCCGTGGATCAGGTGCTGGTGGGCTATCTCACCGGCATGGGGCGCGACCTCATGGAGCAGCTGGGCTACAGTGTGGACGCCATCTACTACCTGCCCAACCTGCGCCTTCGCTTCGTGGAATCCACCCTCTATCCCTTCATCGGCGGCGATACTGTCCGCCGCGACCAGCCCCTGCCCGGCGGCCTGCAGCCCTCCGTCAACCGCATCCTGCCCTACGCCGCCCCGGAGTACGCCGGCATGGACGACAAGACCGCCTGGGAGCTATCCCTCTGCTGCCTTGAAAACGCCCGCGACATCCTCCTGGCGCTGGAGACGGAGTTCCGCGCCCTCTACGCCCGGAACCTGACCCTCAGCCGTCTCGGTGAAGCGGTCATCCTGCCCCTCTGCCCCGACAAGGGCGGCTGCATGACCTACGACCTGAGCCGCGCCGCCAGCACATATCTGGAGGGAGATATAGAAATACTGAAGCGCATGCGCCCCACGAAGTAAAAGCGCGTCTCGCACGCCGGGGCTTTGTTGCGTCGGCTTGACGTACACACGGTACGCCTGCGTAGGGGTGGACGACTCTGCCCGCCCGGACACGGCCTGTGCCCTGTAGGGCGGGGCC
>DNFA01000049.1:0-190 GCA_003487665.1 Oscillibacter sp.
CGATGGCGGAAAGCTCTTTGGTGAACGCCTTGATATCTGCGGTATCTGTATAGATGATATACCCGTCAATCGCCATCTTGCGGAGATAGGCACCGATCCGCTGGGTGGGGAGCTGAGCCATCTTCTGTTCAATCAAAGCCCGTTCCTCCGCCGTCACCGGGCAGCGAAGAACGATGGGCCGTTTCCTGTT
>DNFA01000049.1:437-2169 GCA_003487665.1 Oscillibacter sp.
TTTTCGGGCAAGGGACCTGAAAAGAAGAAAAATCCGCAAGTGTGGCTACACTTGCTGTGCTTGCTGACTACTTCGTACCCCCGTATTCCTTCCGCTACCCATACTACAATCTGAATGGGGCCTTTTGGCCACATCTGCGGATTTTGCAAAAGAAAAACGCCATGAACTACCTGTTCATAGCGTTCCTTACACCGTATTCAATTTTCTCCCTCGCTGTCTGCTCTTGCATCCAGTAGCGCTTGCGCCGTTGCCGTAAGGATTTTGATTTCCGCATCCGTCAGCTCGTCCAACAGCGTTTCAAACTGCATACGCTCCGTAGACTTGCCCTCCATAGCTTCGCCATGAAGAATCTGATCCACGGAGATATGATACCGGGACATCAGCTCTAAGAATACCTGTACGCTGGGATGCTGTCCCTTATTCTCGATGTTGGCGAGATAGCGCGGCGAAATAAACAGCGCATCAGCTGCCTTATTCCGGGATTCTTTCTGCTTTGTGCGCCCGGCTTTGATTGCTGCGCCATACGGCTTGAAGTCGATTTTCGCAACAGGCCGCTTATCTTTCTTCGTTCTTTTAGACATATCCATTCACCCTACTACATTCTACTGTTCACCTCGTTTTCAAGGATATGCTTTATTAGTTCATTGTGTTAGCTTAAATACTTCCTATTATTCACATTCGGTCTATTGCTATTATTCGTTTGACCGTATATAATATATCATGGTAGGTTTTAAACAGAAAGGACGGGTGCTTGTATGGAATATGTATCTTGTGCGGAAGTGGCGGCAAAATGGGGCATTTCCGAAAGACGGGTGCAGAAACTTTGCGAGGGTGAGCGCATACCCGGCGCGGTAAAGTTCAGCCGCATTTGGTTGATACCCAAAGACGCGGAAAAGCCTGTTGACGGGAGAAGAATAGACAGTAAGATAATTGATAAATAGTTGAAAAATGAGCACTACACTTAATTGTTAGGAGGTGTGTAAAGTGGGAGCAAAAATCTTAATCGCTGACGATGAAAGCGACATTGTTTCTATGCTCGGCAGCTTTTTTGAAAGCAAGGGCTTTCGTGTCCTGCCCGCTTTCAATGGTGCAGAAGCACTAAAGCAAGTGGAAAAACAACCGGATATTATTTTGCTTGACATCAATATGCCCGGAAAAGACGGGTTAGAAGTTTGCAAGCGTATCCGCGATCACATATCCTGCCCGATCCTTTTTCTGACTGCTCGAATCGAAGATACAGATAAGGTAAAAGGCTTTACTGTTGGCGGCGATGATTACATTGTGAAGCCCTTTTCACTTATGGAACTTGAAGCGCGGGTGCGCGCTCATCTGCGCCGGGAAGCACGACACAATTTTGAAGCACAAGTCAAGTTTTCCGGTGATTTGACGATTGACTATTCAGAACGTTGCTTGTTCTTTGGCGATAAGCGTGTCGGTCTTGCAAAAAAGGAATTTGATATTGTGGAACTGCTTTCTCAAAATCCAGGACAGATCTTTGATAAAGAACGGATATATGAGCGTATTTGGGGTTATGACAGCGAGGGCGACAGCAGCGTTGTGGCAGAGCATATCCGCAGAATACGATCCAAAATCGCGGCATATACCGACCGCATATATATTGAAACGGTTTGGGGGTGTGGATACAAATGGGTCAAGTAAATTGCCGCAAGCACTATTTATCTCTCCGAAAAAGCCTTGTTCTCTATATAATTGCCTTTGTTGTACTCGCAGT
>DNFA01000049.1:2417-9140 GCA_003487665.1 Oscillibacter sp.
CATCTTATCCCCCGTCCGGCGAAAAATATTATTTGACAAATGAACAGGGGGAACAGTTGGGCGACGGCGCTTACATCGGGACAGTGCCCGTCCCGATGTCTAAAGAGGACGAGCGTACCATTGCGCTACTGGAGAAACTTCCCATTGTTGCAACTCCTATCTATTCTGCATTCTGTATTATCGCTGCTGCGCTGCTGTTTTACAGAAACAGGCTGAAAAAGCCGCTTGTGGAACTGCGGACTGCTTCTGAAAAAATAGCGAACAATGACTTGGACTTTTCAATCGACTATGATAACAACGATGAATTGGGGCAGCTTTGCGCGTCCTTTGAAATCATGCGGACAACCCTTGCGGACAATTTCTCTAAAATGTGGCGGCAAGTTGAAGAACGAAAAGCACTCAACGCCGCTTTTGCTCACGATTTGCGTACCCCTCTAACAGTACTAAAAGGCTATAATGAAATGCTGCAAGCCAGCGAAAATCCTCAAACACAAGAAACCGCCGCCATAATGGGCAAACATATCTCCCGTATGGAAAGCTATGTGAGCAGTATGAGCAATCTTAGGCGCATGGAAGATGCGCAGCCGGAGTACAAGTTGATAGACTTGCAGACAGTGGCATCTTCTTTGTATGGCAGCGCAAAAATCGTATGTGCGAAAAACGGAAAAGAATTGATTTTACAAAATGACATGCCTGTTTCGCAGTTATCCCTTGATGGGGCCTTTGTTTCACAGGTCAGCAATAACCTGATCTCCAACGCGGTTCGGTATGCCCGGACTGCGGTGACAATCTCTTTTGCCTTGCGTGACAATGGTCTGCTGCTTTCCGTATCGGATGATGGAAAGGGGTTTGACAAAAACGGTCTGCAAAAAGCCACCAGTCCATATTACACAGAGGAAAGCAACCATTCCGAGCACTTTGGACTTGGGCTGTATATTTGCAAGCTGCTTTGTGAACACCACAACGGCTATTTGAAGATCGAAAATACTGCATCCGGGGCAAAGGTATCCGCCTACTTCAAATCTCCTGCCTTGTAGATAAAAAGTAGATATTTTCCCTCTATACTCTCCATGAAAACACATGGAGAGTATTTTTTTGCTCCCTATGGAGAAAGGGGCTTTTTATGGAATTAAAAACGATCGGACTGACAAAAAAGTTCGGTTCCAAAACCGCCGTGGACAATTTGAATATTACCTTAACAAATGGCGTCTACGGCTTACTGGGTGCAAATGGCGCAGGGAAAACAACGCTTATGCGTCTGCTCTGCAATATCCAAAATCCTACTTCCGGGAAAATTCTGCTGAACGGGAAAAACATTGTGGGGCTGGGTGAACGCTATCGCAATCTTTTGGGCTACTTGCCCCAGCACTTCGGATATTACCCGGATTTTTCAGCGTTTGACTTTCTGCTCTATGTTTCTGCCCTAAAAGGATTGGACGAGAAGGCGGCGCGGAAGAAGTCAAAGGAGCTGCTGGAAGCAGTAGACTTATCGAGAGAAAGTAAGCACAAAATCAAAACCTTTTCCGGGGGCATGAAGCAGCGTTTGGGGATTGCACAGGCCATGCTCAATGACCCCCATATTTTGATTTTAGACGAGCCGACGGCGGGGCTTGACCCGAAAGAACGCGTCCGTTTCCGCAATTTGATCAGCGCCTTTTCCAAAGACCGCATTGTGATCCTGTCTACGCATATTGTTTCCGATGTGGAGTTTATTGCGGAGGAAATCATCATGATGAAATCCGGGCAAATCATTCACTTTGGAAATCCGCAGGAGATCACTTCTGAAATCGACGGCCAAGTGTGGGAATGTACGGTTCCGACTGCCTATGCGGAAAAATACGCGGCTGCCTACAACACAAGCAACTTGCGAAACACCAGCGAAAACCAGACAATTTTACGGATCATTGGAGATCGTCCGCCGATGGAAAATGCAGTAAGGGTGCAGCCTACTTTGGAAGATTTGTACCTGTTCTATTTCAAAGGGGGCTGTGAAGAATGAAAAAACTGATTCTTTTTGAACTGCGGAAAGTGTTTTCAAAGCGTTTGGCGCTCATCGCTCTAATTGGAATTATCCTGTTCTCTGCCTTGCTATCCTTTTCCACCTTTCAAAACAAATATGCGTTTGACCAAAATATCGGTAAAGGTACTGGCAAAACAGCAGTAGAAATCGACAAGGAAATTGCAGCGAAATATGAAGGAATCCTGACAGACAAAAAAGTGCAGCAAATGATGTCTGATTTTGCACCGACATCAGATTTACATGGATTGAGTGCAATCTATGTTTATCAAAACGCCATGCAATCGGCAGCCTTTTCACGGTTTTCTGATAAAGAGGGAAATTGGAACGGATTAAGTGTTTCTGATGTATTTGGCAATGAAGAAATCAAAATTGGCTATGTGGACGGTTGGCTTTCCACCAGCCGAAACATGGTGCGGGTTTTTGTCGCGCTTGCTCTTGCGGTTATCATCATGCTTGCTCCGATTTTCTCCGGCGAGTATGAAGGTGTTGATAATATCATATTGACAAGCAAGTACGGTAAAACCAAATGCGCTACTGCAAAGGTGGTTGCAGGTATTATCACCGCCATTCTCACTACCACGCTGATTGCAGCATTTAACCTGCTTCTTGCTTTTGTTTTTTATGGAACAGAAGGGTTGGATTGCAGTATTCTATTTGCCCCCAGTGACTATGTGGAAGCGTTTATCCCTTTTAATATCACCTGCGGTACGCTGCTCAAATATCAAATTCTGCTGGCATTTACCTGTACGCTTAGCGTTACGGGAATTACACTGTTCCTATCTGCAATCAGTAAAAATCAGATTGTAGCTTTGGTTGCGGCGATGGCAATTTTTCTTTTTCCCGTTTTGCTGCCGATCACCGAAGTAAATCCATTGTTCCGATTGGTTGGACTTCTTCCGATCTATCATGTACTGGCCATTTCGCTCCTGTCGGTGGAACAAATGAGTAACGGGATGCTGTATGCGATATGGGCAATCCCGGCAGCACTGCTCTTTTTGGGAGTTGGTGCAGGTATCTCTCGCCGTGTATTTGCAAAGCATCAAGTTTTATAAATCATTCGCACAGAGCCGCTAACAGCAGATTTGCGCGAAATAAAAAACGGCGGCTTTAATACGAAATCAAAGCCGCCGTTTTCTTTTCGAAAAATAAGAATACGGGGGGTGTGTTAAAGTCGCCCTTTTTTAAGGACACGGCGGTATCTGGGAGGTATTGCCGTGTCCTTTTTGCTTTTTCGCAACGTCCATGATCTGCACCAGTTAAAAAAAGCGTAGCCCCTCCATCGGACTATTCCGGCTATGAGTATGAACACAGAAATCATGTAAATAGATTTTATAATTCTTCTGCGCCTGTCTGCGTTTTGCAGACAGGCGCTTTTTGTCGTTATCGGGGATGTTTCTACTGTCCCCGCGCTCCGCCCTTTGCCTGATCCGGCCACCCACCCGATCAGGACGAAAGGAGCGCACAAATGAGCGACAGAAAAAATAATTTTGATTTTTCCCGGCAGAGCTGGCCAAAACAGCCTTCCGCAGAACGAGTAGTGGGCGAAAGGGGAAGAAAAGAACTGCCTCCCGGCACGAAGGGAGGTGAGAACATGAAACCTGATCGCCACGCCGAACACAAGCAGCACGCCTTTGACAGCTTTTGCAAAAAGGTCTTGAAGTGCGAGGCCTGCAATGGCTATCGAGAGATCAGCCGCAGGAAGAAGCACAGCATCCCTTTCAGCGAACTGCCGGAGGACGCAATGGAGCAGCTTGCGGCCTATGACCGTTATCCCTGGGAGTACAACACCTTCATTCTTGGCGGTGATGTGATCCTGATCGAAAACGATCTGCTGGCCGATGCGCTGAACGCCTTGCCTCAGGACAACCGGGATATCCTTCTGATGTACTGGTTCCTGGAAATGGCGGACCGTGAGATCGCGGAGCGTATGAACCTGGCCCGCAGGACGATCAACAACCGCAGGCTGAAATCCTATCGGCTGCTGAAAGAGCTGATGGGAGGTGATACGGATGCGTGACACCGCAGCTTCCCGGAATAATCTTCTTCCTTATCCGGTCATTACCGCCGCTGTCCAGGGCGACCCTGACGCGGTAAACCGTGTGATCGGCCACTACTCCGGCTACATAGCGGCGCTTTCCACAAGGACAAGCTATGATCCTCAGGGCTGTCCTCATTCTCAGGTGGACGATGATCTGCGCCGCAGACTGGAAACGAAGCTGATTATTGCGATTCTGGATTTTGACCTGACCTGATTCAGATGACCGCCGTGCGTTCCCCTTTCCGCATGGTGTGTTCCGCACCTTGACAAAGAAAGCCCGTTGGGAGGCCAGCGCCGCAGTATAAGGCAAACGGATACATTCCTGTTTGTGCCGAGCCATACGGTCGGTGCGCCATGACCTCCATGCGGAGAGAGCGAGAAACACCAGACCGCAAAGCAAGCGTGGCAGCTTGCGGGCGATGACACACGGGCAGGGTCAAAGATACTCGCGCATTGAACGCCCACAAAGCATTGTGCGCCGCACCCATCAGCATGGGCCGGGGTTAGACTCCCGTGGAGCTGTGCCAGCAGCCGTCCGTTTTGCCTCTTTCATTGCTATCTTTATGCTTTATGAAAGGGGATTTTATCATGCAAGATAAAGCTACAAATCCCGGCAAGACCAGCAGACCAGAGAAAAATCCTCTGGATGCAAAAACGACCTATCACATTGGCAATCGGTCGTTCGTTGTTGAGCCGGTTTTCAAAGAAGAAAGCCCGGATACCCTGGGCAGCGTTCTCCTTCGCCTGATGAAGTCCGAGAGTGAAAAGCTGTAAATAGCTTTCAAACCCGGCTGACAGAGGCAGCAAATGGCGGTATAATGTGTTCGTACAAGTATATTTGCTATTCGACTGCCTTGACGGAAGGAGGACTTATGAAACAGTCGAATAACAAAAAATCCCGTGACGTGACCGCCTTTCTCTATGAAAGGCTTTCCCGTGACGATAATCTTGAAGGCGAAAGCTACAGCATCGGCAATCAAAAGAAACTGCTTGCCAAAGTCGCAAAGGAAAAGGGTTACACAAATCTGGTTCATTTTCTGGATGACGGCATTTCCGGCGTGACGATGGATCGCCCTGGTTTTGTAGAAATGATCTGCCAGTTGGAACAGGGAAAAGCCGCCGCCGTCTTTGTCAAAGACCTTTCCCGCCTGGGGCGAAACTACATTGAGGTCGGACGGCTGACGGAAGAATTTTTCCCGAACCATGATATCCGCTTGGTGGCCGTTTCGGATAACATCGACACGGCAGAGGGCGAAAATGAGCTTGCCCCGATCCGCAACCTGTTCAACGAGTGGTATGCCCGCGATATCAGCAAAAAGCGGCGCATCAGCAATAAGATCAAGGGCAATGCCGGTGAGCCGATGGGCCAGCCTCCCTATGGTTACATCAAGGACCCGAATGATCCGAAGCATTGGATCGTGGATGACGAGGCAGCCCAGGTTGTGCGCCGCGTTTACAGCATGACTTTGGAGGGGTTCGGAACAGAGCAGATTGCCGCCCAGCTTGAAAAGGACGATGTCCTGACCCCGCGGGCCTACTGGCTCACGAAGGGCATCAAACGCCCCGGCAAGGGCAAACAGCAGCCTCCTACCAAGTGGAACAGCTCCACAATAACCAAAATTCTCTCCCTGCAGGAATACTGTGGTGACATTCTCAATTTCAAAACTTATTCCAAATCCTACAAGAATAAGAAGCGAATCGACAATGACCGTGAGAATTGGGTGGTGTTCCAGGACGTCCATGAGGCGATCATCGAGCGTGCTATGTATGAGCAGGTGCAGCAGAAGCGGGGCAAAATCCGTAAGCGTCGCACCAACAATGGAGAACACAATATGTTTTCCGGCCTGTTGGTCTGCGCCGATTGCGGCAGCAACCTTCACTTTCACTTCAATCAGGGCAATCCGGAGATCAAGTATTTCAACTGCTCCAACTACAAGGGCAATCGCGGCACCTGCACCTCTACCCATTATGTCCGCGTAGACTTCCTGGAGGAAGTAGTGCTGGGAGAGATACGGCGCTTAACGAAATTCGCCAGCCTCTATGAGGACGAATTTGTAAAAGCTGTGATTGGTCATTCCCAGCAGGCGGAACAGACAGACCGCAAGCTGAAGGAAAAAGAGCTAAGAACGCTCCTTGCCCGTGATGAAGAATTGGACGGCCTTTTTGAGCGCATCTATGAGGATAATGTTTCCGGCAAGCTCTCCGATGACCGCTTCGCAAAAATGTCCCGGCGGTATGAGGACGAGCAAAAGGAGCTGGCGGAGAAAATAAAAAAGCTCCGCTCCGAAATAGAGAAGCAGAGCAGCCGTTCCATGACGACAGATATGTTTATCGGTCTTGTCCGTAAGTACACCAGAGCGAGAAAACTGACGCCCCGGATGCTGAACGAACTGATTGAGAAGATCGAAGTGTTCAATGCGGAGAAGATCGACGGCGTATGGGAGCAGCGGCTTCGCATCCACTATAACTGCGTCGGAACGATCGAGATTCCAACGGTGCTGCCCCTGCCGATCCCGGAAGTGTCCGTAAATACAAGAAAAGGCGTAGTCGTCAACTACGCCCCCTGTGAACTCGCTGTATAAAAAGCGAGTGTTCTTACAGCTTTTCAAATGCTGTAAGAACACTCGCCATGGTTGCGGGAGAGGGACTTGAACCCCCGACCTCC
>DNFA01000049.1:9413-16333 GCA_003487665.1 Oscillibacter sp.
GACGAGCTACCAACTGCTCTACTCCGCGATATTGTGTTGTACCGGTGGTGCCGGTGACCGGACTCGAACCGGTACGGCATTGCTGCCGGGAGATTTTAAGTCTCCTGTGTCTACCATTCCACCACACCGGCGGATTCGGCATTGATTAGAATACCACACTGAACCGCCCGTGTCAACACCTTTCGCAAAAATCATCTGAAAAACATTTCGACAAAGTGTGCCCACTCTGTTGCGTGGGATGCCCGGACGCTGTATAATCTTACCGGGGGGAGAAACTTTTTCCGCTTGCTTTGCGTCTATATATACGAACGAATCTGAAGGGAGGCGCGCCTATGAAAAAACGTGCGACAGCGCTGCTGCTGGCGCTGCTGATGATCCTGCCCATGGCGGGCTGCGGCGTCCGGGCGCAGGAACTGACAAAGGATATCGAGCCGCAGGCGCTGGACACCACCACTGACCTGACTGCCGGCGGCGAGGCGGTGACGGCCTTCGCTCTGTCCCTGCTGCGCAGCGAGAGGGCGGCGACGGAGGGCGTGCTGATCTCGCCGGTGTCCGTGCTGAATGCGCTGGGCATGGTGGCCAACGGCGCCGGCGGCGACACGCTGAAGCAGCTGGAAACGGCGGCCGGCATGAGCCTAAACCAGCTGAACGACTTTCTGTACACCTACCGCATGAGCCTGCCCGCCGCCTGTAAGAGCTGCACCGTTTCTCTGGCCAACTCCGCGTGGGTGCGGGAGGATTTCCGGGTGGAGGACGATTTCCTGCGCAGCTGCGTCAACTACTACGGCGCCGAAATGTACCGCTCCGCCTTTGACGGCAGCCTTGTCACCGATCTGAACCGCTGGGTGAGCAAGAAGACCGACGGCATGATCGACCGGCTGCTGGAGCAGGCGCCGGATGTGCTGACCATGCTGTATATGGTCAATGCTGCCTGCTTCGATGCCCGCTGGGACACACCCTACACCAAAGCCGATCTCCGCACCGGCCTGCCCTTTACCGCCGCCAACGGAACGCAGCAGACGGCGGACTACATGACCGGCACGGAGAACATCTATCTGTCCGGCAACAACGTCACCGGCTTCGTGAAGCCCTACGACGGCGGGAAGTATGCGTTCGTGGCGCTTCTCCCGGACGAGGGTGTGACGCTGGAGGACTATCTGGAGAATCTCACCGGCGAGCACCTGTACAAGCTCATCACCGACCACCGCAGCGCCGATGTGCAGGTTTCCATTCCCAAGTTCGACGCCCAGTCGGAGCTGGAGCTGGAGGAGCCGCTGAAGGACATGGGCATCACCGCGCTGTTCAACGTCTCCACCGCTGATCTGCGGGGCATCGGCAGCGCGCCCAGCGGCAACAATCTGTACGTCTCCTCCGTGCTGCACAAGACGTATCTGTCGCTGGACGAGAGCGGCACCCGCGCGGCTGCGGCCACGGTGGTGGAGGTGGTGGGAGACGCCCTACCCTCGGAGGACGTCAAGACGGTGACGCTGGATCGCCCCTTCCTGTATATGATCGTGGACACCCACGCCTGTGTGCCGCTGTTCATGGGCACCGTCACGTCAATGGAATAAGCGAAAAGAACCGCCTTTAGGCGGTTCTTTTCGCTATGCCAGCAGGCACAGTATCACGCCGTATACCACGCTGGCGGCGGTGCCGAATACAATCACCGGCCCGGCCACGGTGAACATTTTCACCGCCGTGCCGGTGATAATTCCCTCCGCCCGGAAGTCGATGGCCGGGGACGCCACCGCGTTGGCGAAGCCGGTGATGGGCACCAGCGTGCCGGCACCGGCGTACCGCGCCAGCCGGTGATACAGACCCAGTGATGTGGCCAGCACCGACAGGAACACCAGCGTGACGGACGTGGCGGCGGACGCATCCGCCTGCGTCAGACCCAGCGACTGCCATCCGGCGGAGATCAGCTGCCCCACGGTGCAGATAGCGCCGCCGATCACGAACGCCAGCGCCGTGTCCTTGCCTATGGGGGAGCGGGGCGACAGCTGCCGCACCAGCGCGTCATATTCCTTCGGCGTCATGTCATCACATCCTTTCCCGCGTAATATGCGCCGCTTTTGCGCCTGCTATACTTGTCAATCGGGGCGAAAGCGGATATAATAGCCTGTGAAACGAGAGAGGAAAGGAAGGTGTCAGCCATGTACGACCCCGCGCATCCCTTCGGGCGCAAGGCCATTCAGCTGGCGGTGATCGACCCGGTCAGCTGCACCGGCTGCGGCTGGTGCGCCATGTTCTGCCCCATGAAGTGCATCGACCAGCGGCCGGACGGCATCTATGAGGTGCGGCCGGACGACTGCATCGGCTGCCGCAGCTGCAAGGTCAACTGCTTCTACGGCGCCGTGACCATGCTGCCGCCGCAGGTACGCTGACATGAAAAAGGAAAAAGCCCCGCTGGGGCTGTATATCCATATCCCCTTCTGCCGCCAGAAGTGCGCCTACTGCGATTTCTACTCCCTGCCCAGCCGGGAGGACAAAATGGACGCGTACACCGATGCGCTGATCCGCCATATCCGGGAGGTAGCGCCCCGCACGGAGTCCCATCGGGTGGACACGGTGTATTTCGGCGGCGGCACACCCAGCTATCTGGGGGCGGAGCGGCTGCGCAGCATCCTGCGTGCGGTGATGAAGGGCTGTCCCGTTACCCGTGACGCGGAGATCACGCTGGAGGCCAACCCGGACTCCGCCTGCGACATCAAAGCCCTGCGTACCCTGCGCCGGGCGGGGTTCAACCGTCTGTCGCTGGGCGTGCAGTCGGCGGATGACGGGCTGCTGCACGCCATCGGGCGCATCCACACCTTTGCGCAGGTGCAGCAGTCTGTGACGGCGGCGCGGAAGGCGGGCTTCAGGAACATCAGCATGGATCTCATCTACGGGCTGCCGGGGCAGACCATGCAGCAGTGGGAGGACACCCTCTCCGCCGTGATCGCCCTTGCCCCGGAGCACATCTCCTGCTACGGCCTGAAGCTGGAGCCGGGCACGCCGCTGTATGAGCGGCGGCTGGAGGAGACGTTCCCCGACGACGATGCGCAGGCGGACATGTACCTCTACGCCGTCACCGCGCTGGAGCAGAACGGCTACGGCCAGTACGAAATATCCAACTTCGCCAAGCCGGGCTATGAGTCCCGCCACAACCTGAAGTACTGGCGGATGCAGGAGTACGCCGGCTTCGGCCCCGGCGCCCACTCCGACTTCGGCGGCGTGCGGTTTGCCTACGTCCGGGATCTGGACGGGTACATAGGCGGCAGGCTGATCCTCTCCGAATCGGAGAGCGATGCCACATTGACCCGCGACTACGAATACGTCATGCTGTCCCTGCGCACGGCGGAGGGCATCGACCGCCGGTATTTCGAGACGACGTACCGCCAGCGGTTCCAGCCCATGGAGGAGCTGCTCGTGCAGTATGAGCGGGCGGGGTTGGCCTGCCGGACGGAGAACGGCTGGCGGCTGACGCCCAGAGGCTTTCTGGTGTCCAACAGCATCATTGTGGCGCTGGAGGACGCGCTGGCGCAGCAGAAGCTGCGCCGGGAGCAGGCGGTGGCCAGCGGCAACTACCGCGTGTTCTGAGAAAAGGAGCCGCCCGCGCCGAAAGGGGAAATTCGTCCGTGCCCCTTGACAAACGGTGCCGTTTTGCTATAATAAACGGGTATTCCGTTTGCGAGCGTGCTGGAATCGGCAGACAGGCAAGCTTGAGGTGCTTGTGTCCGTAAGGTCGTGTGGGTTCAAGTCCCATCGCTCGCACCAGCAAAAAGAGACATCCGAAGGGATGTCTCTTTTTGCTGCTTGCGGTTATTCCCAAGTGCAGGGGAGCCCGGTCGAGGGCTCCCCTGCACGCATTTTACCCCTTCCGTATCTGTCCCTGGATGAGGCGGGTGACGGTGTCCGCCAGCCAGCCCACGGAGGGCAATCGCTCCATGGCTGCGCCATAGATACGCCGGGCGTCCGGCGCTTCCCGGTCGCTGCCGGAGAACAGGCACACGGGCGTGACGCCGTGGAGCCGCAGGGCGGCGGCCTCCGCCGCCGTGTCGTCCACGCCCCGCTTGCCGGTGTAGGCGTGGCCGCCCAGTCCGCCGGGGATGCGCTGGTCGTCGTTGGGGCTGGCGTCGGACAGCACCAGCAGGAGCCGTTTTTCTCCCGCTGTCTGCCGCATGAGCCGTCCCATGGCGCGCAGCGCCAGGCCGTCCCGGTTCCATCCGGCGGACACATAGTCCATCACCCGGTCGTTCTGCTCCGGATGGTCGTAGTCCCGCAGGATACGCAGCACCGTGCAGCCGCTGACGGAGCAGAAGGCCGTCACCCGCACGGGGATGTGGCAGCGGGTCAGGCTTTCCACGATGATGTATGCCTGCGCCGCCAGCTTCTCCTGCTGTTGGTTCTGGGAGGCGGAGCCGTCCAGCAGAATGTCCACCGTCAGCTCGCCGGGGTCGCCGGGCTGACGGCGGGTGAACACCCGCTCATCGTCCAGCGCCGCCGCCCGCCATGCCAGCGCAGGGCACAGGGCACCGGCGCGGCACAGGCCGCCGTCGTCCTCCTGCTTCAGCAGGAGGGTGTTGTGCAGCTTCTGGGTCAGGCGGGCGATGGTCAGCCGGTTCTGGGACAGCTGCGACTGGTAATAGGCGCGGTTCTTCTCCCGCTGGCGGCGGAACTGCTCCGCATCCCACGCGGCCTCCGGGCTGGGAGGGCGCTGGGGCGGCGTGCCGTCGGTAACGTGCAGGCGGCAGTTCTTGTGGACGCCGGTGCACAGGGCGCGCTCCATGTCCGCCAGCTGGGAGGGCGTCAGCAGCGATACGCCGAAGCAGTCCTCCACATAGCGCCGCAGGATCGGCTCCGGCGTGCGCCCCTGCAGAAAGCTGAGCAGCGTGGGCTTCTGCAGTCCGCCCGCGCCGCCTGTGCCGCGGCTCAGCGCCCGCAGACCGTTGGGACGCACGAACCGCACGCCGCCGGAGGCGTCCCGCTTTCGCCCGACCCATGCCGCCCACTGGCGGTCGGTGGCGCTGCGGCGCGCCCGGCGGAAGTGGGTATAGAGGATCTCCTCCGTCCGGCGGATGAGCTCCGCCTCCGTGGGCTTCAGGGGCGCGGCGATGTCCGCCAGCACCGGGGCGAGAGCCCTGTCGCAGGGCTGTCCCAGCACCTGCTGCGCCCACGCACGGCGCAGCGCGCCGTCGGTCATGCCCTCGGCGGGCGGCGTGTCCCGCAGCAGCGTCCGGGCGTAGGCCGCCCGGAGGTCGGGCAGGATAGGGCGCTCCTGCGCCCCGCGGCGGAACACCGCGCCCTCCAGCACCAGGAAGAACACATCGGTGTACAGCCCCTCCTGCACGGAGCGGTGGAAATCGTTCAGAAGCGGGCGGAACAGGTCAAAGCGGTAGTACCGCCCGGCCAGACCCAGCACCGTGTTGCCGTACAGGTCGGCATCGCCGCCGCCGTCGAACACCAGCAGCTCCGGCTTGGCGTCGTAGGCGCCGCTGCCGTTCCAGACCTGGTTCTCCGCCCGGCGGGTCTGTATGTCCTGCCTGTCCATATCAGCCGAACAGCGCGTCCCGCCCGGCGTCTCTGGGCAGACGCGCCCACACCGCGTCCGCCACCAGCTGCCGCTCGAAGGGCTCGAACGCCTTGTTGATGATACCCATCTCCAGCGCCCGGCCGGAGGGGATGCCCCTTTCCACCAGATGCAGCGCGGACAGCAGCCCGCGCAGATCCAGCGCCTTGGTGGATATTTCGCCGCTGTCGCACTTCTGCCGCAGGTCGCGGAACAGCTGGGTCAGCTGCACCGCCCACTCCTGCTTCAGCGTGGGGAAGCTGCGGCGCAGCAGCTTTTGCAGATTCTCGTCGGAGATAACGGGCATGTCCACCACCACGAAGCGGCTGACCAGCGCCTCGTTCAGCTCGCGGGTACCGGCGTAGCCGTAGTTCATGGTGCCGATGAACCGGGTGGCATCGTCCAGCTCGATGCGCTGGTAGCCGGGCACATCGATGACCCGCCGGTGATCCAGCGTGGCGTGCAGCACGGCCAGCGCCTCGTTCTTGGCCATGTTCACCTCGTCCAGCACGCCGAAGCCGCCCTGCCGGGCGCAGGAGCAGATGGGACCCTCGCGGAACACCACCTGTCCGTCCTTCAGCGTGTCTGCGCCGATCAGCGCCGCCGCGTCCACATTGACGTACATGGACACATCCCACACGGGACGGCCGAACACCGACGCCAGATTTTCCGCCAGCACGTTCTTGCCAGTGGCCTTGGGACCGGCCAGCAGCACATGCTGACCGCACAGCAGCGCCGCCGCCGCACTCTCCCATATCTCCCGGCCGTAGTAGAGATACCGCGGCGCAGGCACGCGGGCGGCGGCCTCCTCCGTCAGCGGGTGCGTCGCCCGGAAGCGTCGTATCTCCTCCAGCAGCCCTGCGTCCACGCCCTCGTCCTGTAATTCCTTCCAGATATCCATACGTCCACCTCGCTTGTGCATGATGTATGATGCCGTATTATAAGCCCTCCGCGCGTTAAGTGACCGTTAAGGATATGGCCGCCTCCGGTTTTATCATATTTCCGCCGCTGCGCCCATATAGATAGTCCAGTAACTGCATGGGAGTGGTGCGTTATCCGAGACGACTTGGAGCAGCGAGCCAGAGAGCTGGCTCTGTACCTGATAGAGAACCGGACCACCGTCCGCGCCGCCGCCAAAAAGTTCGGCGTCAGCAAATCCACCGTACATAAGGATCTGTCAGAGCGTCTGGCCGCCTGCGACCGGGTGCTGTACGGGCAGGTGAAGGCCATTCTGGACGAGAACAAGTCCCAGCGGCATATCCGGGGCGGCATGGCCACCCGCCGCAAGTACAAGGGGATATAAAGAGACCGGCTCGATGAGCCGGTCTCAGCTTGTCAAAAAAGTCCGAATGGACTTTTTTGACAAGCTGAG
>DNFA01000049.1:16639-26200 GCA_003487665.1 Oscillibacter sp.
AGGTTTTTTGACAGTCTGAGACCGGCTCGATGAGCCGGTCTCTTTCCGTATCTTACAGCTTCGTGACCATGGGGATGATCATGGGGCTGCGCTTTGTGTGCTTGTAGAGATAGCTGCTCACCGCCGAGCGGACGGCGCGGCATACGTCGCCCTCGTCCCGGCGCTTCCTGGCGGACATGCCGTCCACCGTCTCTGTGGCCACGCGGCGCAGACTCTCCAGCAGCTCCTCGGATTCCTTTACATATACAAAGCCGCGGGTGACGATCTCCGGCGGGCACAGCAGCTGGTGGTCGTGGCTGGACATGGGCAGCACGATGACCACCATGCCGTCCTCAGCCAGCAGCTTGCGGTCGTTGAGCACCACGGCGCCCACCTCACCCACGCCGCTGCCGTCCACGAACACCTCGCCGGCGGGGACACTCGTCTCGCACTTGATGTGCTTGGTGGTCAGCTCGATGACGGAACCGTTGTCAGCCACGATGATGTTGTTGGGCTGCATGCCCATGCTCTCGGCCACCCGCTTGTGGATCTGCAGCATGCGCTGCTCGCCGTGGAGGGGGATGAAGAACCGGGGCTTCGTCAGCGCGTGGATGATCTTCAGCTCCTCCTGGCAGGCGTGGCCGGACACATGCAGCATGTCGGCCTTGTCATACACCACGTCCGCGCCCTTGCGGAACAGCTCGTTGATGACCCGCCCCACCGTCACCTCGTTGCCGGGGATGGCGCTGGCGGAGATGATGACCTTGTCGCCGGGGCCGATGTCCACCTGCTTGTGGGTGGAGAAGGCCATGCGGTACAGGGCGCTCATCTCCTCGCCCTGGGAGCCGGTGGTGACGATGACCTGCTGGTTCAGGGGCAGACCCTTGATGCGGTTGATGTCCACCAGCGTGTTCTTGGGCACCTTCATGTAGCCCAGCTCCGTGGAGACCTTCATGATGTTCTCCATGCTCCGGCCGGTGACGGCCACCTTCCGCCCGCAGGCGGCGGCGGCGTCCAGCACCTGCTGGATGCGGTGGACGTTGCTGGCGAAGGTGGTGACGATGATGCGCTGCTGGCAGCCGGTGAACTGCCGCTTAAACGTGGCGCCCACGGCGCGCTCGCTCATGGTATAGCCGGGGCGCTCCACGTTGGTGGAGTCCGCCAGCAGCGCCAGCACGCCCTGCTTGCCCAGCTCGCCGAACCGCGCCAGATCGATGACCTCGCCGTCGATGGGTGTGGAGTCGATCTTGAAGTCGCCGGTGTGGACGATGGCGCCCATGCGGGTGTGGATGGCGAAGGCCACGGAGTCGGCGATGGAGTGGTTCACATGGATGAACTCCACCTGGAATTTGCCTGCCCGGACGGTCTGCCCCGGCTCCACGGTGATGAGCTTGGTGGAGCCCACCAGCCCGTGCTCCTGCAGCTTCAGCTTGATAAGCCCCGCCGTGAATTTCGTGCAGTAGATGGGCAGGTTGATCTGCTTGAGCACATAGGGGATGGCGCCGATGTGATCCTCGTGGCCGTGGGTGATGAACAGACCCCGCAGACGGCTGCGGTTCTTCACCAGATACGTCACGTCGGGGATGACGCAGTCGATGCCGTACATGTCGTCGCCGGGGAATGCCATGCCGCAGTCCACCACGATGATCTCGCCGCCGTACTCATAGGCGGTCATGTTCTTGCCGATCTCGTTCAGACCGCCAAGAGGGATGATTTTCAGTTTTTCTGCCATAAAATAGTAAATTCTCCTTTTCTTTACAAAGCGGGAGCGCTGCGGCGGCGGGGAAAATGACCGCACCAAAGCAAAGGCGGTCTGCTCTGCCCGTCTGCCCTGCATCGCAGAGGGGAGGAAGCAGCCTGTCGCCCGTCGTCAGCACTCGATGTAGTTGGATATATTGACCGCGGCGTCCACACACCGCGAAACAACCAAAAAACATGCGCCGTATTCGGCACTTTTCACAAATTATAGCACATTCTTTTCCGTTTGTACACCCCCAACTTGCCGACGGCTTTCGCCCCGATGCGGCGGCGGCAAAAAATCCGGCATGATTTCCGCAAAACGTAGTTGTTCGCGCGCCGGTTCTGTGGTATAATCAATCGATTATATTGGAGATTTATCCTCTTTTCGGAAAGGAGGCGAGCCTGTGAGCAAAAAGATCATCCGCGGGTTCCGCACCAACATGACGCTGTACAGCCTGTGTCTGATCGCGTTCGTGGCCGTTACCGCGCCCTTTGAGCCGCTG
Source organism: Oscillibacter sp. (assembly GCA_003487665.1). Taxonomy (GTDB): domain Bacteria; phylum Bacillota; class Clostridia; order Oscillospirales; family Oscillospiraceae; genus Vescimonas. The sequence goes on from DNFA01000049.1 coordinate 18,862, forward strand.
CTGGCGCTGGCGGAGGCGGCGGTGGCCGTGCTGGTCATTCTGGTGGGGCGGCGCCGCACGAAAATGGCGCAGGCCTCCGTGCGGCAGTATATGGATCGGGTGTCCGGCGGTATGGACACCGCCCGCTCCAGCAACATGCTGTACGCGCCGCTGCCCATGCTGGTGTTCGACGTGACCACCGGCGAGATCCTGTGGTGCAACGATATGTTCATGCAGCTCACCACCCAGAAGGAGAAGATATTCGAGACGGCGGTGGACGCGGTGATCCCCGATTTCACCTACCGCTGGCTCATAGAGGGCAAGCAGGAGTATCCGGAGCAGTTCCGCTGGAACGACCGCATCTACCGGGTGTTCGGCGCTCTGAGCCGCCCGGAGCCGGAGGGCGGCGAGCAGCCCACGCTGGCCACCACCTACTGGATGGACATCACCGAGCCGGAGCAGATGCGCCAGACACTGGAGCTGACAAAGCCCCTGCTGGCCATCCTGATGGTGGACAACTACGAGGAGCTGATGAAGGCCTGCCCGGAAAACAAGCGCTCGGCGCTGCTGGCTGCGCTGGAGGAGCAGATGAACACATGGGCGGCGGGCACCGGCGGACTGCTGCTGGGCTACGACCGCGACCGGTACCTGTTCCTGTTTGAGGAGAAGGACTACACCGGCTTCACCGAGAGCAAGTTCGACGTGCTGGAAAAGGTGCGGCAGGTGCAGGCCGGCGAGGGCGTGTCCGCCACGCTGTCCATCGGCGTGGGACGGGACGAGGACAGCTTCGAGCAGCTGTTCAAGAACGCGTCGCTGGCGCTGGAGATGGCGCTCAGCCGCGGCGGAGATCAGGCCGTGGTGAAGGATCGCGTGAACTTCGAGTTCTACGGCGGCCGCAGCAAGAGCACCGAGAAGCGCACCAAGGTCAAGTCCCGTGTCATGGCCAATGCCCTGGGCGAGCTGATCGACGACGCCCGGCAGGTGTACGTCATGGGTCACAAGTACGCGGACATGGACTCCCTGGGCGCTGCCGTGGGTATCTGCTGCATCGTCCGCAAGCGGGGCAAGCCCTGCCAGATCGTTATCGACACCGAGAACAACGCCGCCCATCCCATCCTACGGCGGCTTGCCGAGCAGCCGGAATACGCCGGCGTTACCATCTCCGGGGCGGACGCCTTCATTAAGTGTCAGCCCGGCGCGCTGCTGGTAGTGGTGGACACCAACCGCCCCGAAAGCGTGGAATCCGAGGAGATGCTGGAGACGTGCAACCGGGTGGCGGTCATCGACCACCACCGCCGGGGCAGCAGCTACATCGAAAAGATGGCGCTGAACTACCACGAGCCCTACGCCTCCTCCGCCAGCGAGCTGGTGGCGGAGCTGATGCAGTATTTGCTGGAGCCGTCCGACGTGCTCAAGTGCGAGGCCGAGGCGCTTCTGGCGGGCATCGTGCTGGACACCAAGAATTTCACCAACCGCACCGGCGGACGCACCTTCGAGGCGGCAGCCTACCTGCGCCGTATCGGGGCGGACACCCAGGATGTGCAGCGCATGTTCCAGGGCGACCTGCAATCCATGATCGCCCGCTACGCCATCATCCGGCAGGCGGAGCTGTACCGGGACGACATGGCGGTGGTGGCGCTGGACGAGGAGTGCGACCGGGTGACGGCGGCCAAGGCCGCCGACGAGCTGCTGACGCTCAAGGGCATCCGCGCCAGCTTCGTGCTGTATAAGAAGGGCACCGGCGTGTATATGTCCGCCCGCTCGCTGGGCGAGGTGAACGTGCAGGTGATCCTGGAAGCGCTGGGCGGCGGAGGAAACTCCACCACTGCCGGCGGTCAGGCGGAGAACATCACCGTGGAGGAGGCCAAGGCAAAGCTGCTGGAGGCCATCGACCACTATCTGGAAAACTAACGTAAAGGAGACATACAGACATGAAGATCATTTTGAAGCAGGATATCAGAGGCAAGGGCAAGAAGGGGCAGATGATCGAGGCTGCCGAGGGCTACGCCCGCAACTACCTTATCCCCAGAGGGCTGGCGGTGGAGGCCACTGCCGACGCGGTGAACACCATGAACCTGCAGGCCAAGGCCAAGGCCAAGGCCGACGCCGAGGCCAAGGCCGAGGCGCTGGCCATCGCGGAGAAGCTGAAGTCCTGCCAGGTGAAGATCGCCGCCAAGGGCGGCGAGGGCGGCAAGCTGTTCGGCGCCATCACCGGCAAGGAGATCGCTGCGGCGCTGGCTGAGCAGTTCTCCCTGACCATCGACGGCAAGAAGCTGGTGCTGGAGCAGCCCATCAAGAGCTTCGGCAGCTACGAGGTCAAGGCCAAGCTGGGCTACGAGGTCAGCGGCACGGTGTACGTGCTGGTCATCGAGGAAAAGTAACATCCCACAGCTTTCCGGAAGGGAGGAGACATCATGGCGGACAACGACGCGCTGCTTACAAACCAGATGCCCCATTCGCCGCAGGCGGAGCAGGCGGTGCTGGGCTCCATGCTCATTGACGCCGACTGCGTCAAAGACGTGATGGATCAGCTCCAGACGCAGGACTTCTATCTGCGTACCAACCGGGATATATTCGAGACGATCTACCAGATGTTCGTCTACTCCAAGCCCATCGACGGCGTCACCGTGGCGGGCGAGATGGAGAAAAACGGCAAGAGCAACGAGCAGACCCGCTCCTATCTGGTGCAGCTGATGGAGGTAACGCCCACCAGCGCCAACGTTATGGAGTACGTCCGCATCGTGCAGGAGAAATCCCTCATGCGGCAGGTGGCCTTTGCCGCCGGGCGCATCACCGCCATGGTGCAGCAGGGCACCGGCAGCGCCGGCGACATGCTGGAGGCAGCCGAGCAGCGGATCTACGCCATCCGCCGGGGCCGCAGCGCCCAGGGCATGGTGCCCGTGAGCATGGTACTGGGCGACGTGATGAGCCAGCTGGCGGAGCTGAGCGCCCGGGGCGGCAAGAGCGTCCCCGGCCTGTCCACCGGCCTGTCCGCCGTGGATGCCAAGATCAACGGCATGAACAAGTCCGACCTGCTGCTGCTGGCCGCCCGACCCGGCATGGGCAAGACCAGTATGGCGCTGAATGTGGCGCTGTCCGCCGCCCGGGAATCCGGCAAGACCGTGGCCATCTTCTCGCTGGAAATGTCCAAGGAGCAGCTGGTCACCCGCCTGATCGCCAGCGAGGGGCTGGTGGAGAACCAGCGGCTCATCACCGGCAACCTGCGGGAGAGCGACTGGCAGCGCATCGCCGAGGCCGCGTCTGCCCTCAGCTGCATGGACATCCGCATCGACGACAACCCGCTGCTGACCGTGGCGGATATGAACGCCAAGTGCCGCCGCCTGGAAAATCTGGGTCTGGTGGTCATCGACTATCTGCAATTGATGACCTCCGCCGGCGGCAAGGGCTATTCCGGCGAAAACCGCCAGCAGGCGGTGTCCGACATCAGCCGTATGCTGAAGATCATGGCAAAGGAGCTGCAGGTGCCGGTGCTGTGCCTCAGCCAGCTGAGCCGTGCCAACGAAAAGCGCGAGGACAAGCGCCCCATGCTGTCCGACCTGCGTGAATCCGGCGCCATCGAGCAGGACGCCGACATCGTCATGTTCCTCTACCGCGACGACTACTACAACGCCGACACGGAGAAGCGCAACGTGGCCGAGTGCATCGTAGCCAAGAACCGCCACGGCGAAACGGGCAAGGTGGAGCTGCGCTGGATGCCGGAATACACCGCCTTCGGCACGCTGGAAACGCGGTACGACGAGGATGAGTAAGCCCGTGGTGGACGCCGCGGCGTGGATGGAGCGCTTCGGCATGCTCCCGCCGCCCGGCGGGACGATCCTGTGCGCCGTATCCGGAGGACGGGACTCCGTGTGCCTGCTGGACTACCTGTGGCGTCTGGGACAGGAGCGAGGCTTTTCCGTGGCCGCCGCCCACCTGAACCACGGCATGCGCCCCACGGCGCAGCGGGACGAGGAACTGGTGCGCCGGCTGTGCCGCCAGCGGGATATCCCCTTTTACACGGAAAAGGTGGACGTGTACGCCCTGTGCGATGCATGGCGCCTGACCGTGGAGGAGACAGGCCGCCGCGCCCGCTATGAATTCCTGCGCCGCACCGCCGCGTCCATCGGCGCGGCCTTCATCGCCACCGCCCACCACCGGGAGGATCAGGCGGAGACGGTGCTGCTGCAATTGCTGCGGGGCACCGGCCCCCAGGGGCTTGCCGGCATTCCGCCGGTACGGGAGGGCATCATCCGCCCCCTGCTGGACACGCCCCGCGCCGCCATCGACGCCTATATCGCGGCGCATGACCTGCCCTACGTCACCGACGAGACGAATCTGGACACCCACTATGCCCGCAACCGCCTGCGGCTGGAGATCATGCCCCAGCTGCTGACCATCAACCCCTCTGCGCCCGCCCATATCTGCCGCACGGCGGATATCCTGCGGGCGGAGAACGACTATCTGGACGCGCAGGCCGCCGCGCTGCTGCCGGACACCGGCACAGCCCTGCCCTGCCATACACTGCTGTCCGCCCCCGCCGCCCTGCGTCCCCGGATGCTGCGGCTGCTGGCGGAGCGATTGCCGGTGGGGAAGAAGGACTTTTCCGCCGCCCATTACCGGGCGCTGGAGATGCTGGCGCAGACCGGCGGAACCCTGTCCCTGCCCGGCGGAGCCGCCGCCGTGTGCCGTCAGGGAACGCTGACGCTGACAGTCCCGGACGCGAGCCGTCCGGAGGAAACACCCCTGCACCCCGGCGACAACCGCGTGGGCGCGTGGCACATCCGCCTCAGCGATACATTTTCTCCCGATGCGCTGGCGGTGCGCCCCGGCGCGTGGAGCGCCCGCCCCTGGCGGCGGGAGGACGGCCTGACGCTGCCGGGCAGCCGCGGCCGCCGCAGTCTCAAGCGCCTGCTGGCCGAGCGGGGCGTCCCGCCGGAGCAGCGGGACGCTGTCCCGGTTTTCTGCCTTGCGGGGCAGGCCGCCGCCGTACCCGGCGTCGGTGTAGATGCGAGTGCTGTGCCGGAGCAACCCGGCAACACCATATATATTCAACTATTTTAGGAGATAACGGAGGAACAAAGACCTATGGCTAAAAGCAATATGGATCAGGATATCCTGAAGGTACTGCTGTCCGAGGAGGAGATCAAGGCGCGCGTGCAGGAGATGGGCGACCAGCTGTACGAGGCGTTCAAGGACAAGGACCCCATGTTTGTGGGCGTTCTCAACGGCTGCTTCATTTTCATGGCGGATCTGGTGCGCGCCGCCCAGCTCAAGAGCGAGGTGGAGTTCATCGGCCTCTCGTCCTACAAGAACGCCACCAAGTCCTCCGGCGTGGTGCAGATCACCCGTGACCTGCAGCGGGACATCAGCGGCCGCGACATCATCATCGTGGAGGATATCCTGGACTCCGGCAACACGCTGGCCTTCCTCACCGAGTACCTCAAGACCAAGGGCGCTGCGTCCGTCACCATCACCACCCTGCTGGATAAGCCCTCCCGCCGCGAAAAGCCCATCAAGGCCGACTACGCCGGCTTCGTGGTGCCCGATGAGTTTGTGGTGGGCTACGGTCTGGACTACTGCCAGCAGTACCGGAACATGCCCTATATTGGGGTACTGAAGCCGGAGGTTTACACCAAGTAAAGGTGCGTCTCGCGCGCCCTGCCATCGTCGAACCGGCTTGCTGTACACAAAGTACAGCGGCACCGTTTCGTCATCGGCAGGACGCACGATCCGCACCTTTCCAAGGCACGTCTCGCCCGCCCTGCCATCGTTGGGTCGGCAGGGATGCGCGTTTGTAGGGGACGGCGTCCTCGACGTCCCGCCGGCGCGGCGCTGCCGCTATCCCGTAGGGCGGGGCCCGTGTGCCCCGCCGAAAACGCATCCCCGCGGCGGAACAATGAGTCCCGCCCTACAGAGCGGTGCGGTGATTCGCCCGTAAGGGACGGCGGGCGACCCTGCCCGTCCCCACAGCCAACAATCAAGGATCAGGAAGTGAAAGCATGGAAAATAAGGGAGGAAAGCGCCTTGCCCCGTCGGGCGGGGCGGAGAAGGAGCCGCGTACCGCGCCCGTAAGCGAACCGGCACCCGCAGAGCAGCCCGCGCCGGAAACGGCATCGGAACCGGCGGCACAGCCCGCAGCGGAAGCGCCCGCCGAGGCTGCCCCGCAGAAGAGCAAGGCCAGGAAGCTGTGGGACGACTACGGCTATATGCTGGTGACGCTGGCGGTGGTGTTCGTGGTATTCAAGGTGCTGCTGCAATTGGCCTATGTACCCAGCGGCTCCATGGAGACCACCATCCCCACCAAGACGCTGCTCATCGGCTGGCGGCTGCCCTTTGTGGTGTCCGACCCGGTGCCGGAGCGGGGCGATATCGTCACGTTCTGGGACGAGGAGATGCAGCGGGTGCTGGTGAAGCGCGTCATCGGTCTGCCCGGTGAGACGGTGAGCTTCCGGGACGGCTATACCTATATCGACGGGCAGAAGCTGGACGAGAGCTATCTGCCTACCCAGGGCATCACCCAGTGCGCCAATACGTTCGCCGTGCCGGAGGGCTGCATCTTCGTCATGGGCGACAACCGAACCGGCTCTAACGACAGCCGGTTCCTCAGCCAGCCCTATATCCCCGTAGACGCCATTCAGGGGCACATGCTGGCGGCCATTTCCATCGGTTCCCAGCAGAGCTGGCAGGGCGTCCGCTGGATCGGTTGAGAAGGGGGAGGAGAGAAGGATGAATACACAACGACGCTTCCGCGGCATCACCATTTTGCTGATCGTCGCGGCGGTGGTGCTGATCTCCCAGGTGGCGGGCAATCTGCGCCGCGCCGGGGATATCAGCTACGGCGAGATGCGTAGCTGCTTCGTGCAGGAGAAGGTCAGAAGCTTCACCGCCACGGACGATCGGCTCACTGCCGTCCTGCAGGACGACAGCACCGTCACCTGCGCCCTGCAGAGCTTTGACACATTTTACAGCGACCTGAACGATCTGGTGGTGGAGCAGTCCGACAAGGGCATCATCACCAGCTACAACTACACGCCCAGCAACAGCACCAACTGGCTTTCCACGCTGCTGCCCTATGTGCTGGCGGTCATGGCGTTCATCCTGCTGATGAACCTGATCGCCCGTACCGGCGGAGGCGGCGCGGTCAACGACAAGATGGCGCGCTTCGGCGAGGCGCGCATTCAGGATATCCCCGACGACGGTAAGAAAGTCACGTTCAAGGACGTGGCCGGTGCCGACGAGGAGAAGGAGGAGCTGGAGGAGATCGTCCAGTTCCTGCGCGACCCCGGCAAATACACCGAGCTGGGCGCCCACATTCCCAAGGGCGTGCTGCTGGTGGGGCCTCCGGGCACCGGCAAGACGC
>DNFA01000049.1:26380-26730 GCA_003487665.1 Oscillibacter sp.
ACCGGCAAGACGCTGCTGGCCAAGGCCGTGGCGGGCGAGGCCGACACCGCGTTCCTGTCCATCTCCGGCTCCGATTTTGTGGAGATGTATGTGGGCGTGGGCGCCAGCCGCGTCCGCGACCTGTTCGAGCAGGCCAAGAAGCAGTCCCCGGCCATCGTGTTCATCGACGAGATCGACGCCGTCGGCCGCAAGCGCGGCTCCGGTCTGGGCGGCGGTCATGACGAAAAGGAGCAGACGCTGAACCAGTTGCTGGTGGAAATGGACGGCTTCACCCGTTCGGAGGGCGTAATCGTTCTGGCGGCTACCAACCGGCCGGACATTCTGGACCCGGCGCTGCTGCGCCCCGGCCG
>DNFA01000049.1:26841-26986 GCA_003487665.1 Oscillibacter sp.
TGCTGGCGGCCACCAACCGCGTGGACATCCTCGACCCGGCACTGCTGCGCCCCGGTCGGTTTGACCGGCAGGTGTTCGTGGGTCTGCCCGATATCAAGGGGCGGGAGGAGATCCTGAAGATCCACGCCAAGGGCAAGCCCCTGGC
>DNFA01000049.1:27197-27477 GCA_003487665.1 Oscillibacter sp.
GGCTTCACCGGCGCCGATCTGGAAAATCTGCTGAACGAGGCGGCGCTGCTGACCGGGCGGCAGGACAAAAAGCTCATCACCGAGGAGGCCATCCACCAGTCGGTCATCAAGGTCATCGTCGGCCCCGAAAAGCACAGCCGCGTGGTGCCGGAGGCCGAACGGCGGCTCACCGCCTTCCACGAGGCCGGTCACGCCGTGGTCATGCACGCGCTGCCCCGTCTCGACCCGGTGCATCAGATCACCATCGTTCCCCGCGGGCAGGCCGGCGGCATGACCATCT
>DNFA01000049.1:27627-27934 GCA_003487665.1 Oscillibacter sp.
CAGGCCGGCGGCATGACCATCTACCTGCCGGAGGAGGATCGCTCCTACCTGTCCCGCAGCTACATGCTGGATCAGGTGGCGGGGCTGCTGGGCGGCCGCGTGGCCGAGGAGATGATGCTGGGCGACATCTCCACCGGCGCCTCCAGCGATATCCAGCGCGCCACGGCCATTGCCCGCAAGATGGTGGGTACCTACGGCATGTCCGCCAAAATGGGCAGCGTGGCCTTTGACGCGGGCGCGGACGAGGTGTTCATCGGCAAATCCATGGGGCACACCCGTCCCTACTCCGAGGAGACGGCGGCGGAGA
>DNFA01000049.1:28088-28319 GCA_003487665.1 Oscillibacter sp.
GGAGACGGCGGCGGAGATGGACGCGGAGATCCGCGCCATCATCGACGCGGCGTACCAGCAGTGCCGGGAGATACTGGCCAGATACAAGTCCCAGCTGACGGCTGTGGCGGAGTATCTGCTGGAGAACGAGACCATGGACGCCGAAACCTTCGAGACATATTTCGCAGATAGCGGCGAAAACGGCGAAAGCCGCGTATAATACCACAGAAAACCGGCGGGCGCTTCTGCGCC
>DNFA01000049.1:28500-28931 GCA_003487665.1 Oscillibacter sp.
CTGCGCCCGCCGGTTTTTGCACAAAAAGCGCCGCCGGTTTTGTGCACAATGACGGGACACGCCGTCCGCCAACGGGAGACACCCAACGGAAAAAGTTTGCCCACACGGGGCGTTTGTCCTTGTACGAGAGACAATTTGACGGCGATAACGAATTCTTAACGCTCGGAAGATGATGGAAAAGCCGTGATTTTTAGAGGTTGTTACAATTGTTTTTGCCGAATGTTTCCGCTAAAATACACATATTCTGTGAGCGGTCGACAAGCTTGACCGCTGCAAGGGAAATTAAGGAGGAATATACCATGAAAAAGTTTTTAGCAATGGTGCTGGCGCTGATCATGGCTCTGTCTCTGGTGGCCTGCGGCCAGCAGGGCGGCGATGCGCAGCAGGGCGATGATTCCGCTTCCGGCGACAAGGTCATCAAGATCGGCGTG
>DNFA01000049.1:29085-29346 GCA_003487665.1 Oscillibacter sp.
CAAGATCGGCGTGTTCGAGCCCCTGTCCGGCGACTCTGCCTCCGGCGGCAAGAAGGAGCTGCTGGGTATGCAGTACGCCAATTCCGAGACGCCCACCATCGACCTGAACGGCGAGACCTACACCATCGAGCTGGTCACTTCCGATAACGGCTCCTCCAGCGACAAGGCTCCCTCCGCTGCCTCTGATCTGGTGGCCAAGGGCGTGTCTCTGGTTCTGGGTACCTACGGTTCCAGCGCGGCCATGGCCGGCGGCCCCAAGTT
>DNFA01000049.1:29536-34032 GCA_003487665.1 Oscillibacter sp.
TCGGCGTGACCTGCACCAACCCCAACGTCACCGCTGGCAACGACTACTACTTCCGCATCTGCTTCTTGGATAACTTCCAGGCTGACGTGCTGGCCAACTTCGCCATGGATAAGTTCCAGGCCAAGACCGCTTACTGCCTGGGCGAGAACGGCAACGAGTATGACCAGGGCCTGATCAGCTTCTTCACTAAGGTGTTCGAGGGCGCCGGCGGCAAGGTCATCACCGACTCCTTCCCCACCAACAACTCCGACTTCACCACTTATCTGAACAAGGCCAAGAGCGAGGGCGCTGACGTTATCTTCACCCCCGTCTCCATCGCCTACGCCACCCAGATCATCCAGCAGGCCAGCTCTCTGGGCATCACCATCCCCTTCGTCGGCTCCGATACGCTGGACGATAACATGGTTCTGGCTGCCGCTCAGGGTACCGATGTCAAGCTGTACGTGTCCACCTTCTATCAGGAGGGCGGCTCCCCTGAGTTCGATGCCGGCATCAAGGCCTACATCAACGGCAACGCCACCGCCAAGGAAGCCAACGGCGGCAACGACACCATCTCCGCTGTGACCGCTATGGGCTATGACGCCTACTATGTGGCTCTGGAGGCCATCAAGGCCGCCGGCTCCGGCGACGGCGCTGCGATCAAGGCCGCTCTGCCCAGCGTGACCTACACCGGCGTGTCCGGCGCGATCTCCTTCGACTCCATCGGCGATGCTGTCCGCGATACCGCGTTCATCAAGACCGCCGACACCGCCAACGGCGTGTGGGCGCTGGAGACTGTCCAGACCGGCTCCTCCAACTAAACACAGCACCCGGAAATATATGCGGCACTTGGCGGGGGCTTGCCCCCGCCAAGTGATGGCTTTTTCCGGCGTGACCGCTGGCCAAATCGGAGCGCGCGGGATCGTCAGATGCTTCTGCCGGCCGTGCGCGGCGATTTGCCCAGTGGTTGCGGAGGAGAGTCCGGGAGAAACGCGCAGGCGGGTCTTTTCCGGACGTTCTTTTTCTATTCAAAAGAGGGAGGAAACCAAGTGGAATTTATTATTTCTGTCCTGCTCTCCGGTATCGCGGTGGGCGGACAATATGCCCTGATCGCCATAGGCTATACCATGGTCTACGGTATCCTGCGGCTCATCAACTTCGCCCACGGCGATGTGTTCATGGTGGCCGGTCTGATGGGCATTTACTTTGCGGCCACCATGCCGCTGTACATAGCGCTGCCGCTGGTCATCATCATGACGGTGGTGCTGGGCTTCGTCATCGAGCGGGTGGCCTACAAGCCCCTGCGTACCGCGCCCCGCATGTCCGTCATGATCTCCGCCATCGGCGTCAGCTATCTGCTGCAGAACACCGCTACCTATATCACCGGCGGTCAGCCCATGGTCTATCCGGAGATCGCCGGCCTGACAAAGACCGTTACCATCGCGGGTACCCCCACCAAGCTGGTGGTGCTCATCACCCCCATTCTGGTGATCCTGCTGGTCGTCGGCCTGACCCAGCTTATCAACCACACCAAGGTGGGTATGGCCATGCGCGCCGTGTCCGTGGACTTTGAAACGGCGCAGCTGATGGGCATCAAGATCAACAGCGTCATCTCCGTGACGTTCGTCATCGGCTCGGCGCTGGCGGCCATCGGCTCCATTCTGTACTTCACCTGCTATCCGGCGGTGAACCCCACGGCCGGCGCGCTGCCCGGTCTGAAGGCGTTCGTGGCCGCCGTGTTCGGCGGCATCGGCTCTGTGCCCGGCGCGGTGATCGGTGCGTTCATCATCGGCCTGTGCGAGAACCTCATCAAGAGCACGGACTACACCGTGTTCTCCGATGCGTTCACCTTCGCGCTGCTGATCGTCATTCTGGTCTTCAAGCCCACCGGCCTGTTCGGTGAAAAGACCACCGACAAGGTGTAAGGGGGTGCGGAAGATATGCTGAAACAACAGACAAACAAGAAAGGCTCCATGATCGCGCTCCTGTGCGTGGCCGGCGTGCTGCTTCTGGTGACGCTGCTGGAGAACATGAGCCTTATTTTCCCCAAGGTACCGGCTATCCTGCTGCCCACCAGCCAGCTGTTCACCGTTCTGAAAAAGGGCGCGGTGTACTCTCTGGTGGCGGTGTCCATGAACCTGCTGAACGGCTTCACCGGCCTGTTCTCTCTGGGTCAGGCGGGCTTCATGCTGCTGGGCGCGTATACCTACGCCATCCTCATGGTGCCCATGGCGGTGAAGGATCAGGTCTATTACCTGTTTGACGGCTCCGCCGTGAAGTTCTCCCTGCTGGATATGTTCCAGAGCATCTTCGGCGCGGCGGGCTTCGGCTCCGGCGTGGCGCTGGTGCTGGCGGTGCTGCTGGCACTGATCCTGGCCGGTTGTGTGGCGGCGCTGTTCGCCTACCTGATTGGCCTGCCCGTGCTGCGGCTGAAGAGCGACTATCTGGCTATCGCCACGCTGGGCTTCGCGGAGATCATCCGCGCCATCTTCCAGTGGCAGGTGCTGGGTCCCGTGACCAACGGCGCCAATATGATCAAGAGCTTCCCCACCTTTTCCAGCTTCAACATCAAGGGCGCCAACGGCTCCACGGTGCTGTATCTGTCCACCTTCGTCCCGTTCCTGATCGTGGCGGGGTGCATTATCGTTATCGTCATGCTGGTGAACTCCACCTATGGCCGCGCGTTCAAGGCCATCCGCGACGACGAGGTGGCGGCAGAGGCCATGGGCATCAATCTGGCCAAGCACAAGATGCTGTCCTTCGTGACCAGCTCCTTCTTCGCCGGTGTGGGCGGCGCGCTGTTCGCCATGTATGTGGCCAACGCCCAGGCGAAGGTGTTTACCGCCACCATGACCTATGAGATCCTGCTGATCGTGGTCATCGGCGGCATCGGCTCCATCTCCGGCAGCTGCATCGCCACGTTCCTGTATGTGGCCTGCTCCGAGTGGTGGATGCGTTTTCTGGATACCGAGACATACATCGGCACATTCAAGGTGCCGCTGCTGCACAGCGGCTTCCGCATGGTGGTGTTCTCCGTCGTCATCATGGTGGTGGTGCTGTTCTTCCGCAAGGGCATCATGGGCGACAGAGAGCTGCCGCAGGTGATCGCCGGGTGGAAGGAAAAGATCCGGGCTAAAAAAGCCGCAAAACAGGAGGTGACGTCCAAATGAGCAAGAACGTATTGTCCGTTGAGAACGTCACCATGCAGTTCGGCGGCGTGGTGGCCGTGGACAACCTGAGCCTTGAGGTCAACGAGGGCGAGATCGTGGCGCTCATCGGCCCCAACGGTGCCGGTAAGACCACGGCGTTCAACGTCATTACCGGCGTGTACGCCCCCACCAACGGCCGGGTGCGCTTCAACGAGGAGTGCATCGTCCGCAACCATCCCACCGGTAAGATGAAGAAGCAGTACAAGGGCGAGCACGCCGATATGTACACCGCTCGCTTCGCCCCGGAGGAAGAGCTGGACGACGAGGCGCTGAAGGCGTGGAAGGAAGGCCAGAAGGCGCTGGATAGCTATGCGTTTACCGACCATGTGCTGGCGCCCACGCCGGATAAGATCACGGCGCTGGGCATGGCGCGTACCTTCCAGAATATCCGTCTGTGGAAGACCCAGACGGTGTTCGACAACGTGCTCATCGCCAAGCACATGCGCCGCAGCAGCAACATGTTCTCCGCCACGTTCCGCGGCAACCGCAAGGAGGAGGCGCGGCAGCGCGCCGAGGTGCTGGAGCTGCTGAAGGTGGTGGGTCTGGAGGATGTGCAGAACGAGCTGGCCACCAGCCTGCCCTACGGCAAGCAGCGCCGGCTGGAGATCGCCCGCGCGCTGGCCACCGACCCGCAGCTGCTGCTGCTGGACGAGCCGGCCGCCGGTATGAACCCGCAGGAGACGCTGGAACTGGCGGATTTCATCAAGGAGATCCGGGATCATTTCCACAAGACCATCCTGCTGATCGAGCACCACATGGATCTGGTCATGGGCATTGCCGACCGCATCTATGTGCTGGACTTCGGCAAGCTGATCGCCAAGGGCACACCGGAGGAGATTCAAAACAACGAGCGCGTCATCGACGCATACCTGGGGGTGGCAGAAGATGCTGAAGATTGAGAATTTGTGTGTATCCTACGGCGGCATCAAGGCGCTGCGCGGCATCAGCCTTGAGGTGCCCGACGGCAAGATCGTCACCCTGATCGGCGCCAACGGCGCGGGCAAGTCCACCACGCTGCGTACCATCTCCGGCCTGGTAAAGGCCGACAGCGGCTCCATCACCTACGACGGGCAGGAGCTGCTGGGCAAGCCCATCAACAAGATCCTGGAGGCGGGCATCGCCCAGTCCCCGGAGGGGCGGCGGGTGTTCGCCAACCTGACGGTGCTGGAGAATCTGAAGGCGGGCGCGTACCTGCGGACGGATAAGGACGGCATCGAGAAGGACATCAAGTGGGTCTATGAGCTGTTCCCCCGTCTGGAGGAGCGGCACTGGCAGCTGGCCGGTACGCTGTCCGGCGGCGAGCAGCAG
>DNFA01000049.1:34191-65565 GCA_003487665.1 Oscillibacter sp.
GAGCAGCAGATGCTGGCCGTGGGACGGGCGCTGATGAGCCGTCCCAAGCTGCTGATGCTGGATGAGCCGTCGCTGGGTCTGGCGCCGCTGGTGGTGCAGGGTATTTTTGACATCATCCGCACCGTCAACCAGCAGGGCGTCACCGTGCTGTTGATCGAGCAGAACGCGAACATGGCGCTGAAGATCGCCGACTACGCCTACGTGCTGGAAACGGGCAACATCACCAAGTCCGGCACCGGCGCGGAGCTGCTAGCGGACGATTCCATCAAGGAAGCCTATCTGGGCAAAAAGAGAAGCTGAACAAAAGCACCCCCGGCGCACAGCGCCGGGGGTGCTTATTTTCTTATTTTGAGGGGCTTTACGCCTCGATGGGCATGTCCTCCGCCGCCGGCTCCTCCGCCGGGGCGCTGCCGTCAAAGGGAGTCTCCAGCAGCTCCGGCTGACGAATGTACTTGCGGAAATCGTTGCAGAAGGCCGCGTACTCGTACCCGGTGCAGATGCGCTCGTCCATGACGATGCCCAGGGGCATCATCTTCTTGGTCAGGTCGCCGCTCATATAGTTGGGCACCGGCTTGCCCATACACACGAACACGCTTGTGGTGCCGAATTCGTAGCAGTGGTGGTGGATGTAGCTGGTCTTGATAGAGGCCAGATTGGTGATGAACATGCTGGTGTGGAACGGGCTGAGATCCACGATCTTCCGGGGCAGCAGCCCGTGCTTGTCCAGATGATAGGCCAGCCAGATCACAAACTTGGGCAGGCCGGGGATGGAGAACATCATCTTGGCGAATTTGTCGGTGCTGTTGTTGTGGGACTCGGCGGAGTTTTTGGCGATGGTGTCCGCGATCTTCCGGTTGATGGTGAAGATGTTGTCCTGCGGCTCCAGATAGATCTTCAGCGTCGTCTCGTCCGGTGTGCCGTCCGCCCGCTTTTTCAGGATGACGAAGGACACGCAGAAGTGGTTGCGCTCGTAGAGATGGCTGTTCACCACGAACCAGTTGAGCTTGGGGTTGGTCTGGTACGCCTTGTAGTACGCGGCGATGATCACCGCCATGTGGTTGATGCGCACACCGCCCCGCCGCTTCTCGCGGATATACGCCTTGATGACCTCCTCGTCGATGTTCTCCGTGATGGTGTTCCAGGCGTCATACCGCTTGGGCATGATGTAGGGAATGGCCGCCACGATGGGCGGCAGATCTTTTACGCGCTTTCCGTCAGGACGCATGGGCATTTCCTCGATTCTGTCTGTGTTGTGTCCATCATAGACCATATTGCCGCCGATTGCAAGGTGTTGTTTTCTTTTTCGCCAAAGAAGAGCGGGTCTGGGGGATTTTTTACTTTACCTTTGGCTTTAATATTGATATAATAAGCTATTATAAACATTAACGTGGGACGAAAGTTCTATTTATCCAGACAAGAGGGAGGTGGACGCCGTGAAATACCGCAAATGGCACATTGCGCCGGAGCATCCGGAGGCGCAGCAGCGCCTGCAGGCGGCGGGCTACCCCTATCTGGTGTCCGCTGTGCTGGCCGCCCGCGGGGTGGAGACGGCGGAGCAGGCCGCCGCATTTCTGGAACGGGAGGACAGGCTGACCCTCAGCCCCTTCCTGATGGCGGACATGGACAAGGCGGTGGAGCGCATCCGCCGGGCGCTGGACAGCGGCGAACGCATGGCGGTGTTCGGGGACTATGACGTGGACGGCATCACCGCCACCTGCATTTTGGTGGACTATCTCCAGCGCCGGGGCGCCGACGTGCTGCACTACATCCCCCGCCGCATCGAGGACGGCTACGGCCTCAGCTGCGACGCCATCCGGAGTCTGTACGACCAGGGCGTGCGGCTGCTGATCACCGTGGACTGCGGCATCACCGGCGTAGAGGAGGTGGACTTCGCCAACTCTCTGGGCATGGACGTGGTCATCACCGACCACCACGAGTGCCGGGAGACGCTGCCCCGCGCTGTGGCGGTGGTGGATCCCCACCGACCCGACTGCGGCTACCCCTTCAAGCATCTGGCCGGCTGCGGCGTGGCGCTGAAGCTGGTGCTGGCGCTGGGCGGCCCCGACAGGGAGGACGCCCTGTTCGCCCGGTACTGCACGCTGGCGGCTATCGGCACCGTGGCCGACGTGATGCAGATGTCCGGCGAGAACCGCACCATCGTGTCCTGCGGGCTGGCGGATCTGGAGCATTCGGATTTCATCGGCCTTCACGCGCTGCTGCGGGAGGCGGGACTCAGCGGCCGGGAGATATCCTCCGTGCAGATCGGCTTTGTGCTGGCGCCCCGCATCAATGCCGCCGGGCGCATGGGCGCGGCGGACATGGCGGCGGAGCTGCTGCTGTGCAGCGATCCGGAGGCGGCGGAGCGCATGGCCAAGGAGCTGTGCGCCCTGAACCGGGAGCGCCAGAACGTGGAGCAGGAGATCTACACCCAGGCGGAGGAGATGATCGGGCAGATGCCCGACCGCCAGCGCAGCGCGCTGGTGCTGGAATCCAGCCGCTGGCATCAGGGCGTGGTGGGCATCGTGGCCAGCCGCCTTTCCGAAAAATATTCCCGTCCCAGCTTTATGATCCACCTCAACGGCAGCACCGGCAAGGGCAGCTGCCGCAGCTGGGGCGGCTTCAACCTGTTCGCCGCGCTGGAGAACTGCAAGGATCTGCTGCTGGGCTTCGGCGGACACGAGCTGGCGGCGGGCTTCACCATCGACAGGGACAACATTCCGGCCTTCCGCGACCGGATGAACGAATACGCCCGCAGCTACTGCAACGGGCGGCCGCCGGAGCCGGCGCTGGAGGTGGATGTGGCCATCGCCTATCCCGCCGCCGTGACGCTGGAGGAGCTGGAGGCGCTGTCCGCGCTGGAGCCTTACGGCAGCGGTAACGCCCGACCGGTGTTCTGCCTGCTGGGCGCCACGCTGCTGCGTACCCAGAACGTGGGGCAGAACCGGCACCTGAAGCTGCGGCTGGGGAAGGGCTGCGCCCAGTTTGACGGCATTTTCTTCTCCACCGTGGCGGAGCGCTGCGGCTGCGCCGTGGGCGACCGGGTGGACGCGGCCTTCTATTTGCAGATCAACGAATTCCGGGGCAGCCGGACGGTGCAATTGCAGATGGTGGATATTCGACCCTCCCTCTGTGCCAGCGGACGGGAGCAGGAGGCGCTGACGCTGGCGCATCACATCGCCGGCGGCGGCGTGCCGCCCCTGCGGGACGCCCGTCGCGCCCTGCCCACGCGCCAGCAATTTGCCGCGGCGTGGCGCTTTCTGGAGCGCGCCGTGCCGGAGGAGGGACTGACCGCCGACACCCTGCCCCTGCTGCGGCACATGGCCTCGGAGCTGGGCGGCGTGGAGCCGTTCCTGCGAGCGGCGGTGTGCGCCGCCGTGTTCCGGGAGCGGGGGCTGCTGGACTGGCAGGAGACGGAGCACACCATCACCCTGCACCTGCACCGGGGCTGCCGCGTGTCGCTGGAGCATTCGCCGCTGATGGCGGCGCTGGCATATCATGACAGTGAGAAAGGAGGCGGTGCGCAGTGACGCCGCAGGAGCAATACGAACATCTGGTAGAGACAGTCAAGAGCTACAACCCGGCGGCGGGCTTCGATCAGATCCGCGCCGCCTATGAGTTCGCCGCCGCCCACCACGCCGGGCAGAACCGCAAGGACGGCTCGCCCTTCGTGACCCACCCGCTGGCGGTGGCGCAGATCGTGGCGGAGGAGCTGCATCTGGACACGGAGTCCATTGTGGCCGCCCTGCTCCACGATACCATCGAGGACACCACCGCCACCCATGAGGAGATCAGCCATCTGTTTTCCCCTACCGTGGCCGATCTGGTGGAGGGCGTCAGCAAGCTGACCCGGGTACACTACACCTCCAAAGAGGAGGAGCAGATGGAGAACCTGCGCAAGATGCTCATGGCCATGGCCAAGGACATCCGGGTGATCCTCATCAAGATATCCGACCGGCTCCACAACATGCGCACCATGGAGTACCAGACGCCGGAGAAGCAGAAGCAGAAATCCTTCGAGACCATGGAGATCTATGCGCCCATCGCCCACCGGCTGGGTATGCAGAAGATGAAGTGGGAGCTGGAGGATCTCAGCCTGAAGTATCTGGACCCGGTGGGCTACCGGGAGATCACCGAGGCGCTGGACGAGAAGGCGGCGGAGTACGACGGGTTTATGTCCGCCGTCCACGACCGCATCGTCACCCGCCTGAAGGAGGAGGGCATCGACGCCACGGTCTACGGCCGCATGAAGCACCCCTACTCCATCTACCGCAAGATGTACACCCAGAACAAGAGTCTGGACGACGTGTTCGACCTGTTCGCCTTCCGGGTCATCGTGGACACGGTGGCGGACTGCTACAACGTGCTGGGCATTATCCACGACCTGTTCAAGCCCATTCTGGGGCGGTTCAAGGACTATATCGGCACGCCCAAGCCCAACATGTACCAGAGCCTGCACACCACGGTGGTGGGCGAGAGCGGCATTCCCTTCGAGGTGCAGATCCGCACCAAGGAGATGCACGAGGTGGCGGAGTACGGCGTGGCCGCCCACTGGAAGTACAAGCAGAACGGACAGGGCGCCGGCGACGAGCGCAGCTATGAGTGGGTGCGCCGCCTGCTGGAAAATCAGGAGGACGCCGACGCCGAGGACTTTATCCACTCCCTGAAGGTGGACATGTTCGCCGACGAGGTGTTCGTGTTCACCCCCAATGGCGACGTCATCAACCTGCCGGCGGGCGCCACGCCCATCGACTTTGCCTATACCATCCACTCCGCCATCGGCAACCACATGGTGGGCGCCAAGGTCAACGGGCGCATCGTGCAGTTCGACTACCACCTACGTAACGGCGACGTGGTGGAGGTCATGACCAGCAAATCCGCCCATGGCCCCAGCCGCGACTGGGTGAAGATCGCCCGCTCCAGCAACGCCCGCAGCAAGATACGCCAGTGGTTCAAGAAGGAGAAGCGGGACGAGAACATCGTCAACGGCCGCCAGAGCTTCGAGTCGGAGCTGAAGCGCACCGGCGTGACGCTGAAGGAGCTGACCAACGAGGAGAACCTGCCCGGCGTGCTGAAGAAGCTGTGCTTCACATCGCTGGACGACATGTACGCCGCCATCGGCTACGGCGGCATCTCCGCCCTGAAGGTCATGGGACGGCTGCGGGAGGACATCCAGCGCATCATCCACCAGCACCAGACGGAGCGGCAGGAGGAGGTGCCTGTGGCGGATCAGCCGCAGATCATGCGCCCCGCCGTGCCCCAGCGCACCAGAAGCGAGCAGGGCATTGTGGTGGAGGGACTGACCAACTGTCTGGTGAAGTTCTCCAAGTGCTGCACCCCTGTGCCCGGCGACGACATCGTGGGCTTCATCACCCGTGGCTACGGCATCTCCGTCCACCGGGCGGACTGTCCCAACGCCGATCCCGCCCGCCGTAAGCCCAACGAGGCGGGGCGGTGGATCAAGGTCTCCTGGGGCAGCGACACCAAGGAGAGCTACCGCACCACACTGGAGATCACCGCCAAGGATCGCATCAACATCATCATGGACGTGTCCACGGTGCTGTCCAGCACCAAAACCCACGTCTCCTCCATGAACGCCCGCAGCACGCCGGACGGCTTCGCCCTGCTGTCGCTGGACATCGACGTGCCGGACAGCGAGCAGCTGCGCAGCGTCATGCGCCGCATCGAGCAGATATCGGGCGTTATGCGGGTGACAAGACCCGCCGGATGAGGAAAACGAATACAAAGAGTATAAAGGAGAACAAATTATGCGCGCAGTATTGACCCGCGTGAAGCACGCCTCCGTCTCTGTGGACGGCAAGATCATCGGACAGATCGGCGAGGGCTTCCTCGTCCTGCTGGGTGTCACCCATGAGGACACCGAGGCGCAGGCGGAGAAGCTGGCCGACAAGCTCACCGGCCTGCGTATCTTCGAGGACGAGAACGAGAAGATGAACCGCAGCCTCACCGACGTGGGCGGCCAGCTGCTGATCGTCTCTCAGTTCACCCTGTACGCCAACTGCAAGAAGGGGCGCCGCCCCGAGTTTCTGGCGGCGGCGCGGCCGGAGGTGGCCATCCCCCTGTACGAGAAGTTCGTGCAGCTGTGCCGGGACAAGGGCTTCCACACCGAGACGGGCGAGTTCGGCGCCTACATGCAGGTGGACAGCCTCAACGACGGCCCCTTGACCATCATTCTGGACACCGACACCCTGTAAGGAGGACGCCATGACCATTCAAACGCTGCAAGTGGGGCCCATCATGACCAACTGCTACCTGCTGTGCGATGAGGACGCCAAGGTCTGCGCCCTCATCGACCCCGGCGACGATGCCGCCCGGGTAGAGAAGCTGGTGGAGCAGAGCGGCTGCGCCCTGCGGTATATCCTGCTGACCCATGGACATTTTGACCACACCTCCGCCGTGCGGCCGCTGCTGGAGAGGTACCCGGAGGTTCCGGTGTACATCCACCGGAACGACACCGCCGCCGACCGCGGCGGCGACCTGCTGTTCACCCCGGTGGGGGAGAAGAACCAGCGCTATTATCAGGAGGGCGACTCGCTGCCGCTGGGCGGCCTGACCATCCGCGTGCTGGAAACGCCGGGTCACTCCGAGGGTTCCGTCTGCCTGCTGGTGGAGGGACAGCACGTGATCTTCGCCGGCGACACCCTGTTCCGCTGCTCCTGCGGCCGGTGCGATTTCCCCGGCGGCGACTACCGCAAGATGCTGGCGTCTCTGGCGCGGCTGGCATCGCTGGAGGGCGACTATCGGGTGCTGCCCGGTCACGACCGGGAGACGACCATGGACTACGAGCGCCGGGTGAACCCCTACATGCGGCAGGGTACGGTGCGATGAGACTGACCTTTCGCGGTCACGACGACCGCTATGCCATCGAGCAGAGCCTGCTGGCCTTTTTCCCGGACGAGCGCCCGGTGTACGAGGGCGAGACGGGCGACAGCCACGCGGAAGTGACGCTCCGCGAGGGCAAGACCTACGCTGTCGGCGTCACGGAGCTGACATACGGCGGCAAGACGGCGCGGGGCGAAGCCCGCGTGCGCATCACAGGCGTTTCCGACGAGTACGAGCGGGAACGCCTGCGTCAGCGCGCCCTGAAGCTGTCCTTCTTCCGCGCCGCCCGGGATGTCACCGGCGTGACGCCCAGCTGGGGCGCGCTGACCGGCATCCGCCCGGCCAAGCTGGTGCGGAGCATGCTGGAGGAGGGCATGACCCCCGGTCAGGCCGACCGTATCCTGCGGGACACCTACTGTGTGTCTCCCGCCCGCCGCCGACTGGCGCTGGAGAGCGCCGAGGCAGGGCTGCGCGCCAAGCGCGGCCTGCGCCCGGAGGAGATATCCCTCTACGTGGGCATCCCCTTCTGCCCCACCCGCTGCGCCTATTGCAGCTTCGTGTCCGCGTCGGTGGAGAAGTCCTTCTCCCTGATGGAGCCGTATCTGGCGGCGCTGGCGGAGGAGATCACCGCCGCCGGGCGGATGGTGAAGGAGGCGGGGCTGCGCATCAAATCCTTCTACATGGGCGGCGGCACGCCCACCACCCTGTCCGCCCGGCAGATGGATGCGCTGCTGACCCACCTGAACCGCAGCTTCGACCTGTCGGACTGCGTGGAATACTGCATCGAGGCCGGCCGCCCGGACACCATTGACCGGGAGAAGCTGCAGGTACTGCTGGATCACGGGGCCGACCGCATCAGCGTGAATCCCCAGTCGCTGGAGCCGCAGGTGCTGGCGGCCATCGGACGGAAGCACAGCCCGGAGGACATCGAACAGGCCATGGCGCTGGCCACCTCCATGGGCTTCCCCCATGTGAACATGGATCTCATCGCCGGTCTGCCCGCCGACACGCCGGAGGGCTTCCGCCGGACGCTGGATCGCTGCCTGACCTTCGGCGCGGACAACATCACCGTCCACACCCTCAGTCTCAAGAAGGGCAGCCGCATCCTGCTGGAGGGACTGCCCATCCCCACGGCGGAGGACGTGGCCGCCATGCTGGACTACGCCGATCCCGCCCTGCGCGCCCGGGGCTTCGCCCCCTACTATCTCTACCGGCAGAAGTACATGTCCGGCAGCTTTGAAAACGTAGGCTGGTGCATATCCGGCGCGGAGGGACTGTATAATATCTACATCATGGAGGAGCTGCACAGCATCCTCTCTCTGGGGGCAGGCGGCTCCACCAAAATGGTGGACGCCGGACGCAACCGCATCGAGCGGGTGTTCCACCCCAAATTCCCGCTGGAATACATCCAGCGGCCGGAGAAGCTCACCGAGAATTTAGAGGCGTTCCGCCGGTTCCACGAGAACATGGCGCGGTAACGCCGGGACATTCGTAAGGAGGCGCTATGACCCACCGGCGGCAAAATTTCATGGGCGGCGCGGCCATACTGGCGCTGGCCGTGGCGGTGACGAAGCTGCTGGGCGCTCTGTACAAGATCCCGCTGGGGAATCTGCTGGACAGAGAGGGCATGGCGCATTTTTACGCCGCCTATAATATTTACAGCCTGCTGCTGGTGCTGTCCACGGCGGGACTGCCTGTGGCGCTGAGCCGTATGGTGGCCCGTGCCGCCGCCCAGCGGCGCTTCGGCGCGGCGGGGCGCTGTCTGCGGACAGGGCTGGCGCTGCTGGGGGTCATGGGTCTTGCGTGCAGCGCCGTCATGTGCCTGCTGCCGGACACGCTGGCCGCCGCCCTCCACGACGGCGACGCCGCGCCCGCCCTGCGGGCACTGGGGCCGGCGGTGCTGCTGGTGTGCCTGTCCGCCGCCTTGCGGGGCTATACCCAGGGGCTGGGGGACATGGTGCCCACCGCCGCCGGACAGGTGGCGGAGTCCACCGGCAAGCTGACGGTAGGGCTGGCGCTGTGCCTGTACCTGCTCCATCGGGGCGCGGGCGCGCCCCTGTGCGCCGCGGGTGCCATCGGCGGCGTGACGGCGGGCGCGGGGCTGGGACTGCTGGTCACGGCGCTGCTGCTGCCGAGGCGGGCGTCTCTGCCGCCGGTGCGTGACGTGCCGCCCGCCCGCCGGGATATCGCCCGGCAGCTGCTGCGCGACGGCGTGCCCATCACCGTGGGCGCGGCGGGCATGAGCCTTATCACCCTGCTGGATCAGACGCTGGTCACCGGCACGCTGCAGAACACGCTGCACTATTCGGCGGCGGAGACAGCCGCCCTGTACGGCGAATATACCTTCGGCATGACCCTGTTCGCCCTGCCGCCGTCGTTTATCTATCCCCTGTCGGTGAGCCTGATGCCCGCTGTGTCCGCCGCCCTGACCCGGGGCGACCGGACGGCCGCCGGGAAAGCCGCCGGCGCCGCCATGAAGCTCACCGTCCTTACGGCGCTGCCCGCCGGTGTGGGACTGTCGGTGCTGGCGGAGCCTATTTTGCTGCTGCTGTATCCGGCGGTGCCGGACACGGCAAGGGCGGCGGCGTACCACCTGACGTTTCTGGGGCTGGCCTGCGTGTTCGTGTGCCTGATGGTGGCCGCCAACGGCGTCCTGCAGGCCTACGGCCACCCGCTGGTGCCGGTGCTGGCGCTGCTGTGCGGCGGTGTGCTGAAGGTGGTCACCAACTACCTGATGGTGGGCGACCCGGCCACCGGCATACGGGGCGCGGCTGTCAGCACCCTGTACTGCTACGCGCTGATCGTGCTTATCGACCTGATCGCCATCGCCCGGCTGGTGCCGGAGCGTCCGGGCTACATACGGCTGTTCGCCCGCCCGGTGCTGGTGACGGCGGTGATGGCACTGGCTGCCCGTTCCGGCTACGGCCTTTTCTGCCGGGTGCTGCCGGAGCGCTGGGCGGTGCTGCCGGCCATCGCGGTGGCGGCGGCGGTATATGTGATCCTGGCGCTGGCCACCGGCGCTGTGACCCGCACGGACGTGGTGACGCTGCCGCGGGGGGAGAAAATCGCGGATTTTCTGCATTTGCGCTGAACTTTTCTGTGCCGCATGCGGAAAACCTCTTGCAATAGGAGCGTAAGTATGCTAAATTTTACAAGGAAACCCCGTTATGACTACAACGACCTGCTGGAGATCGTCCGGCTGCTGCGCTCGGCCGAGGGCTGCCCGTGGGATCGGGTGCAGACGCATCAGAGCATCCGCCGCGGACTACTGGAGGAGGCATACGAGGCGGCGGAGGCCATCGACACGGAGGATGCCGCGCTGCTCCGGGAGGAGCTGGGCGACGTGCTGATGCAGGTGGTGTTCCACGCGGACATCGAGAAGGACGCAGGGCGCTTCACCATGGACGACGTGTGCGACGGCGTGGTGAAAAAGCTGCTGTTCCGCCATCCCCATGTGTTCGGCGACGGACGGGCGGAGACGGCGGACACCGTGCCCGCCAGCTGGGATGAGCTGAAGCGGCAGGAGAAAGGGCAAAAGACCACCGCCGATGCGCTGGACGCTGTGGCGCGCAGTCTGCCCGGCCTGTGGCGGGCGGAGAAGATACAGAAGAAGGCCGCGGACGCGGGCTTCGACTGGCGCGACGTCTCCGGCGCGCTGGACAAGCTGGACGAGGAGACGGGCGAGTTGCGTCAGGCCGTGGAGACAGGCGGCGACGTGGCCGGTGAGCTGGGCGATGTGCTGTTCGCCGCCGTGAAGGTGGGGCGCTTCTGCGGCATCGACCCGGAGGATGCCATCGCCGGTACCTGCGAAAAATTCATCCGGCGCTTCCGCGTCATGGAGCAGGAGGCCGCCCGGCAGGGCAGAGCGCTGCACGACATGACGCTGGAGGAGATGACCGCCCTGTGGAACGGGGCGAAGGAACGTTCTTAATGCGATACAACATCGTTTTAGGATAGCCGCGTATCGCGGCAATTACCAACGAAAATTTTTGGGAGGAAATAACATGAATAAGACTGAACTGATCGCCGCTGTCGCTGAGAAGACCGGCCTGTCCAAGAAGGACTCTGATGCTGCCGTCAACGCCGTGCTGAACACCATTGCCGAGACTCTGAAGGCCAATGAGAAGGTGCAGCTGGTGGGCTTTGGCTCCTTCGAGACCAAGAAGCGCGCCGCCCGTACCGGCCTGAATCCCCGCACCGGCGCAGCCGTGGAGATCCCCGCTTCCACCGTTCCCACCTTCAAGGCCGGCAAGGCTCTGAAGGACGCCGTGGCCAAGTAATTTCGCCTTATTTCAGGAGCCGGTGTGGTGACGCACCGGCTCTTTTTCCGGAAAGGAGGGCGCACCATGCGTCTGGACAAATATCTGAAGGTCTCCCGGCTCATCAAGCGCCGCACCGTGGCCAACGAGGCCTGCGACGCGGAGCGTGTCACCGTCAACGGACGGGTGCAGCGGGCGTCCTACGACGTGAAGACAGGCGACGTGATCGCCATCCGCTTCGGCGCGAAAACGCTGACGGTGGAGGTGCTGTCCGTCACCGAGAACGTGGGCAAGGACGCGGCTGCCGCCATGTACCGCGAGGTGTAGGGACAGCTCTGTCATAAACGAACAAGCCCCCTCATACACTGGGAAAAACCGTGTATGAGGGGGATTTCTTATGGCATACGACATCACCGATCCTGCCGCCGTCCACCGTCTCCAGCTGGAGGGACGGGAAAAGCTCACCGTAGCCGGTGTGGAGGACGTGGAGCGGTTCGACGACCAGTGCATCGTCCTGCGCACCGGCGCGGGGACGCTGGTGGTCAGCGGCGAGGGACTGCATATCGGCAAGCTGTCGCTGGACGGCGGCGAGCTGCATGTGGACGGGCGCATCGACGCCCTGACCTACGAGGACGCGCCGGAGGAGCGGGGCGGCTCCTTCTTCAGCCGCCTGTTCGCCTGAGGTGGGCACCGTTGTCTCCGCGCAGCTGTGGGGCTATCTGACGGCGGCGGCGCTGGGTGCGGCGGCTGCGGCGGTGTACGATCTGCTGCGGCCGGTGCGCCTCCGCCGCCGGAAAAACAGACGGCTGACCCATGTGCTGGACGGGGTGTATCTGCTGGCGGTGGCTCCGGCGCTGCTGTGGTATGCCCTGCGGGTGGGCGAGGGCGAGCTGCGGCTGGTGATGCTCAGCGCCATGGGGCTGGGCGCGCTGCTGTATGTGCTGGCGCTGTCGCCGCTGCTGCGGCCGCTGTGGGACTTCTGGCTGGGCGCAGCGGCGGCCACGGCGCGCCTTCTGTGGCGCCCTGTGTCGTGGATGGCGGCGCTGGCGAAAAAAATCGCCGCTGCCGGGAAAAAAGCCTTTCCTTTTCGCCGCAAGTGCGCTATGATAGAGAAAAAGACGGCGAAGGAGGCGAGCACACATGGCACAGAAGAAAAGAGCGGCGCACCGCACCAGCCCCGCCCTGGTGCTGCTGATCGCCGCGCTGGTGATCTTCCTGGGCATCGAGCTGATACAGGTGGGACAGCGCCTCAGCGAGGCCAGACAGCAGCAGGCGGCGCTGGAGCGCCAGCTGCAAATGCAGACCCAGGAGAACCAGGCGCTGGAGTCCGATCTGGCCAAGAAGGACGACGAGGAATTCATCAAGGATCTGGCGCGTGACCAGCTGGGACTGGCCGAGGAGGGCGAGCGCATTTTCTACGATGTGAATGATTGAGAACCGCCGAAAGGCGGTTCTTTTTTGCGCGTTTCTTGCTATCATGGCTCGGCTGTGGTATACTCTGTCATATATTGCCTTCAAAAGGAGGAACTGCCTGTGGCTACACTGCTGGAGCGGCGCTATCGCCGCCGCCATCTGGAGTGCGTGCGCCATATCACGCTGGATCCCAAGGGACGCGGCGTGCTGCGCATCCACATGATCCCACCCCGTCAGGACGCGGACAACGCGCCTTTTCTTCTGCTGCTCAACGGCAGCCGTCTGGTGCCTCTGAACCTCAGCTGGGCGATCCTGCTGGCCAACTTCATGGATCGGCTGGAGCCCTTCACCGGTGTGGAGATCACCGAGAGCGACTGGAACGCCATGGCCGCCGGCGCCGTGGCAGAGACGCACAAGACCTATCCCTTCACATCGAAGGAGCAGCTGTCTGACGATCTGGCCACCATGATCCGGTCTTTGGTGGCCATCGCCCGCGGACAGGAGCCGGAGGCGGAGGTCGCCCCGCTGACGCTGGGGGAGTACGCCCCGGAGATGACCGCGCCCCACCGCATGGATCTTATGGTCAGCGCCATGACCCGTGGCGGCGCGTGGCACTGCAACCAGAAGTGCCTGCACTGCTACGCCGCCGGCCAGCCCCTGTCCGACACGCCGGAGCTGACCACCGCCCAGTGGAAGGAGATACTGGCGAAGCTCCGCACCGCCAACGTCCCGCAGGTGACGTTCACCGGCGGAGAGCCCACCCTCCGCGCCGATCTGGTGGAGCTGGTGGAGGTCGCCCAGTGGTTCGTCACCCGCCTGAACACCAACGGGCGGCTGCTGACGCCGGAGCTGTGCCGCAGGCTGTATGAGGCCAGTCTCGACAGCGTGCAGGTGACGCTGTACAGCCACGACCCCGCTGTCCACAACGCGCTGGTGGGCGCGGAGGGCTTTGACGACACCGTGACCGGCATCAGAAACGCCGTGGCCGCCGGGCTGTCCGTGTCGGTGAACACGCCACTGTGCAGCCTGAATGAGGACTACGCCGCCACCGTGCGGTTTGTAAACGGCTTGGGCGTGCGGTACGTCACCTGCTCCGGCCTGATCCCCTCCGGCAGCGCCGAGGGCGCGGAGAGCCGCGCCACCCGTCTCACGGAGGAGCAGCTGACGGACGTGCTGCGCCGCGCCGTGACCGCGGCGGAGGAGCTGGAAATGGAGATGGACTTCACCAGCCCCGGCTGGCTGAAGGAGGAGACGCTGCGCTCGCTGGGGCTGACGCTGGTGCCCAGCTGCGGCGCGTGTCTCAGCAACATGGCCATCGCCCCGGACGGCGGCGTGATCCCCTGCCAGAGCTGGCTCAGCAGCCAGCCGCTGGGGAACATGCTCACGGACGACTGGGATAAGATATGGCAGAGCCAGCGCTGCGCGGCCATCCGCGCCAAAAGCGCCAAAATGGAGCAGCTGTGCCAGCTGCGCCAGGGCAACGGAGAGGAGGCGTCCGTATGCTGAAAAAGCTCCATATCCTGCTGTTGACCCTGCTGGCGGCGGCCTGCTTTACCGTCACCGCATGGGCGGATTACGACTACATCGAGCAGTACGGCGTTATGGTGACGCCCAACACGGAGGACGGCAGCCTGCTTATCACCGTGAAGCTGGAGTGGACACCGCTGGAGGAGCTGCCCTACGGGCAGGAGCTGAAGATCGGCGTACCCAACGGCTCCATCCGGGACGTGGCGGCGCAGACGGACAACATCGAGCGGCTGGACTTCGACAACAGCTATATGTACGTCTATCTTGACCGCGGCTACGACGCGAACGAGACCTTTTCCTTCGCCTACTCGTGGGTGCAGGAGTATATGTACCAGTTGGACGGCAGCGCCGTGACCTACGATTACACCGCCGGCTGGTTCGACGAGGCGAAGATCGGGCAGATGACCCTCGTCTGGAACGACCCCGCCGGGCTGACCGGCGATTTCACCGAGGGTACGGTCAGCGGCGCTGACAGCGTGACGGTGCAGGACGGCATGACCATCACCGCCTCCGATCTGGGCTACGGCTACAAGATGAACGTGCAGGTGCGCTACACCGACTGGCCCACCCAGCTTCCGGAGGAATACAGCGCCAACAACGTCCCTGACGACAGCTGGAACGGCAGCGATGACTATTACTACGACGATGACGACGCCGGGGACGCCATCATCGGCATGATGGTGA
Organism: Oscillibacter sp.; assembly: GCA_003487665.1. Taxonomy (GTDB): domain Bacteria; phylum Bacillota; class Clostridia; order Oscillospirales; family Oscillospiraceae; genus Vescimonas. The sequence continues at coordinate 48,915 of DNFA01000049.1, forward strand.
TGATCTTCATGGTGATATTCGTCATCACGCTGATCTCCGCCGCCCGCCGGGGCGACGGCTACGCCGGCGGCTTCGGCACCCGGTACGTGTTCGTCAACCACCTGTGGTATCCCGCCGGGCCGGACGGCAGACCCCGCCCCGGCAGCGTGGGCACCAAAACAAAGCCCAGACCGCCCAGAAGCGGTGGCGGCTTCGGCGGCGGTAGCCGGGGCGGCGGCTTCGGCGGAGGCGGCTTCGGCGGCGGCAGCCACTGTGCCTGCGCCAGCAGCTGCGCCTGTGCGTGTGCCTGCGCCTGTGCCGGCGGCGGCCGCGCCGGCTGCTCGGCCAAGAACCTGTACGGCGTGCAGCTGGATGAGACGGTGAAGCTATGAAGCGGATCGCATCCATACAGGACATCTCCTGTCTGGGACGCTGCTCCCTGACGGTGGCGCTGCCGGTGATCTCCGCCATGGGGGTGGAGTGTGCCATCGTGCCCACGGCTGTGCTCAGCGCCCACACCGCGTTTCCCGGCTTCGTCAGCCGGGATCTCACCGACCAGCTGCCGGCCATCGCCGCCCACTGGCGGCAGCAAAACGTGCATTTCGATGCGCTGTATACCGGCTATATCGCCTCTGTGCCGCAGGTGCAGCAGGTGCTGGACTTCTTCGACGCGGTGAAAAGCCCGGATACACTGCTGATCGTCGATCCCGCCATGGCGGATCACGGGAAGCTGTATGCCGGCTTCGGCGATGATTTCCCGGCGGCTATGGCGCGGGTGGTGGCGCGGGCGGACGTGGCACTGCCCAACATCACCGAGGCGTGCCTTCTGACCGGCACGCCCTACCGGGAGGACGTGGACGAGGGCTTCGCCCGCACCCTTTTGCAGCGGGTGGCAGCACTGGGCGTGAAGCAGGTGGTGCTCACCGGTGTCTCCTTCGCCCCGGACAGACTGGGCGCCATGGGGTACGACAGCCGGACGGGGACGTATTTCACCGCTCAGGGGCGGCGTGTCCCCGCCTCCTTCCACGGCACGGGGGACATATTCGCCGCCACCGTGACCGGCGGGCTCATGCGGGGCATGACGCTGGAGCAGTCGTCCGCGCTGGCGGTGGAGTTCGTGCTGGCGTGCATCGATGCCACGGCGCGCGACCCCCACGCGGGCTGGTACGGCGTGGAATTTGAAAAGGCGCTGCCTCTGCTGTGCCGGCGGGTGCAGGAGCTGGCGAAAAGCGAATAAGCGCTGGGACACAGGACCGTGCGAAGCGGGACGTCGAGGACGCCGTCCCCTACCGAATGAAGTGCGGAAGTGTTATCCCACACAAACCGGAACGCCCTGCGGCTATGCCGCAGGGCGTTCGTGCTCTTTTATTCGGGCTTGTCCCCCGCCGGGCTGTCGGCGGGCGGCTCCGGGGTGTCCTCCGGCTTTTTCTCCTCCGGCCTCTCGTCGAAGTCCGGCATGGGCACCGGCTCGGACACAATGTTGATGTGCTTGGCGGGCGCTTCGATGGTCTCCGGCACGCTGGGACGGAAGGCGGGCTGGCTGCTCTTGCTGGCGCCGTAGTTGTCCACCGTCTCCGGGTCGCGGCCCTCGATGATGGCCATCATCTCCTGCCCGGTGATCGTCTCCTTCTTCAGCAGGTACGCGGCGATCTTGTCCAGCAGCTCCCGGTTCTCCCGCAGGATGGCCTTGGCCTCCTCGTGGCACTGGCGCAGGATCTTGATGGTCTCCCGGTCGGCGGCGGCATACGTCTCCTGGGCGCAGGACATGGAGTAGCCGCCGTCCAGATACTGGCTCTGCACCGTGCCCAGCGCCATCATGTCGAACTCGTCGCACATGCCGAACCGCGCCACCAGATTCCGCGCCATCTCCGTGGCGCGCTCGATGTCGTTGGCGGCGCCGGAGGTCATGGTGTTGCACACCACCTCCTCGCTGGAGCGTCCGGCCAGCAGGGTGCGTATCTCGGCGAGGATGTCCTCCTTGGACATGAGGAACTTCTCCTCCTCCGGCAGATGCAGCGTATAGCCCAGCGCACCCTGGGTGTGGGGCACGATGGTGATCTTGCTGACGGGCTGTGCGTTCTTCTGCTTGGCAGCCACCAGCGCGTGACCCACCTCGTGGTAGGCGATGATGCGCTTCTCCGCCTCGGTGATGACGGTGCCCTTCTTCTCGCTGCCGGCGATGACCAGCTCGAAGGACACCAGCAGGTCGTCCTGATTCACGGCGCGGCGTCCCTTGCGGACGGCGCGGAGGGCGGCCTCGTTCACCAGGTTGGCCAGGTCTGCGCCCACGCAGCCGGCGGTGGCCTGGGCGATCTTCTCCAGATTTACGTCCTCAGCCAGCTTGATGTTGCGGATGTGTACCTGCAGGGTGGCCAGACGTCCGGCCAGATTGGGGCGATCCACGGTGATGCGCCGGTCGAAGCGGCCGGGGCGCAGCAGCGCCTTGTCCAGCACCTCCGGGCGGTTGGTGGCGCCCAGCACGATGACGCCCTTGCCGGGGTCAAAGCCGTCCAGCTCGGCCAGCAGCTGGTTGAGGGTCTGCTCCCGCTCATCGTTGCCGCCGCCGAACTTGCTGGCGTCGCGGGACTTGCCGATGGTATCGATCTCGTCGATAAAGATAATGCAGGGCGCGACCTTGGAGGCCTCCTTGAACAGGTCGCGGACACGGCTGGCGCCCACGCCCACGAACATCTCCACAAAGTCGGAGCCGGAGATGGAGAAGAACGGCACCCCCGCCTCGCCTGCCACGGCCTTGGCCAGCAGCGTCTTGCCGGTACCGGGAGAGCCCACCAGCAGCGCGCCCTTGGGCAGCTTGGCGCCGATGGCGGTGTACTTGCCGGGGTTGTGCAGGAAGTCGATGATCTCCTCCAGCGACTCCTTGGCCTCGTCCTGACCGGCCACGTCCTTGAAGGTGACGCCGGTGGATTTCTCCATATAGACCTTGGCGTTGGACTTGCCCACGCTGCCGATACCGCCGAAGCCGCCGCCCCCGGACTTGCTCATCAGACGCATGACCAGCATGAACGCGCCCACGATGAAGATGGTGGGCAGGATATACTGGATCATGATCATCAGGAAGGGGCTCATCTCGGCCTCATAGAAGCCAGTATAGGCCACGTTGTGCTCCTTCATCAGGGGCAGCAGGTCGGCGTTGGAGAGATAGGCGGTGTACAGCGTCAGGCTGGAATCCTCGCTCTGCTTATAGGTCTTTGTCTCCGTCTTGCCGCCGGAGGTGACCTCCTCGGTGTACACATAGCCGTCCACCGGCGTGATGTAGATGGTGCTGTCCTTGAACAGCACCTCGTCCACCTGATTCTTTTCGATCATGGTGATCATGTCACTGTATTTGATCTCGTGACTGCTGGTCTTGTTGGCGGCGTTGCGGTTGTAGGCGTTGAAATAGTTGAACGCCACCGTCAGCACCAGCGCCCACGCGATCAGCGTCAGCACGCCGCGGAAATTGCCCTTGCCGTTCTTTCCGCCGCTGTTGTTGTTATTGCTGCCATTGTTGTTTGCCATATTATTATCCTCCGTTTGACTTGCGAGGGAACTGTAAATTTTAATCAGTATACCACACCTGCCCGAAAGTCTCAAGGAAAAGGCCTCCGGTTTTCCTGTAAAATTTCTATGAATCCGCCTTTATATTGGTGAAAGGATGTGGTAGAATAGATACCGATTACAAAAAGCGTGAGGTATATCATGAGAGATACAAAGGACACGGAGAACAGACGCCCGCTGCCGGACGCCGAGGCGGACGGCATTATCGAGGGGCGCAACGCGGTGATCGAAGCTCTGCGGGTGGGCACGCCTATGGATAAGATCTATATCGCCAAGGGCGAGACGGACAAGACCCTGGGGCACATCGCCTCCAAAGCCCGCTCCGCCGGCATCGTGGTGGTGGAGGCCGACCGGCGCAAGCTGGACAACATGTCCCGCACCCACGCCCATCAGGGCGTGATCGCGCTGGCCGCCGTGCGGGAATACGCCACCGTGGAGAGCATCCTGCAAGCCGCTGTCGACAGGGACGAACCGCCGCTGCTGGTGGTGTGCGACGAGATATCCGACCCCCACAATCTGGGCGCCATCCTGCGGACGGCGGAGTGCGCCGGCGCCCACGGCGTCATTATCCCCAAGCGCCGCAGCGCCGGTCTGACCGCCATCGTCGCCAAGACCTCGGCGGGCGCGGTAAGCTATGTGCCGGTGGCGCGGGTACCCAATATCCCGGCGCTGCTGAAGGATCTGAAAAAGCAGGGCGTGTGGGTATTCGGCACGGCAGCCGACGGCAATACCACCCTGTATCAGGCGGATCTGAAGGGGCCTGCGGCCATTGTCATCGGCTCCGAGGGCACGGGCATGACGCGCCTTGCCGCGGAAAACTGCGATTTTCTGGTGAGCATTCCCATGAAAGGAAAGATATCCTCCCTGAACGCCAGCGCCGCGGCAGCGATCCTGCTGTACGAGGCCGTGCGCCAGCGGGGATGAGAGCATACAGACAGAATGAGAAGACGGCGGGACGAACAATTGTATAACGCTCCCGATCAGGAGGACGAGCTTTCGCTGGAATCCATCCTTGCCGAATACGGCAGGGGTGGGCGTCAGCCTGCCCCGGAGCAGGAGCCGCCGCAGGAACCCCAGCCGGAGCCGCTTCCCACTCCGGCACCGGAACCCATTCCGGAACCGGAGCCTGCACCGGAACCGGTTCCCGAGCCGGAACCGGAGTACGAATCCACCGCGCCGGATCGCGTAGCGCTGAAGGACATCATGTCCCAGACGGTGGACGCGGTGCTGGAGGACGAGGACGACGGCGTTATCGCCCAGCCGGTGCCGCTGAGCGAGCGCATCGCCGGACTGCTGGCGCGGCTGCGCCGCCGGGCGGAGGGCAAAAAGCGCCGCCCGGCCTTTCAGGATACGGAGCAGCTGTTCGACGAGCCGGAGGAGGACGAGGAGCCGGAGCCGGAGGAACCGCCGGAGCCGGAGCCGGAGCCGCTGCCGGAGGACGTCCTGCGGGACGCCAAGCGGCAGTGCGGACGGCTGCGCCGAGGGCTGCTGGCGGGTATCCTGCCGGCGCTGGCGCTGGTGGTGGCCGCCGTATTGCAGGAGCTGGAAAAGCTGCCCTCCGCATGGCTGGACGAGGCGCTGCTGCGCTGTGCCGTGCTGGGCGGCGGTCTGCTGCTGACGGCGCTGGCCTGCGCCGCCGTATGGCGGCGCGCCGTGGAGCTGCTGCGGCAGGGACAGGCGGGCTGCGAGCTGTGCGCCGCCATCGCGGCGATGACGCAGCTGCTGTGCTGCGTGTGCGGCATGGCCACCGGCAGCACCCGCGCCACGCCCTACGCCGCCGCCGGTGCGCTGCTGATACTGGCGTGCCAGTGGGGGCTGTATCTGGAGGCGGAGACGCGCCGCAGCGCCTATCACCTGCTGGTGCTCAACGGCGCCGTGCCCTACGTGGTCTCCACCACGGAGACGGGCGTGTGCCGTCAGCGGGGCACGGAGGAGGGCTTCTACCGGCTCATGAGCCGCCCCGATCCCGCCCGCTACTGGCAGAACTACGCCATGCCGCTGGTGATGGCGGTGGCCGCCGTGCTCTCCGGCGTGGTGTGCTTTTCCGACGGCAATATGAGCGATTTCCCCTGGGTGCTCACGGCGCTGACCACCGCCGGTGCGGGGCTGAGCATCCCCCTCAGCGGCGTGCTGCCCATGTACTATCTGTCCCGGCGGCTGGGACGCAGCGGCTGCGCCGCCGCCGGTTACGCCGGTGCGCGGGCGGTAAGCCGCTCCCGCCGGTTGATTTTGACGGACGACGACCTGTTCCCGCCCGGCACCGTGACGCTGAACGGCTACAAGGTGTTCGGCGAGGAGCGTGCCCGCGCCGTGTCTTACGCCGCGTCGGTGGCCAAGGCCGCCGGCAGCAGCCTTACCCCCCTGCTGGAGCGCCAGCTCACCGCCGAGGGCGGCTTCCACCTGCCGGTGGAGTGGCTCAACTACTGCGAGGAGGGCGGTGTGGAGGCCAACATCCGGGGCGAGACGGTGCTCATGGGCAGCGCGTATTTCATGAAGAAGCGCCGGGTGGCGCTGCCCCGTGACATGAAGCTGTCCACCGGTGTGTTTCTGGCGGTGGATGGGGCGCTGACCGCCGTGTTCGCCGTGAAATACCAGCCCTCCCGCAACGCGGAGTGGGCGCTGCGCACCCTGAAGCGCTTTCACATCACGCCGGTGCTGGCTGTCCGCAGCGGCAACGTGACGCCGGGGCTTATCAAGCGGAAATTCGGCGTGGACGCCAGGCCGGTGTACCCGGATGTCTCCACCCGTCTGGCGCTGGCGCAGCTGGCGGAGCAGCGGGGCGAGCAGCCCTATGTCATTGTCTGCCGGGAGGGGCTGATGCCCCTTGTGGAGTCCGTGGCCGGCAGCCGCCGGGCGGTGAAGGCCGTGCGCACCGCCACCATTCTGGGCTACATCGGCGCGGCTGTGGGCGTGGCGCTGGCCTATTACCTGACGTCCATCGGCAATTTCGCCCTACTGACGCCCATCGCCATGGTGGTGTATCAGCTGCTGTGGCTGCTGCCCACGCTGCTGCTGGCCGGGCTTGTGAAGCACTACTGACGGCGACTCCGTCGCTTTGCCCATAGAACAAAGCCTGCCGTTGTACAACCTGACGAAAAGCGGGGAATATCAGCGCACATTTCCCACAAATATTTAAATTAGAGGTTGTCAGGCCAGCGGAAATACTATATAATCGGTACGTTGAGCTACTGTCCGCGGCTGTGGGCGGCGGACTTCAAGAAAACGAAGGGAGAACATCATCACTATGACTGCTAACGACATTCGCAATATCGCCCTGCTGGGTCACGGAGGCTCCGGAAAGACCTCTCTGGTTGAGCAGATGCTGTTTATGACCAAGGGTATCGACCGTCTGGGCAAGACCGCCGACGGCAATACCACCTGTGACTACGATGCCGAGGAGATCAAGCGCCAGATTTCCATCTCTCTGGCCTTCGCTCCCGTTATGTACAAGGGCAAGAAGATCAACGTCATGGACGCTCCCGGCAACTTCGATTTCTCCGGCGAGGCCGTGTGCGCCATCCGCGCCGCCGAGTGCGCCGTCATCGTGGGCAACGCCAAGGACGGCCTGTCCGTGGGCATGGAGCGTACCTGGAAGATGCTGGGCAAGAAGCCCCGCATGATGTTCATCAACCGCGTGGAGGAGGCCAACTCCGACTACGTCTCCTGCATCGAGACCATCAAGGGCAAGTACGGCACCGCCATCGCCCCCATCGTGGCCACCAAGGCCGATGCCAACAAGGCCGTTACCGTTATCGTTGACCTGCTGCACAACAAGGCCTACGACGCCAAGGGCGAGTGCGCCATCCCCGGCGACATGGCCGACGAGGTGGAGGCTCTGCGCGCTGAGCTGATGGAGGCCGCCGCCGGCGCCGACGAGGAGCTGATGGAGAAGTTCTTCGAGACCATGGAGCTGTCCGCCGAGGACATGGCCAAGGGTCTGAAGATCGGCGTGCGCGACGGCAGCGTGTGCCCCGTGCTGTGCGGCTCCGCCCTCACCGGCATGGGCGTTGACATGCTGATGCAGACCATCGTGGATCTGGTTCCCGTGGCTACCGACATGCCCGCCGAGGCCGCCGAGGACGACGACGGCAATCCCATTGAGGTCGCCTACGATCCCAACGGCACCACCGCCGCTTTCGTGTTCAAGACCATCTCCGACCAGTACGGCAAGTACTCCATGATCAAGGTCATCCGCGGCAAGGTCACCGGCGATATGTCCCTGTACAACATGACCACCGGCAACACCGAAAAGCTGGGTCGTCTGTACACCATGAAGGGCAAGAAGGCCGAGGAGACCAAGGAGATCTGCTGCGGCGACATCGGCGCCATCGGCAAGATGGACAAGGTCAAGACCGGCGATACCCTGTGCGAGCCCAAGACCTATGTGAAGTTCGCGCCTCTGGCCTTTGCGCCCGCCTGCTACGAGCGCGCCATCGCGCCCAAGACCAAGCAGGAGATCGAGAAGCTGGGCACCGGCCTGAACAAGCTGAACGAGGAGGATCCCACCTTCTCCGTCACCAACAACGCCGAGACGCGCCAGACCGTTATCTCCGGCGCCGGCGACATTCAGATCGACGTGCTGTGCAGCAAGCTGAAGTCCCGCTTCGGCGTGGACGCGGAGCTGGATACCCCGCGCGTTGCCTACCGCGAGAAGATCCGCAGCACCGTCCGCAAGCAGGGTCGTTATAAGAAGCAGACCGGCGGCAGCGGCCAGTTCGGTGATGTCCATATCATCTTCGAGCCCCAGACCGAGCAGGAGGATATGATCTTCGAGGAGAACGTGTTCGGCGGCTCCGTGCCCAAGAACTACTTCCCCGCCGTGGAAAAGGGCCTGCGCGAGAGCTGCCTGCACGGCGTGCTGGCCGGTTATCCCGTGGTGTTCCTGAAGGCCACTCTGGTGGACGGCTCCTATCACCCCGTGGACTCCTCCGAAATCGCCTTCAAGCTGGCGGCGAACCTGGCGTTCAAGGCCGCTCTGCCCGAGGCCAAGCCCGTCCTGATGGAGCCCATCGGCGAGCTGAAGGTCACTGTGCCCGATAACTATGTGGGCGACGTGATGGGCGACCTGAACAAGCGCCGCGGCCGCGTCATGGGCATGAACCCCACCGGCGACGGCGAGACGGTGCTGGAGGCGGAAGTCCCCATGGCCGAGATGATGAGCTACGCCATCGACCTGCGCTCCATGACCCAGTCCCGCGGCACCTTCACCTTCACCTTCGTCCGCTACGAGGATTGCCCCGCGGCGGCACAGGAGAAGGCCATCGCCGCTGCCAAGGCTCTGGCCGAGGCCGAGTAAATTGTAATATGTATAAAAGTCCGGTACGGCGCAGCCGTACCGGACTTCCTTACATATTTTCCGCCCCGACGGGGGAGGATACCAGTGGCTGGAAAAATTTTTTGAAAAAATGCAAAAAACCTCTTTACAAATCCAAGCAGGTGTGTTACTATACTAATGCAAACAATAATTGTTAGCAATAAGAAAGGAGCGCAGCCCATGAACACCACACGGCACAGCCCCAAGCGGGAAGCCATATTGGAGTGCCTGCGTTCCACCACCTGCCACCCCTCTGCGGAATGGGTCTACGCCCAGCTGAAGCCCCGCATACCCGACCTCTCTCTGGCCACCGTCTACCGCAATCTGGCGCGGTTCCGGGCGGAGGGCACGGTGCAGGTCATCGGCTGTGTGGACGGCGAGGATCGCTACGACGGCAACACCGCCCTCCACGGGCACTTCGTCTGCCGCTCCTGCGGCGCGGTCATCGACCTGCCGCCCATCCCGGTGGAGCCCCCGGATATGTCGGAGGTAGGGGAACCGGACAGCTACGGCGTCACGTTCTACGGGCGGTGCAGCGGTTGCCTGGCACAGCAGAAAACCAGTTGACAAAGGCCGCTTTCGCGGCGTCAAAATAACAAACAAACACATTACATTTTATGGAGGTAACGATTATGAAGAAGTGGGTCTGTCCTGTTTGCGGTTATGTTTACGAAGGCGAGAATCCCCCGGCCGAGTGCCCTGTCTGCCACGTCAGCGGTGATAAGTTCACCCTGCAGGCCGAGGAAAAGACCTGGGCTGCCGAGCATGTGGTGGGCGTAGGCAAGGTGTTCGGCGCTGATGTGCCGGAGGATGTCCGCAAGGAGATCATCGACGGTCTGCGCGCCAACTTCGAGGGTGAGTGCTCCGAGGTGGGTATGTATCTGGCCATGGGTCGCGTTGCTGCCCGCGAAGGCTATCCCGAGATCGCCATGTACTGGGAGAAGGCCGGCCTGGAGGAGGCCGAGCACGCCGCCAAGTTTGCTGAGCTGCTGGGCGAGGTCATCACCGACAGCACCAAGAAGAACCTGCAGATGCGCGTAGATGCCGAGAACGGTGCCACCGCCGGCAAATTCGAGCTGGCGAAGCTGGCCAAGAAGTACAATCTGGACGCCATCCACGACACCGTCCACGAGATGGCTCGTGACGAAGCCCGCCACGGCAAGGCCTTCGAGGGCCTGCTGAACCGCTACTTCGGGAAGTAAATTAAGGCAATCAAAAAAGCAGGGAGCGTTTCGCTCCCTGCTTTTGCGGTTTCGGCGGCGTTATCCCGCCATGATCTCGAATTTCAGCACGCCATCGGCGGCGGCGGCGCGGGTCATCAGGTCGTCCAGCTCCTCGGACATGTCCCCCGTTTCCGCGGAGATGGTGACGCCGGCGCAGCCGTTGGTGGGGATGGTCTGGTTGATGGTCAGAATATTGGCACCGGAATTGGCGAAAATGGACAGATAGTTGGACAGGACGCCGGGGTTGTCCTTCAGCAGTGCGTAAAAGGTGATGATGTGCCCTGCGTGCATGTTCTGGAAGGGCTGCACCGCGTCCTTATATTTATAGAAGGCGCTGCGGCTGATGCCCACCAGCCGGGCGGCCTCGCCCACGGTGGCGGCCTCGCCTACCTGCAGCATCCGCTTGGCCTCCGCCACCCGGAGAAAGACCTCCGGCAGAGCGTCCGCCGCCACCAGATAAAATTTCTGCTTTTCCATGATAGCTCCTCCCCATGTCCGCCTATTGCGAACATCTGTGTTTATATGATAGCATACATATACCGGCGACGCAAGAGGTTTTTTGCCGCATGATGGAAAAGTTGCGCGGCGTTGGGGCGGGCGGGTTAAGGCAATTTCACAACAGCGGTACGCGAGAGGAAACTTCCGGCGGAAGATCCGGCGGACAAACGGCGAAAACGGGCGGGAAAAGGGACACGGAGCCGGACCGTGCAGAGATAGTGGACACGGTGTCGTTCCTGGTACATAAGGAAAACGGTGCATATACATGAAATTATACATGCAAAGCGGGAAAGGCTCTCTAATTCCGGCGCTTTTTGATGTTTTTGCAACTTTCCGGCAGATTTATCGGGTTACATAACGCTGGTGGAAAAAGGTGTGGAAAATGTGCAAAACCCTGTGTGGAAAAGGGTACAGCCGGTTGCGCACCGGTTATTTTTTGTGTAAACCAGCTGATTTTTCAGGGGTACTTACGGCTTTTGTAAGACCCTGTAAGACGGGGGAGCGACGGCACTTGCAAAGGCCGGGAAAATACGATAAAATAGGAATAGTGCCCTGCGGCACGGATGATTATACTGCACGGCGGAGAGCCGGAGGAATGATATGGCAAGAAAGAGCACATACGACAACGAGAGCATATCCAGCCTGAAGGGGGCTGACCGGGTACGGAAGCGGCCGGGGGTCATTTTCGGCTCCGACGGGCTGGAGGGCTGCGAGCACGCGGTGTTCGAGATCCTGTCCAACGCCATCGACGAGGCGCGGGGCGGCCACGGCAAGCTCATCACCGTGACCCGCTTCGCCGACCGCTCCATTCAGGTGGAGGATCAGGGGCGCGGCTGCCCGGTGGACTGGAACGAAAAAGAGGGGCGGTACAACTGGGAGCTGGTGTTCTGCGAGCTGTACGCCGGCGGCAAATACGACAACGAGAACAGCGAGAACTACGAGTTCTCCCTGGGTCTGAACGGCCTTGGCTCCTGCGCCACCCAGTACGCCTCCCGGTACATGGACGTGACCGTGTGGCGGGATGGCAAGGAGTACCGCCTGCACTTTGAGCGGGGCGAGATCGTGGGCAAGCTGGAGGTCAGCGACCAGACGGGCAACAAAAAGCGCACCGGCACCACTATCCGCTGGCTGCCCGATCTGGACGTGTTCACGGACATCGACATCCCCGCGGACTACTACCGGGACGTGATGAAGCGGCAGGCGGTGGTCAACGCCGGCGTGACGTTCCGCCTGAAAAACGAGACGGCCGCCGGGAAATTCGAGACGGAGGAGTTCGTCTACGAGCACGGCATCGAGGACTACATCCGGGAGCTGGCGGGGCTGGACGCCCTGACGGAGCCGGTGTTCTGGGAGGCGGAGCGCAAGGGGCGCGACCGGGCGGACAAGCCGGAGTACAAGGTAAAGCTCAGCGTGGCGCTGTGCTTCTCCAACAAAACAGCGCTGTGCGAATACTACCACAACTCCAGCTTTCTGGAGCACGGCGGCAGCCCGGAGAAGGCCACCCGCTCGGCCATGGTGTCGGCCATCGACAAGTACCTGCGCGACAACAACAAGTACGCCAAGGGCGAGGCGAAGATCACCTTCCCCGACGTGCAGGACTGCCTGATACTGGTCAGCAGCAGCTTCTCCACCCAGACAAGCTACGAGAACCAGACGAAAAAGGCCATCACCAACAAGTTCATCCAGGAGGCCATGACGGAGTTCCTCCGCAGCCGCATGGAGATCTACTTCATCGAGAACCGGGAGGCGGCGGAGAAGATCGCCGCCCAGGTGCTCATCAACAAGCGCAGCCGCGAGACGGCAGAGCGCACCCGCATCAACCAGAAGAAAAAGCTCACCGAGAAGATCGACATCGCCAATCGCGTGCAGAAGTTCGTGGACTGCCGCACCAAGGACGTGGAGCGGCGTGAGATCTACATCGTGGAGGGCGACTCCGCTCTGGGCGCCTGTAAGCAGAGCCGCGACGCGGAGTTTCAGGGTTTGATGCCCGTCCGCGGCAAGATCTTGAACTGCCTGAAGGCGGACTATCCCCGCATTTTCAAAAGCGACGTCATCACCGACCTGATGAAGGTGCTGGGCTGCGGCGTGGAGGTCAGCGGCAAGGCCGTGAAGGAGCTGAACCAGTTCGATCTCAACAACCTGCGCTGGAGCAAGGTGGTCATCTGCACCGATGGCGACGTGGACGGCTTCCAGATCCGCACGCTGATCCTGACCATGCTCTACCGCCTGTGCCCCACCCTGATCCGCGAGGGCTATGTGTATATTGCGGAAACGCCGCTCTTCGAGATCACCTGCAAGGAAAAATCCGGCGAAAAGACGTGGTTTGCCTACTCCGAGAAGGAGAAGGCGGACATTCTGAAGAAGCTGGAGGGCAAAAAGGTCAACGTCCAGCGCTCCAAGGGACTGGGCGAGAACGACCCCGAGATGATGTGGATGACCACCATGAGCCCTGAGACGCGGCGGCTGATCCGCGTCCTGCCGGAGGACGCAGAGGAGACGGCGCGGGTCTTCGACCTGCTGCTGGGCGACAACCTGGCGGGGCGAAAGGACTACATCGCGGAGAATGGATATAAATACCTTGATATGATCGACGTCAGCTGATAAAGGCACGCCTCTTGCGCCAATACGTCGTTGCGGCGGCTCGACGTACACACGGTACGCCTTCGCCTTCGCGCCTTGTCTTGGCGCAAGGATCGCGCCTTTCTCCCACCCGCCATCGGCAGGACGAAAAATCCGCGCATTTTAGGCGCGCCTTCGCGTCTTGCCTTGGCGCAAGAATCGCGCCTTTCTCCCACCCGTCATCGGCAGGACGAAAAATCCGCGCATTTTAGGCGCGCCTTCACGCCTTGTCTTGGCGCAAGAATCGCGCCTTTCTCCCGCCCACCATCGGCAGAACGAAAAACCCGCACGATAAACAAAAACTCCCCTATGGCAATGAGATCATCGGATCTCATGCCGGTAAATAAGAAAGGAACCTGTTTCCTATGGCAAAGAAGAAAACAGAAGAAAAGGAAATACGGCACGCGGGCGACCCCAACGTGATGGGGCTGCGGGGCGCGGTGGTGGAGCAGCCCATCACCGCCACGCTGGACGAGAACTACATGCCCTACGCCATGTCGGTGATCGTCAGCCGCGCCATTCCGGAGATCGACGGCTTCAAGCCCTCCCACCGGAAGCTGCTGTACACCATGTATAAAATGGGGCTGCTGACCGGCAGCCGCACCAAGAGCGCCAACATCGTGGGTCAGACCATGCGTCTCAACCCCCACGGCGATCAGGCCATCTACGAGACGATGGTGCGTCTGGCCAAGGGCAACGAGTCGCTGCTGCACCCCTTTGTGGACAGCAAGGGCAACTTCGGCAAGGTGTACTCCCGCGATATGGCCTACGCCGCCAGCCGCTATACCGAGGCCAAGCTGTCGCCCATCTGCGCGGAGCTGTTCCGGGATCTGGACTGCGACGCCGTGGACTTCGTGGACAACTACGACAACACCACCAAGGAGCCGTCTCTCCTGCCCACCACCTATCCCAACGTGCTGGTGTCCGCCAACCAGGGCATCGCCGTGGGTATGGCCAGCCAGATCTGCGGATTCAATCTGGGCGAGGTGTGCGAAACGACCATCGCCTACCTGAAAAACCCTGCCCACGACATCGCCTCCACGCTGCTGGCGCCGGACTTCCCCACCGGCGGGCAGGTGATATGCGACGGCAATGACCTGCGCACCATCTACGACACCGGGCGGGGCGGCCTGAAGGTGCGTGCCCGCTGGCGGTACGACAAAAAGGAAAACGTCATCGAGGTGTACGAGATCCCCTACTCCACCACCATCGAGGCCATTCTGGACAAGGTGGCGGAGCTGGTGAAGGCCGGCAAGGTCAAGGAGATCGCCGACATGCGGGACGAGACGGATCTCAGCGGCCTGAAGCTGGCCATCGACCTGAAGCGGGGCGTGGATCCCGACAAGCTCATGGCCAAGCTGTACCGGCTGACGCCCCTGCAGGACACGGTGAGCTGCAACTTCAATATTCTCATCGGCGGCATGCCCCGCGTCATGGGCGTGGGCGGCATTCTGGAGGAGTGGACGGCGTGGCGCACGGACTGCGTCAAGCGCCGGGTATACTTCATCCTGAATAAGAAAAAGGAAAAGCTGCACCTGCTGCAGGGTCTGAAGCGCATCCTGCTGGACATCGACCGTGCCATTCAGATCATCCGGGAGACGGAGGAGGAAGCCGAGGTCATCCCCAACCTGATGATCGGCTTCGGCATCGATCAGGTGCAGGCGGAGTACGTGGCGGAGATCAAGCTGCGGAACATCAACAAGGAGTACATCCTCAAGCGCGTGGCGGAGACAAGCGCCCTGCAGGACGAGATCGAGGATCTGGAGGACACGCTGGCCAAGCCGGGACGCATCCGGAAGATCATCATCACCGAGCTGGAGGACGTGAAGAAGAAGTACGCCGTGCCACGGCGGACGGAGATCGTGTACAGCCACGAGATGCCGGAGGAGCCGGAGGAGGAGCCTGCGGAGGACTATCCGGTACACCTGTTCCTCAGCCGGGAGGGGTACTTCAAGAAGATCACGCCCCAGTCCCTGCGTATGTCCGGCGAGCAGAAGTTCAAGGAGGGCGACAGCCTGCGCCAGTATTTCGAGGCCACCAACAACTCGGAGCTGCTGCTGTTCACCGACAAATATCAGGTCTACAAGACCCGCGCCAGCGAGTTCGGGGAGACGAAGGCCTCGGCGCTGGGAGACTATCTGCCGGCCAAGCTGGGCATGGACGCCGGCGAGAGCGTGATCTGGCTGTGTCTGCCCGGCGATTACAGCGGCAGCGTGGTGTTCTTCTTCGAAAACGGCCGCGCGGCGCGGGTGGCGCTCAGCGCCTACGCCACGGTGTCCAACCGGCGGAAGCTGACGGGCGCCTACTGCGACAAATTCCCCCTGGTGTGCGCGGTGCAGCTGACGGAGGACACGGAGCTGGCGCTGGAGACGAACGAGCCGAGAGCGCTGCTGGTACACACATCCCTGCTGGCGCCCAAGACCACCCGCTCCACTCAGGGCGTGCAGGTGATGAACATCAAGCCCAAGTACCGGCTGGAGCAGGTGCTGAACGCAGCGGAGTGCGGTATCGTCAACGCCGCCCGCTACCGGACGCGGAGCATTCCCGCCGCCGGCGCGGTGCTGAAGCCGGAGGACAGCGAGGAGAAGCAGCTGGAGCTGCTGTAAACGCAGAGAGGAGGGCGTGACCATGGGTAAAAGATGGTGTGCGGCGCTGCTGTGCGCGGTGCTGGCCTGCTCCATGACGGGCTGCGGCGACTTTCTCGACCGGGAGTGGTACGAGGTCAAGGATCACAGCCCCACCTACTACGAGGGTGAGGGGCGCGACGTGCTGCGGGCGGACACCTATCAGGATCTGGTGAACAATATCCTGATCCTGGTGGGCAACCACGCGGAATCGGGCACGATCTGGCTGTACTACGCCCAGGAGGGGCTGGACGCGGCGGAAGCGGCGGAGAAGGCCTCCCGCGAGGTGGAGAAGGACACGCCCATGGGCTCCTACGCCGTGTCCTATATCCAGTACACGGTGGACGACACGGCGCGGAATTACAGCGAGATCGTGGTGACCATCGGCTATAAGCGGACGGAGAAGGAGATCATCAACATGGTGCACGCCACCAACGTGTCGGCGCTGCACGACCTGCTGTCCGATGCTGCGGCGGAGGGCAAGACCTCGTTGGTGGTGCAGCTGAGCGCCTTCGAAGGGCAGTCCTATCAGGTGCGGCAGGCAGTGACGCAGGTGCAGGCTGCCGTGGGCGGCAGCGGCTGGACGACGAACTTCTATCCCAACGCCGACAATCCCGGCGTGGTGGAGATCATCATGCGATAAATGCCGGCATGCCCGCCCGCAAGGGCGGGCATGAGATTTTGCGGAAATTGGAAAAACGGGGTTGACAAACGCTGCGATGAGAGGTATAATCTATCTTGCGTTTGCGGGCGTAGCTCATCTGGTAGAGCGCGACCTTGCCAAGGTCGAGGTAGCGAGTTCGAGCCTCGTCGCCCGCTCCAAAAAAATACGACCA
>DNFA01000049.1:65741-69882 GCA_003487665.1 Oscillibacter sp.
TGGTCGTATTTTTTTGGAGCGGCGATTTTGCTGCGCAAAATCGGTCGCCTGCGGGCGGGTGATTGAACGCGAGTGGGGGAACCCGTCAAAGGTTCCCCCCTCACACTCTCCCTTCCTTGCGGTGGGCGGGAGTACGGGCAACAAAACCTGTGGGCAATCACAAAACGAAACACCATCCGTCAGGATGGTGTTTCTTTTTGGAATGCCGCGGGCAGGGTGGATCTCGCTGCCTCGACCGGCGCGCAGCGCGTCAAATCCAGAGGTAAAGGCAGGGTTCCCGCGAATGGCTCTGCCATTCGTGGGATGCCGGGAAGCGAGTTCGAGCCTCGCCTATTTTGCTGCGCAGAGCGCGAAAAATAAAGAAACACCATCCGATAGGATGGTGTTTCTTTTTGGAATGCCGCAGGCAGGGTGGGACTCGCTGCCTCGACCAGCGCGAAGCGCGGCGAACCGTTCCGTAGGGGACGGCGTCCCCGACGTCCCCGACGTCCCGTCAGCGCGGCGGTGCCGCGCTGGGAACGGATTCCCACGTCGCTTCGCGCCGCGAAGCAAGTGCCCTTGGGGTACTCCTCGGAATGACAGGGGTGGAGTTTATCGACACGCTGCCACCATCCGACAGGATGGTGCTTCTTTTCTTACAGTGCCCGGAGAAACTCCGGCTTCAGGTCGCGCCGCCCCTCCAGCGCCGCGGCGATCTGCCCCAGCAGGGCGTCCCGGTCGCCGTTGAGGGTGCCCTTCAGCGTCAGGTAGTTGCTGGCGTGGTTGGCGCGGAACACCGTGCCCTCGCTGTCCACATGCTGCAAAAACAGCTCCGTCTCCTTCAGTACCTCCAGCGGGCTAAGCAGCGTAAAGCTGCCCTCCCGCACCCACTTCTCCAGCGGCGTGCCCGGCTCCACCATCAACGTCAGAAGCCCCAGATAGTCCGGCTTCATCTCGCTGACGGCTCTGGCTGTGTCCACGGCGTGCTCCCGCCAGTGCTCCACGCTGCCCAGCCCAGAGATAGCCGTTACCGACAGCGCCAGCCCGCACCGCCGCGCCTTCTGTCCGGCGGCCACGATGTCCGCCGCCGTGTGCCCCTTCTGCATTTTCTCCAGCACCGCGTCGCAGCCGGATTCCAGCCCCATGTACACCATCTGCAGCCCCTTGCTCCGCAGCAGGCGCAGGTCGTCCTCGGATTTGATCTGCAAGCTGGTGGGGGAGGCGTAGCACGTTACCCGTTCACACTCCGGGAACAGGCCGTACACCAGCCCAAGTATCTCCACCAGGTCGGCGGTCTTACGCATCAGCGCGTCGCCGTCCGCCAGGAACACGCGCTCCACCCGGCGGTATACCCGCCGCGCCAGCTCAAAGTCCTCCCGTATCTCGTCCATGGGGCGCATGGCGAAATGCTTGTCGTCATACATGTCGCAGAAGGCGCACCTGTTGTGGCTGCACCCGTATGTCACCTGCACGATCAGGCTGTACGCCTCGCTGGGCGGACGGTATACCTTTCCCTTATAGCGCATGGTCATCACTCCTTTGCTATGTATTATGCCACATCCGCCGCCGTTTGAAAAGAGGTATATTCTCTCCCCGGCGCACATACAGTGAAGCATCTCAACAAACGAGGTGTGCCTATGGAGCTGAACTATAACCGCGTGGAGCTGCGGGGTACGGTGGACGACGTGCCCGCCCTCTCCCATGTGAACCACGGCTGCGCATTCTACCGCTTTACCCTGTCGGTGCTGCGTCTTTCCGGACAGGCGGACAAGCTGCCGGTCATCGTGCCCAAGTCCCTCCTGCTGCTGACGCCCCTGACCCCCGGCGACACGGTACATATCACCGGCCAGCTGCGCTCGTTCAACAACAAAAGCGGGCTGGGCAGCCGTCTGGTGATCTCCGTGTTCGCCCAGACCCTGACCCCCGACGAGGGCCAGCCCCTGAACCGGATATTCCTCAGCGGCATCCTGTGCAAGCAGCCCATCCTCCGCCGCACCCCGCTGGGGCGGGAGATCTGCGACATGATCCTGGCGGTGAACCGCCGCTACGGACGGGCGGATTATCTGCCCTGCATCGCGTGGGGCGCTGTGGCGCAGCAGACGGCGCTGCTGCACACCGGACAGCGGCTGACGGTGGAGGGCCGCGTCCAGAGCCGCATCTACTCCAAGACGGAAGACGGCGTTACCAGCGACCGCACCGCCTATGAGGTGTCCGTCATGCGTCCGGCGGAGCGGGAGGAGTTCCCGGAATAATGCCTGTTGCGCAGTGGCCGGCGGTATGGTAAAATTTCTATAAAGTGAGTCTTTACACAAGGAGTACACGCCGCCATGCGCCATTCCGGACATCTGCATCTGCCGTTCCATACCCACCACCGCCCTGCCCGCTATGACGTGGACATGACAAAGGGCAGCATCACGAAGCATCTCATCAACTTTGCCCTGCCCCTGATGGTGGGCAACCTGTTCCAGCAGCTGTACAACATGGTGGACACATGGGTGGTGGGCAACTTCGTCAGCAACGAGGCATTCTCCGCCGTGGGCACCGTCACGCCCATCATCAACATGCTGATCGGCTTCTTTCTGGGGCTGTCCAGCGGCGCGGGCGTGGTCATCAGCCAGTATTACGGCGCCCAGCGGGAGGAAAAGGTGCGGCAGGCGGTGCACACCTCCATGGTGCTGACGTTCCTGTTGGGCATCGTGTTCACCGCAGCCGGCATTCTCATGACGCCCCTGATGCTGCGCCTGATGAAGACCCCGGCGGAGGTGGCGCCGGAGCAGACCACCTACCTGACCATCTACTTTGCCGGCGTCATGGGACTGCTGATCTACAACATGGGCTCCGGCATTCTCCGGGCGGTGGGCGACTCCCGGCGTCCCTTCTACTTCCTGCTGGTGTCCGCCGTGCTGAATACCGGACTTGACCTGCTGTTCGTGCTGAAGTTCGGCATGGGCGTGGAGGGCGTGGCCTACGCCACCATCATCGCCCAGGCGGTGTCCGCCCTGCTGACGGTGTGGGTGCTGCTGCGCGCCGAGGGCTGCATCCGTCTGGAGCTGCGGGCGCTGCGCATGACGTGGTCGGTGCTGAAGCAGATCGTGGCCGTGGGCATCCCCGCCGCCCTGCAAATGGCGGTGACGGCCTTCTCCAACGTGTTCGTGCAGGGGTATATCAACTATTTCGGCGCCGACTGTATGTCCGGCTGGACGGCGTATACCAAGGTGGATCAGCTGGTGATCCTGCCGGTACAGTCCATCTCCATGGCCGGTACCACCTTTGTGGGGCAGAATCTGGGCGTGGGCGACACGCCCCGTGCCAAGAAGGGCGTGCGCACGGCGCTGTATCTGTCCTTCGCGGTGACGGCGGTGCTGCTGGTGCCGGTGCTGCTGCTGGCGCCGGAGCTGACGGCCTTCTTCAACCAGAAGCCGGAGGTGGTGTCCTACGGCGCGCTGCTGCTGCGGCTGCTGTCGCCCTTCTACTTCTTTTTCTGCATCAATCAGGTCTACTCTGCCGCCCTGCGGGGCGCGGGCAACAGCCAGGTGCCCATGTGGATCATGCTGGGCTCCTTCGTGGTGTTCCGGCAGATATACCTGTTCGTGGTGGCCAACTATGTGGCCAACGAGATCATCCCCATTGCGCTGAGCTATCCGGCGGGATGGTTCCTGTGCAGCGCCGCCACCCTGATCTATTACAGCCGCTGCCGCTTTGACAAGCACCGGCTGGTGGAGGACGTGTGATGGACAAATGTGAAAGCTGCGTGTGGTACAGCTACGACGAGGAATACGACGACTTCGTGTGCGAAATGGATCTGGACGAGGACGAGATGGCGCGGTTCCTCTCCTCCCAGGCCGGGGACTGCCCCTACTGGCGTCCCGGCGACGACTATCGCACCGCCCGCAGACAATAAGCAAAACGCTCCCCCTGCGAGAGTTGATCTCTCATAGGGGGAGCATTTCCTTGGGATACCGTCCAGGGCTACGCCTTGAGACTTCCGTCGCCGCCCATCAGGGCGGTCATCTCCTCGATGCGCTCCAGCGGGAACGGCGGCTCACACAGGGGCTTCATGGCGATGGACATGAGCTTCATGGGGTTGTCATCCGCTGCCACGCGGTTGGAGCTGAGCGCGCCGCAGCGCTTGCAGCGGTGGATGATGGCCCACTCGCCGCCC
>DNFA01000049.1:70021-77123 GCA_003487665.1 Oscillibacter sp.
GATGATGGCCCACTCGCCGCCCCTGCGCACCCATACGGCCACCGGCTCCATGATGCCGCCGCAGTCGCTGGCGCGGTCGCCCGGCTCAATGTCCACATGCAGGCTGCTCAGGCAGTTGGGGCAGTGGTTGCGGTGGTCGCTGCCGGCGCTCTCCGGCGTGCAGAGCCGCCCACAGACCTTGCAGGTGAAGGCGTCGCGGCAGGCGTGTGTCTTGTAATAGCCCTTTTCAAAGGTTTTCCGTTTGTTTTCGCGGTTCATGTTGGTTCCTCCTGAACGTGCTTTCGGCTCGCCGGGAGGAATGGCGTGTGAATAGATTTGCCAGACCTCCCGGTCAGGCCACACGCTCCGGTGACAGATGATTGAGTTTCAAACATGTCCTACTAACTAATATTAGTTAGCGTCGTTGTAGCACAGCAGCCCCGTGCTGTCAAGCGTGTCTGCCTTGATCGGCAGGGGAGACACAGACCGGCGGCGATCCGGTATCGCAGAGGTATTTCACCGCTAAAGGGGGAAATGAAAAAAACTGAAATTTAGAGCACAAGAAAAACCTCGTAACCGGCATGGTTACGAGGTTTTCATCTGGAGGTGACACCCGGATTTGAATCGCCGTGGGGCGATTTTACATCGTGTTGACTGATGCCGGGAAGTGTTGGAAATACAGGGCTTGCAGGAAATCATGCTGTTAGATGCTGCCGGGCTGTATTATTGTATTCTGATGTTATAAGGCTAAAAATAAGGCTAAATTTTGTGGCCGTGCGGAATGTACCGAAGTATGAAAGTCCGCAATTACAACCTGCGTATTCGTAAAACAGGTGCAGCCCTCCTTGACACCGCAGAAAGGCTATACTTCAAATGTATTCGTGTCCCGGATGAGACGGTATTCCTCTTTTGTGATCAATACCTTCTCTATCAATTGTGAAGTTCCGCGCAGCTTTGTTTTACTGCAAAGACATTTGAACGCGATATTCTTGTAGTCGCTATTGTGCGTCACAGCTAACCCGATCCTGTAGTTTGGCTCTGCCGATAGGGTCGGTATATTGACCGTAAACAGCTCATGGGGCTGCGCCGTATTGCGCAGAGCACATGTGAAACTGTGGTCAGTACCATATGTGCGCCCATAATACAGGGATTGGCAGTCGTACAAATTGTTCTGGTCGTGGATATTGCGGAAAAGGATCGCCGAAGAAGTCTGCCGGGAGTACTCTATCACTCCGGCACACAGCTTGCGTCTTGCGCCGTCGTACCAGTACAGCCAAAGATGCTCCAGATCGCAGTCCGGTGTAAGGCCACAGAGCTTTCCGACATGCTTGAGAATCATTCCCATATCGATATGCAGCACGCCGCAGTAATCGGCCAGCACATCAAGGGGGATCGCCGCCGCACCGGTCTCATATTTTGAGATGGTCGTGATGCCCTTGTGAATCTTCGAGGAGATCGCATCCAACGTCAGCTGCTCTGCGCTGCGTCTCGCGCGGAGAATGCTGCCTATGCGCAGATAAAAAACGGATCTGTTCATAACTCAATTTACAATAAAGGCATTGGCGGAGCGGGCGAGAGAACAGTCGTCCGCGTTCAGCTTCAATATATCTGTCAGAAAGTCCTCGTCGCCGATGGGAGTCGGCGATGCGACAGCTTTTAGGGCAACATTTTGATAGGAAAAGGTAATGCCGCTGATAATGCCCTTCATATACCGATGACCATTCCCACAGCAAGCCATTGCCTGGAAGCTCATCAGCGAAAAGTCAAAAGGAGCGGCGCAGTTTTGGAGGCAGAAATCCATGCTGTAGCTATTCGCGCTCATGCTTCCGGTGTATACAAAATCTGAACCGGCAGACGGTTCTGCGGGATGATAGTACAGATACAGGCTTGCGGCACCCGAAGCATTGTCCCATTTCAGCAGGCTCGTCTTCAGCTCATGCTCACGGCCACGGCACCAGTAGACCCAAAGCATGTTCTCCTGCCCTGAAACCGTGGTGCTGCTATCCACGGCACCGCTGTGGATGGCAGCCGTAGGGGAAAATCCGATGCCGTACAGTCCGCAAAGCTGCATGAATATATCGCAGGGGACAGGAATGTCCCCTGTTTCGTATTTGGAAATCGTCGGAATGGTCTTCCCTACAAGAGCCGCAGCAGCAGCCATATTCAGCCCACACTCGATCCGGGCGGAACGGAGCCGCTTTCCTAATTCAACATAGTAGCTTTCTCTACTCATACGCTCACCTATCGGCTTTATTCAAACTTATTATAGCTCATTTTCCCAGAAAACGCAAGCATTTGCGCTCATACGGATACGGGGTCATGCACCGGAAAAAGTATTTTTCCCCTTACGCGGCATTCCGCTGTTGTGAAGGCCTCACTTTTTCGTATTTTGCAAAAAGCTACTGATTTCAGAGAATTTTCTTTGAACCACTCCTGCCCAAAGAAGGAGAACGCCGCAATTTTTGCCAAAAACGAAAAAAGAAAAAGCCGCTTTTTTCGCAGCAAAAAAGCGGTGATATTTTTACAGATTTACGCCGTTTTGATAAGATAAATTCGGTCAAAGTCTACATGGCAGATGTGCTCCGGCCTGCAGGCTTTGGCAGAATAAGAGATTATGAGAAACAAGAGATGAGTGAGCTGAAAAAGTCAAGACTGAAGCAAAACATGTGGCGGCTGGTTTTGATCACGATTTCCGGCGCCGCAATCTACGGCCTTCCCTACTTCCGGTCATATTACTATGACGCCTATCTGGAGACATACCACCTGACAAATACCCAGATGGGAATGTTCGGCACGATGTTCGGCATTTTCGGGATGGTCTCGTATCTGTTCGGTGGTATTGTGGCGGATATCATATCTCCGCGCAAGCTGATGAGCATTTCTCTGGTTCTGACAGGAATCGGTGGTCTGCTGCACCTGATGAATCCGGGCTACGGAATGCTTCTCGGCATCTATATGCTCTGGGGCTTCTCCTCGCTGTTTGCGTTCTGGCCGTCTCTGCTCAAGGCGCTCAGGCAACTTGCCGATCCCAACGAGCAGAGCAAGGCCACCGGCTTTATGGAGGGCGGACGCGGTATCGTAAACGCAGTGCTGCTGGCGGTCACGCTGCTGATCTTCAACTATTTCAGCAAAAAGGCCAGCGACCTTGCCGGCTTGAACGGCGTGATCATCTTCTATTCCGCCGTTGTAATCCTTCTTGGCATAGTTCTTTTCTTTGCCATGAAGGATGAGGCTTCGCAGGAAAAGGCGGAAAAGTTCAACTTCCGGGAGGCTATTCAGGTGCTGAAGCTCCCCGCCGTGTGGATTCTTTCGCTGATCCTTTGCTGCACGTATACGATGAACATCATGTTCTACTACTTTACGCCCTACGCCACCTCTGTGCTGGGCGTAACGGCTACTGTCGGAGCAATGATCACCATGCTTTCCCAGTACATCCGCCCCGTTGCCAGCTTCAGCAGCGGCATTATCGCAGACCGGCTCGGTCGTTCAAAGGTCATGTATATCACCTTCTCCCTCATGCTGGTCTGTACTGTCATCCTGACCGTTTCCGGACATATGACCATGGTGCCCTTCGTTGTCATTTGCGGGCTGATCTACCTGGGCATGTACGGTGGCTACAGCTTGGTCTTCTCCATGATGGTCGAGGGCGGCGTTCCCGAAAAATCGGCAGGCACGGCAATCGGCGTAGTTTGTACGCTCGGGTATCTGCCGGAGGTGATCTGCCCTCTTGTGAGCGGCAAGGTGCTGGACGCCATGGGCAACAACGGCTACAAACCTCTGTTTATATGGATATCCGTCATGATGGGCCTCGGCATCATCGGCCTTATCATCTGGGACAACTATGTGAAGAAGCTGAAGCAGAAGCAGGCGGCGGAATGAACCCGGTACGCCTGCACGGGGCGGCAATACGTGGTAATGGAGTTGTGACGAATGAAGTTTGAAACACGCGGAGCTGACAGAAAGAAACACGGCGTGTACGCAGCGGCGATGGCGGTCACCTTTGTGCTGATCGTATGGTCCACTGCCTTTCGGGGCAGCTTTGTCCGGGTCACGGACACGCTGTATACATTTCTGAGTGAAAAATTCGGATGGCTGTATCTGCTGGTGATCTTTGCGTTTGTCGTCTTCTGTTTCATCCTCGCCTTCAGCCGTTATGGGCAAAAGCGCCTGGGCGCGGATGACGCCACGCCCAGGTACAGCACCGTCTCGTGGTTCGCCATGCTATTCTGCGCAGGAATGGGCGTGGGACTGGTGTTCTGGGGCGTTGCGGAGCCGCTGACGCATTTTGAAGATCCGCTCGGCGCGGAGGCGGGAACGGAGGTAGCCGCTCGCTTTGCAATGCAGGAATCCTTTATGCACTGGGGACTGCATCCGTGGGCAATCTACGGGATATTGGGGTTGTCCATGGCGTACTTTTCCTTCCGGAAGGGTGAGAAGCTGCTGGTAAGCAGTACGCTGATCCCGGTCATTGGCAGGAAGCGTGCGCAGGGCGTTGTCGGGAAAGTGGTGGACGTGCTGACAGTTGTCATCACGGCGACCGGCATCTCTACGACGTTGGGGCTCAGCGCTTTGCAGATCAACGGTGGGATGAACCGCCTGTTTCCGGCGGTCTGTGTCGATTTGAATACCCAGATCGTCATTATCGTCATTTCCGCCGCAGCTTTTATTGCGTCGGCGGTCAGCGGCGTAGACAAGGGCGTCAAGACTCTTTCCAACATCAATCTGGCGTTGACGCTTGTTTTCTGTACGGCGGCATTCATTGTCGGTCCTCAGCTTGAGATACTGAACAACCTCGTCAGCGGCATGGGCGATTACCTGTCTGGACTGATTCGGGAGAGTCTGCACCTGTCTGCCTATGGCGGCAATGAGTGGGTCGTCAACTGGCGCATTTTCTACTGGGCGTGGTGGATATCCTGGGCGCCCTTTGTCGGCGCGTTTATCGCACGGATATCTGAGGGGCGGACGATCCGTGAATTCGTTTTGGGCGTGTTGATCGTACCGACCGCCGCATCTTGTATATGGTTCGCGGTCTTCGGAAGCCTCGGCATACACCTCGGTATGGATGGCATACTCTCTCACGAGATGCTGGCAGAAGCTGTAAACACACCGGAAATCGCACTGTTTACCGTGCTGGAGCAATACCCGCTGCATTTTCCGCTGTCGGTGCTGGCCATGCTGCTTTTGTTCTTCTTTTTCATCACGTCTTCGGATTCCGGAACGCTCGTCCTTGGAATCTTCAGCTCCGATGGACAGCAGGAGCCGTCGAATCTGCGCAAGATCGTATGGGGCGTCATCATCTCCCTGCTGGCGGTTGGGCTGTTAGCCTCGGGCGGACTGACTTCAGTGCAGAGAGTGTCTATCATCATGGCGTTTCCGTTTCTGTTTATTCTGCCCTGCTGCGGCTGCGCAGTGGTAAAATCCCTGTGGAAGGAAGACATGACACGAAAGAGGAAGGTTTGACATTATGATCGTATTAAGAAATGCAAGAATTATCCCGGAACTGACGGAGAATTACAACGGCACCGCAGCAGACATTGTGCTGGACGCAGGAATCATACAGGAAATACTGCCTCCGCGCACGGCACATGGCGAAAATACGCTGGACATGACCGGAAAGACAGTCACTCCAGGACTGATTGAGGGGCATCTGCATCTGGATCTGTGCGGCATGAACACGTTTGAGGAAAATGTCCAGCCTGACGCATATCGCGCCATGCGTTGCCTGAAGCTGGCGCAGGACAATCTGCGTATGGGATATACCACCGTTCGGGATCTCGGAGATCGAAACAACATTGTGATCAGCGTGGCGCAGGCTGTCGCCGATGGGTTTGTGGTCGGGCCGGATATACTCGCCTCGGGCTGCATCATTTCACCGACGGAAGCCGGTAATGATTTCTTCGGCGATATGTACTGTGAAGCGGATTCTCAGGCCGAATATACGAAGGCCGTGCGTCGACAGTACCAGCTTGGTGCGCAGTGGATCAAGATCATGGGAACAGGCGCCGTCATGAATCCCGGGGCGGTGCCCGGCCAGCCGCTTATCTACGAAAAGGAACTCAAGGCTGCGTGTGATGCGGCCGCCTATGTAAACCTGCCTGTTGCGGTACATTGCCACGGATCGGAGGGGATCAAAATGTGTATCCGGTCGGGTGTCCGCACAGTGGAGCACTCTACCGTGCTGGACGATGAGTGCATCAGAATGTACCAGAATACGGACGCCACTTTCATGATGCCAACCATGTCAACACTGTACGCCTTTCTGGAGCGCAGTGAGAACATGCCCAAGCACTATGTTGAAAAATCGCGGCGGATGGAGGCTGTGCAGCGGGAAGGCATGATCGCCGCACACGAAGCAGGACTCAAAATAGGATGGGGTACGGATGCCGGCGTATACGAAGGTAGTCATGGAAACGGCATTTTTGAGTTCAGAGTGCGTGTCCATAAAATGGGATTCACTCCGTTGGAGGTTCTTGTACAAGCCACCAAAAATAACGCGGAGATACTGTGCATCGATGATCAGGTCGGCACGATTGCCGTTGGAAAGCGCGCCAATTTGGTGGCATTTGACGGAAATCCTGACGAAAACATTGAAGATATGCTGAGGGTTAGCGCAGTATTTAAATCTGGAGAACTCGTACATATTTAAGAAGCTCTCAACGGGCTAAATCTGGAGAAGGATGGTTTGGAGTAGATTCCGCCGTCCTTCTTCGCTTTCTGCCCATAATACGCATTTAATACGGAGATAATGGGTATTGCGTTTTTAACCGCGTTTTCTTTTGACTCTGTATTTAGACACTCAACATATTGACAAGTACAATATATTGTGTTATATAAGAATTATCCAGTTGTTTGTGCACTACTCTAATGGGGTTTCCGAACACGGTTCGGATCGCACACGTTGTTAAGTTTGTAATTTAAGGAGCATCATGCTCCCGTTTGAGATTCGGGTCATTGCACCCTCGTATTTCAATGACTATGCTGCGAGGATTTTTCCCGCGGCATTTTCCACCTGTACATTTCTCTGCCGCCGTACTACACTGAACGTGTACTTAAGGCATCAAGCATTTAGGTCGGAGCAGAGCAGGCACGGGTGGAAAGCATTATCAACAGCTTTTCGCTCTGA
>DNFA01000049.1:77274-97101 GCA_003487665.1 Oscillibacter sp.
TATCAACAGCTTTTCGCTCTGACTAAGAACCCGAAGTATGTCAAAATGCGCCTCCCGAAAACGGGCGACCATGAGAATTGAACAATACTGCAAACGCAGGAAGGATCGTAAGAGGCCGAAACGGCAGGAAGATCCTTCCTGCGTTTTTGCTTACCGTTTTTGTCGCGGCACTTGCCACCGCCGCGATACCGCAGAAAAAGAAAGAGCGCCGAAATCACTTCGGCGCAGGCCAGGAAGAAGTTTTGTAAAAGCCGTCAGGACGATACGGCAGGAAAATCGTCAAGGGAGAGGCAAGCTCCCGCCCTGTATGCCGCAGTCAGAGTGCGGTGCCGGTCGTACGGGGTATCGCGTATCCATCGATCCGTCGCCGGGCGGATCACAGGACACCGGCGGAGCCTTCCGCAGCCGAGTTCAGCGGCCTGGTGTCCGCGGTTGCTCACACGAGCAGAGGTCAAAGACCTCCTTACCGCAGCGTACTGACCTGGCGCAAGTAAAGAGAGACAGACATACGGGCAGACCTCGGAAAGCACGCAATACCAAGGCTTTCCGCCTGCGGCAGTCTATCAGTTTTGCGGAGAAGCACCGGAAACGGCTCTCCTTGCCAACGGGTGAAGTGCGCCCATCTGAACACAACTACGATTACAAGGAGATTTCTTTATATGACCACAAAAGGCATTTACAACACCCTCGTTACCCAGTTGGACAAGCTGGCTCGCCACAACCGACAGGGCAGCTTTCGCACGAAGGATCGCTACTACGAGGCGGTCAAGCGGTTCTGCGCCTACCTCGCCGCCCACTACCATCTCCAAAAGCTGGAGAACATCAGCGGCAAGCATCTGGTGAGCTATGTTCTCTATTTGCAGGCGCAGGGCAAGTCAGCCAGCACCATCAAGACCGACCTCTCCGCCATCCGCTTTTTCCGCGATAAGATGTCCCACCCCCGTTACACGCTGCCGGATAACGGCGCATTGGGCGTTGCCTTGGAACGCCGCCGCTTTGGGCAGCGGGATCGCACATGGACGAACCCGGAGTTCGGTAAGCTGATCGGCCACGCCATGGCGGAGGAGCGGGAGGACTACATCCTCGCCCTGTATCTGGCTCGTTACGCCGGCCTGCGTATCCATGAGTGCTTCCGCATGGACACCGCTGCGGCGGAGCGTGCGCTGCGCGAAAACGCCCTCACCGTGAAGGGCAAGGGTGGTAAGGTGCGTATCGTTCCCATCGAGGATGACCGTATCACGATGATGCTGCAAAAACTGCTGGACAAGGTGGCACGCGGCCACAAGCTGTTGGTGCCGGATGGCGAACCCACCGACCGGGCCATCAACGGCATGCAGCAGTTTATCCTCCGTAACCGCGACGCCATCTGCGACCCTACCGCACCGGACAGGCGCATTACCTTCCATGGGCTGCGGCACACCTACGCCGCTGAAAAGTACACATCTCTCGTCAGCGGCGGCATGACGCCTCTGGACGCCCATTTCACCGTATCCCGGCTGTTGGGACATGAGCGGCCCGACGTGACGAACATCTATCTGGTGTCCGTGAAAGGAAGGACTGCCCGTGGAGAATAAGTATCGTGATCTAAGAGACCTCCCCATGATTCTGCGGGTAGAGGACTTGATGCCCCTCCTCGGCATCGGACGCAACACCGCCTACGAACTGATCCGCAGCGGACAGATACGAAGCGTCCGTATCGGCAGGCAGATTCGTATTCCGCGGGAGGCTCTGCTGGAGTTCCTGCGGAAGTAAAGTTCTTCGTCGCGGAAATAAAACTTGCACAATAGCCGTGCGGGATATATCATGGAGATGGTACATTCCGCGCGGCGGAAAGGAGCGTATATGCCGCGTACAAAAGCAGGAAAAGGAGCCGGCGGTGCCGGTTCTATCAGAAAAATCACAACAACACGGAACGGAAAAACCTATACCTATTGGCAAGGCCGCTACACAGAGGGCTTCGACCCCGGCACAGGCAAGCAGATCCAGCGCAGCATCACCGGAAAGACGCAGAAGGAAGTGGCTCAGAAGCTGAAGCAGGTAACTCTGGATATCGACAACGGCGTGTATCATGCGCCGTGCAAGCTGACATTGGCACAATGGCTGGAGATATGGTCAAAGACCTACTTGGGCGGCGTGAAGCCCAGAACGGCACACATCTACAAATCCGATATCAAGCTGCACATTCTGCCAGCGTTGGGTGCGGTGCGGTTGGAGGCGTTAAACGCGCCGATGATACAAGCCTTTTACAACGCGATGGGAGAACCCTCCGAGCAGAATCCGGAGGGCCTTTCCGCGAAAACGGTAAAGAATGTCCACGGCGTTCTCCACAAGGCGCTTCAGCAGGCCGTATTGATTGGCTATCTGCGGTACAACCCTGCCGATGCCTGCATCCTGCCACGGATAGAGCGTAAGAAGATCCAGCCCTTTGACGATGCACAGATCGCCGCATTTCTGACTGCTATACAGGGAAATCGCTTTGAAACGCTGTTTATCCTAACACTGTTCACCGGTATGCGTGAGGGCGAGGTGCTGGGCCTGACGTGGGACTGCATTGATTTTCATACAGGGGTCATCTCTGTGGAAAAGCAAATGCAGCTGCATCAGGACAAGGGGAGCAAGGGCTATGAGCTTGTTTCTCCGAAGAATGGCCGAAGCCGCACCATCGCCGCTGCGCAGACTGTACTGGCCCGATTGCAGCAGCAGCGCCGATGGCAAATGCAGCAGAAGCTATTGCTGGGCAGCGACTGGCAAAATCCGGAGGGCCTAGTCTTTACCAACGAGGTCGGGACGCACCTGACAAAGCCGACCGTCTATCGCGAGTACAAGCGCATTATTGCGGCCATTGGTTGTCCCAATGCTCGTTTCCACGACTTGCGTCACTCCTATGCCGTTGCCGCGATCCGCGCCGGGGACGACATCAAGACAGTGCAGGGTAATCTGGGCCACGCCACAGCGGCCTTTACGTTGGACGTATACGGCCATGTGACAGACCAGATGAAACGCGAAAGTGCCGACCGCATGGAGCGTTTTATCCGCACGGTTTCCACCGGTTGACCCAATAAGGCTAAAAATAAGGCTAAAACCTGTTTACGGGCATGAAAAAACTCCCGAAACACAGGTGTTTCGGGAGTTTTGTTTGGAGGTGACACCCGGATTTGAACCGGGGAATGAGGGTTTTGCAGACCCTTGCCTTACCACTTGGCTATGTCACCGTGTCAGCGAAAATCATTATACTATACCAGCGTGCCGGTTGTCAAGAGCGAAATGCCGAACTTCCGGAATTCTTCTGGTGTGTGCGGGACAGATCGGAGTGTCTGCGCAGAGAGGACAAAAACGGAAATTTTGTTTGCTGCCCGTATTGCGCGGACGGATGGGCTATGGTAAAATAGACATATATACAAATAAGGAGGCGCGTTCTATGATCTCCATGGCCATGCTGCACGATGCCCAGCGGGTGCTCAAGCCCGTTATCAACCGCACGCCGGTGATCCCCACCAAGGGGCTGGTGCCCGGCTGCGACTTCTATCTGAAGGCCGACTGCCTGCAAAAAACCGGCGCGTTCAAGCTCCGGGGCGCGTACTACAAGATCGCCACCCTCTCCGACGAGGAGAAGGCGCGGGGCGTCATCGCCTGCTCCGCCGGGAACCACGCCCAGGGCGTGGCCTACGCTGCCCGGGACATGGGCATCAAGGCCACCATCTGCATCCCCGAGGGCGCGCCTATCTCCAAGATCGAGGCCACCCGCAGCTACGGCGCTAACGTGGTGCTGGTGCCCGGCGTGTACGACGACGCCTACGCTGAGGCGGTGCGCCTGCGGGATGAGCAGGGGCTGACGTTCATCCATCCCTTCAACGACTACCGCATCATGGCGGGGCAGGGCACTATCGGCCTTGAAATTCTGGAGCAGCTGCCGGACGTGGACATGATCTTCGTGCCCATCGGCGGCGGCGGGCTGATCGCCGGTCTTGCCTACGCCGTGAAGAACCTGAAGCCCGACTGCCGCATCGTGGGCGTGCAGGCTGCCGGTGCGCCCAGCATGGCGGAATCCCTGAAGGAGGGGAAGATCATCACCCTCTCCAGCGTGGACACCGTGGCCGACGGCATCAAGGTCAAGACCCCCGGCGACCTGACCTTCGACATGTGCCGGGAGTATGTGGACGAGGTGGTGACGGTCAGCGAGGGCGAGATCGCCAGCGCCATCCTGACGGTGCTGGAAAAGCAGAAGCTGGTGGCCGAGGGCGCGGGCGCCGTGGGCATCGCCGCCGCCATGTACCATAAGGTGAACACCGAGGGCAAGACCGTCTGCGCTCTGCTGTCCGGTGGAAATGTGGACGTGACCATGCTGGAGCGCATCCTCACCCGCGGCCTTGCCAAGGAGGGGCGGACGGTGAGCTTCTCCACGGTGCTGCCCGACCAGCCCCACGCGCTGGCGTCGTTTCTGGAGGTCGTCTCCTCCATGGGCGCCAATGTGCTGGATGTGAACCACGAGCGGCGGAACACCAAGGCGGCCATCGGCTCCTGCGTGGTAAATCTGTCGGTGGAAACGCGGGATAAGGCGCACATTCAGGAGCTGTTCGGCTGCCTGCGGCGCAAGGGCTATGTGGTAGAGGAACAGTAAATATACGCGCAGCCCCCGCCTTCGGCGGGGGCTGCGCGTATTCATATCATCACCGGCGTGGTGCGGTAGTCCTGTCCGGGAGCGGACTGGGTCAGGTCGGGGCGCGCCAGCACATAGAGATCGGTGCAGCGTCCCTCCAGCGCGAACAGCGCCGCCGCGTCCGCGCCCAGCGACGATACGTCGGCGGGCTTGGTGAGCACCGGTGCGCCTGCGTCCCGCAGGCGGCGCAGATGGGCGCGTCCCGCCGCCGTCGCCGCCAGTACCCGGATATACGGCACCTGCGCCGGTGCCGGCGGCAGCTGTAAATAGGCCGCCAGCGCCATCCGCCGCAGGCGGGCAAGGGGATAGCGCTTCGTTTTGGCGGCGGACAGCAGCCCGTCTACCGTGCAGGCGCTGCGGGCGGCCTGATACAGCCGGTGGTACAGCCCCTCGCCACCGGGGTCGTACCCGCGCCAGTCCTCCTCCGTCATGACGCGCAGGCGGGAGAGAACGGCTCGTTCGCAGACTGCGCTGTCGGTCACGCGGCCGCGCGACAGCTCCCGCCGCAGGATGCCCGCCGCCTCGGGCGGCGTGAAGCCGCAGGCGGCCTCCCCTTGCCCCTGCCGCAGCAGCTGCCGCAGATACGAGGCGGAGGCGGTGCCGCCCTCCGGTGCGCCGTCGTGGGCGGCGCCGGTGCGGAGCAGGGTAGCGGGCGTCATGGATGCGCCGGTGCGCCGGAGGGCGCGGAGGTACTCCACCGCCAGCGTGTTGTTGGGGCTTTCCAGCAGGGCGGCGTCCGCATCGCCCAGCAGGGCGGCGGCGGCACGCTGGCGGCGGACGGCGAAGGTCGCGCCGCTGTCAGCCGCCGTCAGGCGGTCGGCAAAGGCGGGACTGTCCAGGCAGTCCGCCAGCCGCCGCAAGGCGGACAGCTCGCCGCACTCGCTGCCGAACAGCAGCGTGTCGACACCGGTCAGCGCCAGCAGCTGCACGCCGCCCCGCGCGAATGTCTCCGCCGGGGACATAGCCCAGACCGTGGGCAGCTCCACCACCAGATCGGCGCCGCAGCGGACGGCCATCTCCGCCCGCGCCCGCTTGTCCAGCGCGGCAAAGCTGCCCCGCTGGGTGAAATTGCCGCTCATGGCGCAGATCACCGCGTCCGCACCCATGGCGCGGGCGTGGGACAGCAGCCGGGCGTGGCCGCTGTGGAGGGGGTCAAATTCGCAGATAATACCGATGTACATGGGCGGCTCCTTTCCTTTTTTCCTATTTTACAGGGGAACCGGACAAAATGCAACTTGACATTCCCGAGGTCAGGTATTTACAATGGAGAAAACGAGAAAAGTGAGGCCTTTTTTATGCTGACAGGACTGCTGTACGCCATGCCGGGCGAGATCAAGAGCCTGCTCCCGGAGGGCGCGGAGCCGGAACGGGTGGAGGCGGGCGTGCCCTTTTACCGCATCCGGGAGGACGTGGTGGCCTGCTGCGGCGGCGTGGGAAAGGTGAATGCGGCCATGTCCACGCAGCTGTTCATCGACCTGTACCACCCGGCGCGCATCGTCAACGTGGGCGTGGCCGGATGCTTCGAGGATGTGCCCATCGGCACGCTGGTGCTGGCGGATCGCTTCATGCAGCATGATGTGGATACCTCCGCCGTGGGTGACCCCGTGGGGCTGGTGTCCACGGTGAACCGGATGGACTTCCCCGCCGCCGAGCCGGAGCGCGCCAGAGCCGCCATGGACAGAACCGGATACCCCTACCGGGTGGGCAGCGTGGCCACCGGCGAGTGGTTCGCCGTCCGGGGGCAGCGGGCGCAGTGGATCGCCGACACGTTCCATCCCCTGGTCATCGAGATGGAGAGCGGCGCGGCGGCGCAGGTGTGTTACCGGAATCAGGTGCCGTTCATGGCGCTGAAATCCGTGTCCGACTGCCTGCTGACAGATCACGACACCTATTTCAGCTTTCCCGAGGCCATGAAGGATCTCAATCGCGTGGCTATGGCGTTTTTGGACGCGCTGGACGGATAAATGCGCCGGTATTCCTGCGGAAAAGGGATATTTTCTCTCAGTTTTTGCAAAAACAGCGTCTTTTCCTGTTGACAAGCGGGAAAGACGCTGTTATACTTGATAAGCCGCTTTGAATGGGTAAGCAAGCGCCGGCATATCCGGCCGCCCCCGACAGCGAGTCCGTAATTAAGGAAAGGCAGGTGCAACAAGGTTATGCAGGCTATTATCGTTACCGGCGGTAAGCAGTACAACGTCAGCGAGGGTGACACTCTGTTCATCGAGAAGCTGGACGTCAATGCTGGCGACGCTGTGGTGTTCGATCAGGTTCTGGCCATCGTCGATGGTGAGAACACCAAGTTCGGCACTCCCGTGGTGGAGGGCGCGAAGGTGGACGCCACTGTGGTGAAGAACGGCAAGGGCAAGAAGATCCGTATCTTCAAGTATACCCCCAAGAAGGGTTATCGCAAACGGCAGGGTCATCGTCAGCCCTACACCAAGGTCGAGATCGGCAAGATCACGTTCTGAGAAGGGACATGACCACTGTAACATTCCTCACGGAGGAATCGCGTATCATCGGGTTTGAGGTCAGCGGGCACAGCGGCTACGCCGACGCGGGCGAGGACATCGTCTGCGCCGCCATTACCAGCGCCGTGCGCCTGGTCGAGGCCACCGTGAACGACGTGATGGGGCTTTGCGCCGCCGTCAAGGTCAACGAGCGGGAGGCGTCCATCGCGCTGCGGCTGCCCGGAGGACTGGCGTCCGACGCCGAGAGCACCTGTCAGAATCTCCTGACGGGGCTGATGGTGTATCTGGCGCAGCTCCACGACGAATATCCCGACAACATCGAAGTCATGGAGGCGTAAGCCTTCTTCCTCGATCATCTTACAGAAAGGATGGTACTTGAAAATGCTGAACATTTCTCTGCAGTTCTTCGCTCATAAAAAAGGTATGGGCTCCACCAAGAACGGCCGTGATTCCGAGTCCAAGCGCCTTGGCCCCAAGCGCGCCGACGGACAGTTCGTGCTGGCTGGCAACATTCTGGTGCGTCAGCGCGGCACCCACATCCACCCCGGCACCAACGTGGGCAAGGGTACCGACGACACCCTGTTCGCCAAGGCGGACGGCGTTGTTCGCTTCGAGCGTCTGGGCAAGGATCGCAAGCAGGTCTCTGTCTACCCCGCCGAGTAATTGGCATATCAAAAAGCCTCCCGCTTTCGCGGGAGGCTTTTTTTCTATCCGTGGGACACCGTCCCCGGCGCTCAGTGGGCGTTTTTGAACACCGTCTCCGGGGCGGAGATGACCACCCTTGTGTTGTCCGCAACCGAACCGGTGAGGAACGCGTTGCCGCCCACCACCGAATGCTCGCCGATCACCGTCTCGCCGCCCAGAATGGACGCGCCGGAGTAGATGGTCACATAGTCGCACACCGTGGGGTGCCGCTTTCCCGGCAGGCTGGCGTGACCGGCTCTGGGGGACAGCGCGCCCAGCGTTACGCCCTGATACAGCTTCACATGGCTGCCGATCACCGTCGTCTCGCCGATAACGATGCCCGTGCCGTGGTCGATGAAGAACCACGGGCCGATTTGTGCGCCGGGGTGGATGTCGATACCGGTGCGGCTATGGGCGTACTCCGTCATCATCCGGGGGATCATGGGGATGTGCCGCAGGTACAGCTCGTGGGCGATGCGGTATACGAATATGGCGAACAGGCCGGGATAGGCGAAGATGATCTCCTCCTTGTCCGCGGCCGCCGGGTCGCCGTCAAAGGTGGCCTCGATGTCCGTCATCAGTGTCTCCTGGATACGGGGCAGCTGCTCCAGTATCTCATGGGTCAGCGCACCGGCGGCGAAGGACTGCTCCTCCGGCAGCGCCAGCGCCACCTGCGCCGTCAGCGCCGTTTCGATGCGCTCCAGCAGCAGCGCCGCGTAGTTCTCCGCCGGCAGCGCCATCAGCTGGGGATCCCCGAAATACGCCGGGAACAGCAGCCGCCGGAACTCCTTGATGATCCCGATGATGGCGCCCCTGTCCGGCAGGCGCATCTTCTTGCCGTACAGCGGCACCGCCGCCTTTGCCATATTTTCCGCCATGGCTCTGGCAATATCCGCGTTGGAAGTCATAGTTCCGATCTCCTCTCGAAAATCAAAACGGCGGAGGATGCCTGCGCATCCTCCGCCGCCTGTGTATACAACAGGTGCGATGCCGGGCTTACATCCCGGCTCCGGCAGAAAACGCACAGCTCCCGCAGACGCGACAACACACGCCCGCACAGCAAGCGGACGTACAACAGGCGCAATTTACGGCAAACAACGTTCTGTTCATGCGTTTTCTCCTTTTTACAGGTATCTGTCTATTATACCGTTTGTGCTCCGCCACCGTCCACTGTCATGTTTCACAAAAACCATACCGTTCCGGTGGGAATTTTGCATCTCTCCATCCATGCCGCCGCGGGGTGGCTTCATGCCGAAATCGGATATGGCATTTTTCAACAAAAATTTAGCGCTTTTAACCGCGAAAGTATGGCTTATCTAACGGTTGACTTTCGCCGCCCGCTGCGTTAAGATAGCGCCAACATAAAAACCAGCCGTTCACCGGCGGAAAGGAGACACACTATGGCACGTCACATGATGCAGAACGATATGCTCCATAACGACATGGCCGATAACCATGCCGCTGTCTCCTATTATGCCGGTACCAGCTCCCTCTTTTGGGGCTTTTATTGGTACGCCTATTTTAGCTACCGATACCAATCACCGGCTGCAAAGAACTGATACCGTTTCATCCATTTTCATCCCGAAAATGTTTGTTGAGCGGCTTCGTCTTTCAGACGGAGCCGCTTTTCATTTTACCTTCCCGCCCATTTTTCAAAATCAAAGGAGAAGAAAATCATGACTGCAATTATTTCAGCGGCTGTCATCTTCGTGGTGTTCGCCGTAGGAGATATGATCTCCGCCAAGACAAAAGCCATCGTATCCATGCTGTTGGTCGCCTCCGTCGTGTTTCTGGCGGGCTTCTGGACCGGCATATTCCCCACCGCCATGTTCGCCGATTCCACCCTGCTGAGCATGGCCGGTCTGCTGGTCACCATGCTGCTGGTGCATCTGGGCACCACCATCAAGCTCCGTGACTTCGGCGCCCAGTGGCGCACCGTCATCATCTCCGCCGTGGCCTGCATCGCCATTTCCGCCGCCGTGTTCTTCATCGGTCAGCTGATCATCGACCGCGGCTTCGCTCTGGTGGGCGCGCCCATCCTGTCCGGCGGCGTGGTGGCCACCCTGACCATGCAGGACATGGCGCAGAAGGCCAATCTCCCCGAGCTGGCTGTGTTCGCCACGCTGGTCATGTGTGCCCAGGGCTTTGTGGGCTACCCCGTGGCGTCCCTGTGCCTGAAGAGCGAGGCCAAGCGCATCAAGGCCAAGATCGACGCCGGTGAGCTGAAGGTGGACGTCTCCGCCGGTGCGGTACAGGCCGCCGCTGCCGGGCGCAGGAAGCTGATCCCCGCCCTGCCCGACAAGTACAACACCCCCAACGCCATCATCGCCAAGGTCATTCTGGTGGCGCTGCTGTCCGTGTGGGTGTCCAGCCTGTTCAACGATGCCATCAACAAGCTGGTATGGTGCCTGATCTTCGGCGTTCTGTGCAAGGAGCTGGGCTTCCTGGATGAGGACGCTCTGGGCAAGGCTCACGCCACCGGTATCGTGATGCCCATCATCACCCTGTCCATCTTCACCAACCTGGCCTCCGCCACCCCTGAGATGGTGGGCAGCATGGTGGTGCCCCTGCTGGTCTGCGTGGTCATCGGCACCATTGCCTTCTCCGTGGTTTCCATCCTTGTGGGTAAGATCTTCGGCTACAGCTGGCAGATGTCCGTGGCCATCGGCAGCTCCTGCCTGTTCGGCTTCCCCGGAACCGTCATCATCTCCAACGAGGTGTCCGAGTCCACCGGCGCCAACGCGGAGGAAAAGGCCGCTATCAATGCGGAGATCATGCCCAAGATGCTGGTGGCCGGTATGGTCACCGTGTCCATCACCTCTGTGCTGGTGGCCGGCGTTATGAGCGCCTGGCTGTAAGCCGGCACTTCTGAAAGGAGTTCCTT
Source organism: Oscillibacter sp. (assembly GCA_003487665.1). GTDB lineage: Bacteria > Bacillota > Clostridia > Oscillospirales > Oscillospiraceae > Vescimonas. The sequence goes on from DNFA01000049.1 coordinate 87,968, forward strand.
CAAATGTCTGATATTCGTACCTTTGTCGATGGTATTTTCGATGAGCTGGTGGCCATCCGCCGCGATATCCACGCCCACCCGGAGACTGGCATGCGCGAGACGCGCACCGCCGCCCTCATCCGCTCCGAGCTGGAGAAGATGGGCGTGGACGAGATCCAGCAGCCCCTGCCCACCGCAGTGGTGGCGCTGATCCACGGTAAAAAGGGCGCGGGCAAGTGCGTAGCGCTCCGCGCCGACATCGACGCCCTGCCCGTCCACGAGGAGACGGGGCTGTCCTTCGCCAGCGTGAACGAGGGCGTCATGCACGCCTGCGGCCACGATCTCCACACCACCATGCTGCTGGGCGCGGCCAGGACGCTGTGCCACATGCGCGATCAGTTCGCCGGCACCGTCAAGCTGATTTTCGAGCCCAGCGAGGATCTGATGCCCGGCGGCGCACGGGCGCTGGTGGCGGCGGGCGTTATGGAGTCCCCCCATGTGGACGCCATCTTCGGTCAGCACGTCTGCCCCTCCGAGAACGACTCCGTGGGACGCATGCAGCTCTATAAGGGCTACTTCACCAGCGCGGTGGATCTGTTCCACATTGCCGTCCACGGCAAGAGCGGCCACGGCGCCGCGCCCCACACCGCCCGCGACGCCATCGCCTGCGCCGGATACCTCATCACGGTGCTGCAAACGGTGGTATCCCGCCGCATCGACCCCATGGACACCGCCGTTCTCACCGTGGGAACCATGTCCGGCGGCGACGCCGTGAACATCACCGCCGGTGAAGCCCGCATGGTGGCGGTGCTGCGCAGCTTCAGCGACACCGGACGCGACACCGCCATTGCGGAGGTGCAGCGCATCTGCAAGGGCATCGGCATCGCCTTCGACTGCAACATCGAGGTGGAGCTGGAGGAGGGCTATGCCCTCCAGTACAACGACCCCGCCATGATCGAGCTGGTGGACAAGGCTGTCAACGGTGCCGGCGGCAAGGCGGAGTACATCGAAAAGCCCTTCTCCGGCAGCGAGGATTTCAGCTTCTTCGGCAAGCTCACAGGCACCCCCTCGGCCTTTATGATGATCGATGCCGGCCGCGGCGACGAGCTGGTGTCCCTGCACAACGGCAAGATCGTTTTCAACGAGGAGGTCATCAAGCCCGGCGTCACCGGCCTGACCGCCATCGCGCTGGAATATCTGAATCAGTAATTTGTTTCCTCATAATTGGTATATACGCAAAGAGGCGGAGCTGCAAAAGCTCCGCCTCTTTGCACGCAAAATGTCCCGGCCGCCGTTGTGCCGGCGTTGTCCCTGCTTTCGCTGACGCGAAGCAGCCCTTACTTATCCCCGTTTTCAGCCACCCACTGCCGCACATAGTCCACGAACCGCCGCGTGGCGGCGGACATTGCCTTCTTGTCCTTCACGCCGATGCCGATGCTGCGGTAAAACCGCTCCGGCGCGTGGCAGGCGGTCACGGGATAGGGGCTGTGCCGCACCATCAGCTCCGGCAGCAGGCTGATGCCCAGTCCCTTGGACACCATGGCCAGCATGGTGCGATCCTCCCGGACGGTGTACTTGATGTTGGGGCGGATGCCCATTTTGTCCAGTGCCGCCGTGATCTCGTAGTCCTGTCCTTCCTCCAGCCGGATAAACGGCTCCGTGGCCAGCGCCGCGGCAGGGAAGGGGGCGCTGCCCGCCAGCGGGTGATTGCACGGCAGGATCACCTGCAGCTCGTCCCGGTGCAGGGGATAGGTCTGCAAACGCTTCACCGATGGCAGACGCAGAAAGCCGCAGTCCACCTTGCCCTGCAATATCCAGTCCTCGCTCTGCCCGTAGTAATCGCCGGTGAGCACCTCAAATTCGATGTTGGGATACCGCTCGCCGAAGCTCTTCAGTATGGACGGCAGCCACTGCGCCGACACGCTGGAGAACGTGGCCACCCGCACATAGCCGGCGTCCATGCCCTTCAGCTCCGCGGCGGAGCGCATCAGCTCGTGGTGGGCGGCGCACAGCTTCTCAATCCGCGGCAGCAGCAGGCGGCCGTCCGCCGTCAGCACCACGCCGCCCCGGTTCCGGCTCAGCAGCGTCACGCCCAGCTCGTTTTCCAGCGCCTGCACCGCGTGGCTCACCGCCGACTGGGTGAAGTTCATTTCCTCCGCCGCCTTGGAGAAGCTGCCGCACTCCACCGTTTTCAGGAACATCTGGTACTTGTTCACGCTCATAGGATCGCCTCCTTTGTGTGCTTATTATAATACTTTTCTTCATATTTGCAAATACAATTATGCGTTTTACAACTTGCGAACTTTGTGGTAATATAAGGACAACAAAACAAAACAAGAATATGGAGGTAAAAAATTATGGCTATTGTTTCTAAGATGACCCGCTGCGCTGCCTGCGGCAGCACCGCCGTGACCTATTCCGAGGGCACCAAGCTCTATCGCTGCGCCGACTGCGGCGCCGAGCGTCCCGATTCCATGCCCGCCGCTGACCTGGCCGCTGTCAACAGCATTCTCGCTCTGGGCGATACCGAGGGCAAGCTGGACGAGCTGCGCCGCCGCTATCCCAATCTGGACATCACCAGCTGGAGCCGCGAGAACCGCGTGCAGATGGGCTGATATCCAAATTCCATACCCCTCACAAACGAAAAAGAACCGCCGCAGGCGGTTCTTTTTCGTTATCGGCGCGTTATTCAAAGGGCGCTTCTGATGCCGGCCAGCAGCTGGTCGTACTCCTCGAAGGCGGGCAGGTCGGGATAGTCCTCCTTGATCTTGTCCGGCCCCCGGAACAGGAAGCCCGCCTTGCTGTGCAGGATCATCTCCAGATCGTTGTAGCTGTCGCCGCTGGCGATGGTGTCGTAGCCGATGGACTGCAGCGCCTTCACCGTGGTCAGCTTCGAGTGCTCGCAGCGCATGATGTGCCGGGTGATATAGCCCTCCTCGTCCACAGCCAGCGTGTTGCACAGCAGGGTGGGGTAGCCCAGCTTGGCCATCAGCGGCATGGCGAACTGGTCAAAGGTATCGCTGAGGATCACCACCTGCGTGTCCTTGCGCAGCTCGTCCAGAAACGCCTTGGCGCCGGGCAGCGGGTCGATGCGGGAGATCGTCTCCTGAATGGCGCTGAGCTTCAGCCCCCGCTGCCGCAGCAGGTCGATGCGCCAGCGCATGAGCTTGTCGTAATCCGGCTCGTCGCGGGTGGTGCGGCGCAGCTCAGGGATGCCGCTCTCCTCGGCAAAGGCGATCCATATCTCCGGGACGAGAACGCCCTCCATATCCAGACAAACAATGTTCATAGCGTTGTATCCTTTCTCTTATTTCAGCACGTCGCTGAGCACGTAGTTCAGCATGTCGCCGGTGTCGATCACGTCCCTGTGCCGCACGGGACGCCCCTCCAGACCCCGCAGGTTGGCGGGGATGTCCGTGCCGGTCAGGGCGTGGAGCTGCTCCATCATGGCGAACTCGTCGCTGCCGGTCTTTTCGCCCAGAGCGCCCAGCACGGCGGCGGGGAACTTGTAGGGCGACGCGGTGGACAGCACCACCATGGGCGCTTCCCCGCGGGTGTGGCTCTCCGCCACCGACCACGCCACGGCGGTGTGGGGGTCGCACAGGTACTTCTGCTCCCGCCACAGGCGGCCGATGACCTCCGCCGCGCCCGCGTCGTTGCAGCAGCCGCAGCCGAACACCGCCTGCAGCCGGGCGAGGATGTCCCCGCTGACCTGATACCAGCCCTGTTCGTTCAGCTGTGCCATCAGCTGCGCCACATACCCGGCGTCGCCGCTGACCAGATACAGCAGCCGCTCCAGATTGCTGGACACCAGAATGTCCATGGAGGGGGAGGTGGTCTTGTAGAAGGGGCGGCGCTTGTCGTAGCGGCCGGTGGTCAGGAACTCCGTCAGCACATCATTGGCGTTGCTGGCGCAGATGAGCCGACCCACGGGCAGCCCCATCTCTTTGGCGAAATACCCGGCCAGAATGTCGCCGAAGTTGCCGGTGGGCACGGTGTAGTCCACCACGTCGCCCATTCTGATGCGCCCGGCCTTCACCAGATCGCCGTAGGCCCGGAAGTAATACACCACCTGCGGCGCCAGACGGCCGATGTTGATGGAGTTGGCGGAGGACAGCATGGCGCCGTGGAGATCCCTGTCCTTGCAGGCGGCGAAGATGTTCTTCACGCCGGTCTGGGCGTCGTCAAAGTTGCCCCGCACGGCGCAGACCCGGACGTTATTGCCCTCCTGGGTGGCCATCTGCGCCTGCTGCACCGCCGACACGCCGCCGTGGGGATAGAATACGGTGATGCGGGTGCCGGGCACGTCGTGGAAACCCTCCATGGCCGCCTTGCCGGTGTCGCCGGAGGTGGCGGTGAGGATCACCACGTCGCCCTTCATGCCCTCGGCCTTGGCCGCCGCCACGATGAGCCGGGGCAGCACGCTCAGCGCCACGTCCTTGAAGGCGCTGGTGGGGCCGTGGTACAGCTCCAATACATATTTATCCGCCACCGGTGTCAGGGGCGTCAGGTCAGAGGTGGGGAACTTGCCGGCGTAGCTGTCGCGCACCAGCTGCTCCATATTTTCAAAGTCCGGCAGCAGCGCGTGGAGGATGTCCGCCGCCATGGACAGCGTGTCCTTTTCCAGCGCGGCGCGCCAGTCGAAGTGCAGCGCCGCCGGATCACAGATGTACAGGCCGCCGTCCGGGGCGATGCCCTGCAATACCGCGTGGGTGGAGGACGCGGTGAGCCGTTCGTTTCGTGTGCTGTGATAGATCATAAAAAGCCTCCGAAAAAACTTTTGAAATTGGGTCTTGCATTTCTGATAGGGCTATGATACACTGTCTCCATCAAAAAAGCAAGTGTTTTTCTCTCGTGAACAAAAAATATTTTTTTGTCACCGCGAGAATTCCCTTGCACCAAATAACCACAGCGAAAGAGGCGAATATCATGTTAAAAGTGTTGAAATTCGGCGGTTCGTCCATGGCGGACGCCCAGCAGCTCAGCAAGGTGCGCTCCATTGTGGAGTCCGACCCCAGCCGCCGGGTGGTGGTGGTCAGCGCCGCCGGCAAGCGGTTCAAGAACGACCACAAGATCACCGACCTGCTGTACCTGTGCCACGCCCACCTGCAATACGGCGTCAGCTGCGACGCGGTGTTCGACATGGTGCGTAGCCGCTATCTGGAGATCCGGGACGAGCTGGGACTGTCCACCCCGCTGGAGCAGGAGTTCGACGCCCTGCGCCAGAAGATGGACAAGGGCATCTCCGCCGACGAGCTGGTGAGCCGGGGCGAGTATTTCGCGGCGCGGCTCATGGCGGACTATCTGGGCTTTGATTTTCTGGACAGCACCATGTGGCTGCACTTCCGCATGGACGGCACCGTGGATCAGGAGGTCAGCTATCAGGCGCTGCAGCGGGCGGCCTCCGGCCGCCGGGTGGTCATCCCCGGCTTCTACGGCGTGCTGCCCGACGGCAGCATCCACACCTTCTCCCGCGGCGGCAGCGACATCACCGGCGCGCTGGCGGCGGCGGCGCTGGACGCCGACGTGTATGAGAACTGGACGGACGTGTCCGGCTTCCTGATGGCCGATCCCAAGATCGTGCCCGACCCGCGCCCCATCGAGCGCATCACCTACGCGGAGCTGCGCGAGCTGAGCTACATCGGCGCGCAGGTGCTCCACGAGGGCACCGTCTCCCCGGTGCGGGAGAAGAACATCCCCCTGAACATCCGCAACACCAACCAGCCGGAGCACCCCGGCACCATGATACGCGAGACGTTTGACGACACCGAGGCGGAAAAGCTCAGCGGCAGCATGATCACCGGTATCGCCGGGAAGAAGGGCTTCTCCGTCATCACCCTGACCAAGAACGGCATGTCCTCGGAGCTGGGCGCCATCCGCCGCATTCTGGAGATATTGGAGCGCTACCACATCAACGTGGAGTATATCCCCTCCGGCATCGACTCCGTGTCGCTGGTAGTGGAGACGGCCAAGGCCGCGCCGTATCTCTATCAGGCGCTGGGCGACATGGAAAAGGAGATCAAGCCCGACGGCCTGCACGTCACCGACGGCATGGCGGTGGTGGCGGCGGTCGGCCGGAAGATGGCCTTCCAGCCCGGCTCCTCCGGCAAGATCTTCGGCAAGCTGGGCGAAAACGGCATCAACATCCGCATGATCACCCAGGGCCCCGAGGAGCTGAACATCATCGTGGGCGTGGACAGCACCGACTTTGAAAAGGCCATACGCGTTCTCTACAACAGCTTTGTGAAGTAAAGCGCGTCTCCTGCGCTCATACTTCGTTGCGCTAAGGAGACTCAAACCGCCGGTTTTGGGCAGGCCGTCGGAGACAAAAAAGAATAAATAAAGGAGTAATCACTATGAAACAGTATAAAGTTGCTATTCTGGGCGCTACCGGCGCGGTAGGCCGCGAAATGATGAAGGTGCTGGCTGAGCGGGACTTCCCCATCAGCGAGCTGCACCTGCTGGCCTCCCAGCGCTCTGTGGGGCAGGCCGTCCACTGGAAGGGACACGATATCCCCGTGGAGGTGGCCTGTGACGCGGCCTTTGAGGGCATGGACATCGTGCTGGGCGCGGCGGAGAACGACATCGCCAAGCGGTTTGCCCCGGCCATCGTCAAGGCGGGCGCGGTGTTCGTGGACAACTCCAGCGCCTTCCGCATGGATCCCGATGTGCCCCTGATCGTCCCGGAGATCAACCCCCAGGACGTGAAGAAGCACAAGGGCATCATCTCCAACCCCAACTGCACCACCATCGTCTCGCTGGTGGCCATCAACGCCCTGAACCACGACAGTCCCATCGAGAGCATCGTGGCCAGCAGCTATCAGGCGGTGTCCGGCGCCGGCGCCGGCGGCCCCATTGAGCTGATGGACGAGGTGGAGCTGCTGCGGGAGGGCAAGAGCGTCCAGCCCAAGGTATTCCAGTACCAGATCGCCTACAACGTCATCCCCCAGATCGGCGGCGAGGCCTTCGAGGGCTACACCTCCGAGGAGATGAAGATGCAGAACGAGGGACGCAAGATCATGCACCTGCCGGAGCTGAAGGTCAGCTGCACCTGCGTGCGCGTACCTGTGGTACGCAGCCACAGCGTCAGCATCGTGGTGCGCACCAAGGAGAAGATCAGCGTGGAGCGCGCCCGTGAGCTGATCGCCGCCGCCCCCGGCTGCAAGCTGGTGGACGATCTGGCCAACAAGCGCTATCCCATGCCGCTGGAGACCAGCGACCAGGATCTGGTGTTCGTGGGACGTATCCGCGACGACCTGACCAGCGACAACGGCCTGAATATCTGGTGCTGCGGCGACCAGGTGCGCAAGGGTGCCGCCACCAACGCCGTGCAGATCGCCCAGCTGCTGATCGAGGAGTAAGGCGCAGAAGAGCTTTCGTAGGGGCGGACGACTCTGTCCGCCCTTACACCGGAATAGACCCCCATTTCCCGCAAAAGAAGAGCCGCCCATCCGGGCGGCTTTACTTTTTGACCGAAACCGTATATAATGGAGGAAAATCTGTTCCCGGAGGAAATTCGCATGAGACATTGGAGACGGGCGGCGGCGCTGCTGCTGACCCTTTGCATGGCGGCATCGCTGCTGGCGGGCTGCGGTGGGGATCCCAACGACGAGGTCAAGGTGTCGGTGGTCATGACCGGCGGCGTGACCACGGTGGATCCGGCGCTGGCCACGACCCCGGCGGAGCGCACGGCGGTGCTGCACCTGTTCGACAATCTGTACCGTCTCACCGACGAGGGCGCGGTGTCCGCCGCCGCCCAGTCCTGCCAGCAGCAGGACAACGAGGACGGCACCCAGACCTACACCTTCCACCTGCGCAGCGACGCCAGGTGGTCGGACGGCAGCGCGGTGACGGCGGAGGACTTCGTCTACGCGTGGCGGCGGCTGGTGTCGCCGGAGACGGCCAGCCCCAACGCGTCCATCCTGTCCATGGTGCAGGGCTACGAGGACGCCGCTGCCGGCGACAGCGAGGCGCTGGGCGTGGCGGCGGAGGACAAGCGGACGTTTGTGGTGACGCTCAGCGCCGCCTGCCCCTATTTTCTGGAGAGCGTGTGTACCGCCCCAGCCACCATGCCGGTGCAGCGCGCCGCGGTGGAGAGCGGCGAAGACTGGGCGGGCAGCCGTACCTGGTTCGTGGGCAACGGGCCCTTCCGCCGCGCCGGTGACTGGAACGACAGCCAGATCCTGACGCTGGTGAAGCAGACCGACCACTACGACGCCCGGCGGACGCTGCCCGACCGCATTGAGATCCTGTTCCGCAGCACGGCGGAGGCGGCCAAGGCCGCCGGCAGCGTGGACGTGGTCATCGGAGCCGCCGGCGAGGGCGGACAGACCGGCGGCGACCCCACGGTGGGCGTGCTGCTCATTAACCAGATGGCCACCAACATGGAGCGGGATGGCCTGCGGCAGGCCATGAGCCTGGCCATCGACCGCGCGGCGGTGGTCAAGTCCATGGCGGATCCAACGCTCATCCCGGCGGAGGGGCTGGTGCCCCACGGCATCCGCACCGCCGAGGGCGGCGACTTCCGTCAGGTCAACGGTGCGGTCATCGACAACGACCCGGACACCTACCAGCAGCGCTGCCAGCAGGCCGTTACGCTGCTGCGGGAGGCGGGCTTCACCCGGCCGGAGGTCATTGCCTCTCTGGGCACGGTGACGCTGCTGCACCGCAGCACACCGGCGCAGACCACGCTGGCGCGGCAGCTGCAGCAGGTGTGGCGTGACACGCTGGGCATCGACGTGACGCTGCAAAGCGCCGACGAGGAGGAATTTGACCAGCTGCTGCACGGGGGCGAGTTCACGCTGGCGCTGACGGAGATCACCGCGCTGTACAACGATGCGGCGGCGTATCTGGACATGTGGCGCAGCGGCAACAGCTGCAACTACGCGCAGATCGGCATGAACGCCTATGACATCCTCATGCGCGTGGCGGCCGCCAGCACCTCCGACGAGGCGCGGGACGCCTATCTGAAGGATGCGGAGGGTCTGCTGCTGGACGGCGCCAATGTGGTGCCCCTCTACGGGCGGCAGCAGCCGTACCAGATGGCGGAGAACGTCATCGGCGCGGTCAGCGACGGGCTGGGCGCGTGGTACTTCGGCACCACCCGCCGCCTGGCGAAATAAGAAAAAAAGAACGCCTAAAGGCCGCCTGACACA
>DNFA01000019.1 GCA_003487665.1 Oscillibacter sp.
TCGGGGCGTTTCAGGCGGTGGTAGGCTCGTCCAAGTTCAGCTTCTCCTATTATATCACAGGCTTCCTCATTCTGCTTGGCGTACTGCTGGGGCGCTTTATCTGCGGCTTCCTGTGTCCCTTCGGCTGGTTTCAGGAGCTGCTTCATAAGATCCCCACGAAGAAGCTCTCCACAAAGAAGCTGAAGCCGCTGACATACCTGAAGTACGCCGTTCTGCTGGTGATGGTCTTTTTGCTGCCGGCATTCCTTGTGAACGACGTGGGCATGGGCGACCCCTTCTTCTGCAAGTACCTCTGTCCCCAGGGCGTGCTGGAGGGCGCCATTCCGCTGTCCCTTGCCAATTCCGGCATCCGGGCGGCACTGGGCAAGCTGTTTACATGGAAATTCAGCATCCTGCTGTCGGTGATTGCGCTGAGTATCGTATTTTACCGACCCTTCTGCAAGTGGCTCTGCCCGCTGGGCGCGTTCTACGCGCTGTTCAACCGGGTGTCCCTCTTCCAGATGAAGGTGGATAAGAATAAATGCGTCTCCTGCGGGAAATGCGCCAAGGCCTGCAAGATGGACGTGGACGTGACGAAAACGCCCAACCATACCGAGTGCATCCGTTGCGGGATGTGCGTCCGCGCCTGTCCTACCAGCGCCGTCAGCTTCCGCTACGGCTTTGGAGACGGCAAAAAAGAACCTGTAGAACCTGTAGATAAATTAAAAACGGAGGAAACAAAATGAACGCAAAGAAAATCATCACACTGCTGCTGGCCGCTGTGCTGGTGCTGTCTCTGGCCGCCTGCGGCACGAAGCCCGCGGAGAACGGGGGCGGCGACGGCGAACCCCAGACCCTCGAGGAGGCAAAAACTCTGTACGATCAGCTTGTGGCACAGGAGAACGCCATCCAGGCAGAGAACACCGAGCTGTGGGAGAAGGTCTTTCTGTCCGCCGACAAGGGCATGGGCATGATGGAGGACGGCAAAAACTACGGCGAATTTCTGCTGAGCACCATTGAAGCCGCCAAGGAGCAGTTCACCGACGAGGAGTACGAGCTGCTGAAGGAAAAAGCCACGGAAATCAAAAATATCGAGGATCGGCTGGCCGCATTGGAGGAAAAATTCCCCAGCTTATCCGAGACGCCCGCAGAGGATGGCAGCATGAGCGTACCGGCGGGCAGCGATAAGACCACGCCGCCTGACGATGGCAGTATGCAGAAGTTTCCCGCCTTTGAGGGCAAGGATCTGGACGGTAACACGGTGAAGAGCAGCGAGCTGTTCGCCAAAAACGCCGTCACCGTGGTGAATTTCTGGTTCACCACCTGCAACCCCTGCGTGGGTGAGCTTGGTGAGCTGGACGCGCTGAACAAGGAACTTGCGGAGAAGGGCGGCGCCCTCATCGGCGTCAACACCTTCACGCTGGACGGCGACGAGACGGCCATCTCTGAGGCAAAGGATGTGCTGGCCAAGAAGGGCGCGACCTATCAGAATGTGTATTTCGATTCCAACGGTGAGGCGGGAAAGTTCACCACCAATATCTTTGCCTATCCCACCACCTATGTGGTTGACAGAAACGGCAACATCGTGGGCGACCCCATCGTGGGCGCTATTACGGAAAAGAAGCAGGCGGAGGCACTGCAAGCCCAAATCGACAAGGCACTCGCCGCCGATATAGGCTGACAAACGAAGGTTTCCCCGCAAGGAGGAATACGCGCCATAAGGCGGCGGACAGGTAATGTCCGCCGCCTTATGGCTATTTTAGATGAGGTGTTTGCAAATTGATCTCAGACGAACCGCGTATCGGTCAATCAGCCGTTCTTGCGCTTGATGATCAAGCTTGCCACCAGCGCGATCCCAAGGATCACCGCCAGCCCTTTCCAGCATTTACGCATGGCGTTGTCTTCTTTCCGTGTTCACACACGCTTACTCCGTTCACTGGGGATAGAAGTAGATCACCGTGTCCGGCTCCAACTGAATGGGCAGATAGGAGCCGTGCTGTCCCTTGTCAACGGACAGATAGGTGTAGTCCTCGAAGGCCATGGGAACCTGCACGATGAAGCCGTCGTGGATGATCCGTTCCGTCTCGCCGGGCGCGTATCTCTTGCCGCCGGTGCGGGTCAGATCCAGCATTATCACGCCGGAGTATTCCCCGTTGGCGGTCAGCCCCCAGTCGCCTGTATAGACCTCCTCCGGTGTGACGAAGTCGCTTTCGTACCACCATGTAAAGGTGGCCGAGCCCCAATAGTCCTCCTGACTGCTGTTGGCGTGCAGCTCCAGAGTGGCCAGAGCGGGCTTATCCGTATGACCATCCCACGCCCATATCTCCTGCGTCAGCTGGGAACCGGAGGGACACGTCCAGCCGATTTCGCTGCCGAAGCCGTCGTTCCCCTCCTGCGAGTAAAAGGTGAAGTCGTAGGCCAGCCTCCGTTCGTTCTCGGAGTCGTAGGGCAGCGCCACGATTCCGGGAATGGGATACCAGCTCAGGGTATCGGGGTGGCTGTCGGTCAAGAGCAGCTCCGTGGTATCGGTAGGGACAGTCCCCAGATCGTTGGAGACGAACAGCAGGATCGGGTCGCCGCTCTCGCTGCGGTAGAGCACCTCAAGGGTCTCGTAGCCGCCCTTCGCCTCGTTCCACCGGGCGCGGCTCACCGCCACGGTGGCGTTGGGGTCACGGGGCACCACGCAGAACAGGCTTCCGCTGTCGCCCACCACCCGCTCCTGCGGGATATTCCGAACAAAGGTATACTGGGCGCACAGCGCCTTTACCTCGTCGCGCAGTCTCAGTCTTTCGCCGAGCTTCCACGGGGCATACCCTGTCACCTCCATCACAAGCACAAAGGGCTCGTATATCTGGCACAGCTCCACGGTGTCCCTTGGGGACTCTGCACGGATCACCTCGATATCGTAGTCAGAGCTTTTGAAAGCGGTCGCCACAGCGTCGGCAAACAGATAATTCTGCATATCGATCACAATTTTACGCATTGAGCCATCCCTCTTCCCTTTCCTGTATATCCGACGGGTTTACCGCGTTCCATTCTATGCCGCTATTGTAGCACGGAAAAGCGGCCCTGTCTGTCCACAAAAGTGAGGACAGACAGGGCCGCTGATTGCGGATAATGCTGTGAATACACGTATTCCCGTTCAGTTTTCTTCTGCCGTGCCGAACAGGCTCCCCGGCACCACCAGCCGCTTGCTGACAGCGGCAACCATCAGCCGGTTGCGGTTGGGGTATCCGGTTTTCTCCAGCATCCGGTTGATATAGGTACGCACTGTGGATTCCGCCACGTTCATCCCCGCAGCGATCTCGGCGTTGGTCTGCCCCTCACAGAGCAGGCGCAGCGTCTCCAGTTCCTGATCGGACAGGCCGCAGGAAAGGGTGTTCCCCAGCTGCACTGCCGGCGTGCTGTCCGGCCAATAGCTCTTTCCGGAAAGCGTCCCCTCGATCACGCTAACAAGATCGCCGGAAGGGGAATCCTTATACCAGAAGCTGTCGGCGCCGATTTTTCTTGCCCGCGCCAGAAACCGCCCCTCCAGCATGGAGGTCACCATCACAATTTTGATCCGGGGATAGATCTTCTTGATCTCCTCAGCGGCGGTTAAGCCGTCCGAGTCGTTTTCGGTGCAGATATCCATTAAAATCAGGTCGATATGACTGTCGCCGCACCGCCGGAGCGCCGCATCAGCACGATTCAGCGTGCCCGCCACCCGGCAGTCTGTGCATTTTTCCACGCAGGAGCATAGATACATTCTGGCAAGCGCCTGATCCTCAACGATCAATATGTCTCTGACAGCCATTCGTTCCCCTCCTCCAAATTCTCCCGATTTGGTATTCCTATCACCAGCGCGAACTCCGGCAGACTCTGCACCGTCATGGTCCCGCCGATCCTTTCGATCCTGCGGCGCAGATTGGACAGCCCACCGCCCTCTGTGATGGCCTTTTCCGGCGGCTTTCCGTTATTTCGGATCAGGACGGTATATCTGTCGCCGTCCTCCCAGATGTTGGCGATCAGTTCGGTTGCCTGCGCGTACTGTATGGCGTTGCTCAGGCAGACCTGCATGGCGGCATACATCAGATCCGCCGCGCCTCCCGCCGGCTCTGCACCTCTTATTCTGATGGCCACGCCGCTGCTATCCGCGCTTTCATACAGCGCCTCCCTTGTCGGCAAGCGTTCTGCGTCACGAAAGACAATGCTTTTTTCCCATTCCCGCAGCACAACGTCTGCGTTGATGCCGCCAAGGTCTCCGGCCAGATATTGCTTCGTGACGGTAATACAGGCGGCAAGGCTATCGTGCATGGCGGATTTGGCGGCAAGCTGTTCCCTCTCCCGCGCCACCGCCGCCACGTTTTCCGAGAGACGCCGCAGCTTTTCCGCGTCCTGTTCAAGCCTTCGGTTATCCTCGGCCAGCTGCTCCAGCGCCCGGTGCAGCGCCGTAACATCTGCGGCGGTCAGCTGTATATACGTCTCCCCATATCGGTCGGTCACGGCCGCCTTCTCAAATTTCCATACCAGCCCGTCCGGAAAGCGGTAGGTATTCTCCGCGCTGGCAATGGGCGTTATGCCCTTTGGCGGAGAGGCCAGCGCCTTTTGAAGCTCCTCCAGATACTGTATATCGCTGTTCAGCAGATACTGGCTCAGCCGATACATCTGCCGGTTGCACAGCACGATGCCGCCCGAGCGGTCAAAAAAGCATACGGCGGTGGGCAGCCGGTCAAAGCTCTCCTTGATGGCGTTAAACCCGAAGCGTCTCAGCTTATGCATCCTCCCGCCCCCTTATCCCTGTGCGGATCAGCCACAGGCCGTCCTCCTGCCGCACCGTCACCTCCGGGGAGGCGATCGCCGACAGATCGGCGGCGCACTCCACCGACAGATCCATCGCGCTGTCGGAAACGGAGATAAACAGTGAGCGCAGATCGTCTACCGTGGTCTCCGCGACGATTTCCAGCAGATCGAACAGACGCACGACCTCAGAGGCGCGCATCGGTTCCGTTGTGCGATAGATCACGCCGCACTCCGTGCCGCAGGCGGTCAAGGCTCGCACGGCTTCGTCGACCGTCAGCCGCAGCTCCTGCTGCGGCAGCCATTGGTACTCGCTGCTGAGGAAGTACAAATTGGCGCTGCGCTTGATGTAGGTGCCCAGCAGCAGCACCTTCTTCAGCAGGCTTCGCCTTTCGGCGGGGCCGGCGCTCTCACATCGGGCAAGCATTTGCCGCATCTGGGCTGTCTGCCTGCTGTGCTTTGCCTCCAGTTCATTGTATATGCGGTTCTTTTCAGTCAGCTCATGCAGACTTTTCTGAACAAGATAGGCGTCCTTCAGCTTCTTCTTGTTGCGCTCCATTTCCTCCTTGTTCGCATTCAGCCGGGTACGCAGCTCCGCCAGCTGGCGCACATTGTCCTGCCAAACGGCGTAGCCGCCGCTGATGGGCGCCGAGGAAATACGCATGCCATCGGGTCGAACGATCCGCTGCCCCTCCTGCGGGCAGGTCATATCCTTACCTGCGGCACGGGAGCGCAGGACGATCCGACCGCTGCGATCCGCAATACAGGCCGCCAGCGTTGAGGCCTCAAACAGTTCCACATATCCCGTATTGGACGGTATCATACGGCAGCGGATACAGCTTTCATAGATGGCGGCATACAGCAGGCAGAACATCACGTTCATATCGCCGAACCACCACCGAACAGCCGGAATACCCGACAGATAGAGAATACCGTACAGGAGCATCGCACAGCCCAGCACAAACGGCGTTATCCGCTTCCCCTCACCACTTGGGATACGGCTCTTCCGGAACAGGCAGACAAGGGAAAAAGCCATACAGACCACCATCCAGCCAAGGCAGATAAAATACAGCGGGCGGTAGGAATATGTGCCGGAAACCGGCAAGCCGGGGACGCCGCTTTTGAAGGCAAATACCTGCTGATGCAGGTCGTTGGTGATCACCAGCAGAAACAGTGCCGCAGGGATGATCGACAGCATACCGGTCCCTCGGCTCAGGCGGTAGTCCTCTGACTTTCCCATGGACAGGGCGATATACACCCCCAGAAGCGGGAGAAACAGCATCGGAAGATAGTAGAGATACCATATGTATCGCCCCGCCGCCGGGCCGGTGACAACGCTGTATTTCAGCGTCCGCAGTATGAGCCACAGCAGCATCAGCGCCGCCGTCAGCCGCAGACAGTGCAGCGTCTGCCGCTGGATAATGCGCCGGTCGAGAGAAAAGCCCCACAGGGTAAAAAGCAGCAGATAGAGCGCCGTCCGGATATGGTTCACGGCGGGGCCGCCGATGTCAAATTTCGCCAGCATCCGACAGGCATAGGCTATAGCGATTGCCGTACATACGAAGACCGTCGGCAGCAGATGCTTGGTGGTTCCTTTCAAGAGGCAAGGCCCTCGCTTTCTTCAGGCTGTATCCGCAGACGCACTTTAATATATAGCATAAAACGCCGTCCGCCGCAACTCTTTCCTGCCGGACGGGAATAGCAAAATCCGCCCAAACCTTTCGGTTTAGGCGGAAATTTTTGGAGCTGCTGGGCGGATTTCCCCCTACGGGGATAAACTTCGACTCCGCAACGCAGCTTGCCAAAACAAAAAACCACCCTGCCGGGTGGTTTCCGTTTTGGAGCTGCTGGGCGGATTCGAACCGCCGACCTCATCCTTACCAAGGATGCGCTCTACCTACTGAGCTA
>DNFA01000085.1 GCA_003487665.1 Oscillibacter sp.
GTTTTACGGACACCCGTCTATGGGGCACGGTCTTTTGCAAGTGAGGAGAAATAGAAGGAAGAAAACGGCGGAATCAGTCGGCAAACAGCGGGGTGGAGAGATAGCGGTCGCCGGTGTCGGGCAGCAGGACGACGATGGTCTTGCCGGCGTTTTCCGGGCGCTTGGCCAGCTCGATGGCCGCCCACAGCGCTGCGCCGGAAGAGATGCCCACCAGAACGCCCTCGCGGTTGCCGATCTCCTTGCCAACGGCAAAGGCGTCGTCGTTGTCCACGGGGATGATCTCATCGTAGATCTTGGTGTCCAGCACATCGGGGACAAAGCCTGCGCCGATGCCCTGGATCTTGTGGGAGCCGGCCACGCCGGTGGACAGCACGGCAGAGGTCTTGGGCTCCACGGCAACGACCTTCACGGCGGGGTTCTTTTCCTTCAGGAACTTGCCAACGCCGGTGATGGTGCCGCCGGTGCCTACGCCGGCCACGAAGAAGTCTACCTTGCCATCGGTGTCCTGCCAGATCTCGGGACCGGTGGTTTCGTAGTGCGCCTTGGGGTTGGCGGGGTTGACAAACTGCCCGGCTACGAAGCTGTTGGGGATCTCCTTGGCCAGCTCGTCGGCCTTGGCGATGGCGCCCTTCATGCCCTTGGCACCCTCGGTGAGCACCAGCTCCGCGCCGTAGGCCTTCATCAGCTGGCGGCGCTCCACGGACATGGTCTCCGGCATGACGATGATGATGCGGTAGCCACGGGCGGCGGCGACGGAAGCGAGGCCGATGCCGGTGTTGCCGGAGGTAGGCTCGATGATGACGCTGCCGGCCTTCAGCAGACCCTTGGCCTCGGCGTCGTCGATCATGGCCTTGGCGATACGATCCTTCACGCTGCCGGCGGGGTTGAAGTACTCCAGCTTGGCGACGATCTTCGCCTTCAGGTCGTGGGCTTTTTCGATATGGGTCAGCTCCAGCAGGGGGGTGCGGCCGATCAGCTGGTCAGCGGAGGTGTAAATGTTGGACATGGTGATTTCTCCTTTATAAATATATTGTCAGATGTTGTTGGATGGGATGGAAGCGGGGGATAGGGTCAACATCGACCGGTCAGGAGCATGAGGGTGCTTTTCATGCGCTCGCCTCGTTTCTGATAATCAACTACCAACTCGGTAGGTTGGTACAGTTATAACACGGGGCGGCGGATTTGTCAATCCTGTTTTTGAAAAAATTTTCCGACAGGGGAATGTGACAATTTTGAAAGGGGGAGAGGGCTTGCGCGGCAGGGGCGCGGGAGGGTATAATGGAGCATAAAGGATGTGAGTGTATGTACCGGATATTTATCGTGGAGGACGACCGCACCATCGCCCAGGAGGTGTGCCGCCTGGCGGAGAGCTGGGGACTGGAGGCACGGTGCGCCCGTGATCTGCGGGCGGTGACAGAGGAGGCGGCGGCCTTCGTCCCGCACCTTATTATATTGGATATCGCCCTGCCATGCTTCGACGGCTACCACTGGTGCCGGGAGCTGCGGAAGCAGACCAATGCGCCCATTCTGTTCCTGTCCTCGGCCAGCGACAACATGAACGTCATCATGGCCATGAACTTCGGCGGGGACGACTTCATTGCCAAGCCCTTTGACGGCGGCGTGCTGATGGTCAAGGTGCAGGCCATGCTGCGGCGCAGCTACGACCTGTCGGCGCCGGCGGTGCTGCGGGAGCGGCGGGGCGCGCAGCTGTCCGCCGACGACCAGAAGCTGACGTATCAGGGGCAGACGGTGGAACTGACCAAGAACGAGTACCGTATCCTGGCCTGCCTGATGGAGAGCGCCGGGAAGGTGGTCAGCCGGGAGAAGCTCATGCAGCGGCTGTGGGAGACGGACAGCTTTGTGGACGAGAACACGCTGACGGTGAACGTGAACCGCCTGCGGCGGAAGCTGGCGGGCGCGGGACTTGTGGACTTTATCGCCACCCGGCACGGGGTGGGGTATGTCGTGGAGTGAGCGTATGAAGCTATGGAGAGCCTATCTCAGGCAGCACCGCCTGACGGTTTTGATGCTTGTGCTGTTTACCGGGCTGTTTGCCGTGTCCTTCGCGCTGTATGGCCTGCCGCTGGCGGCGGTGGCGTACCCGGCGGGGCTGTGTGCGCTGGCGGGCGCTGGTATGGTGGTATGGGACTTCCGGCGGGCGGCGCGGCGGCATAAGGAGATGGAGCGGCTGCGGCAGGCCGGGGAGACGGTGCTGGCGCCCCTGCCGGAGATGAAGACTGTGGAGGGGCAGGACTGCGCTGCACTGGTGGAGCAGCTGCGGCAGGAGCTGCGGCAGCAGTTGGGTGCGGCGGAGACGCGCCGGGGCGAGACGGTGGCCTATTACACCGCGTGGGTGCATCAGATCAAGACGCCCATCGCCGCCATGCGCTTGACGTTACAGGGTGAGGACACGCCCGCCGCCCGGCGGCTGACGGCGGAGCTGGGGCGGGTCGAGCAGTATGTGGACATGGTGCTGACGTACCTGCGGCTGGAGGAGGGCGGCAGCGACTATGTGATCCGCCCGTGCAGCGTGGACGAGGTGGTGCGCGCCGCCGTGCGGCGGTTCGCCGGGGAGTTTATCGACCGGCGCATCCGGCTGGAGTATGAGCCGGTGCAGTGGGAGACGGTGACGGATGGCAAGTGGCTGACCTTCGTGGTGGAGCAGCTGCTCAGCAACGCCCTGAAATACACGGGGCAGGAGGGCGCTATCCGCATATACCGGCAGGGGGACGAGCTGTGCATCGCGGATACGGGCATGGGCATCGCGCCGGAGGATCTGCCACGGGTGTTCCAGATGGGCTATACCGGGCAGAACGGGCGGCTGGACAGGCGCTCCAGCGGTATCGGGCTGTATCTGTGCCGGAGAATATGCGGCAACCTGCGCCACGGCATCCGCATGGAGTCCGTGCCCGGAAAGGGCACCACGGTGTATCTGACACTGGGACGCGGCGATTTCCTGCCGGAGTGAAAGGTGACAGAGTTGTTCGTTTTTGGTAAGGCAAACCGATGGATTGGCGCGGCGCGGCGCACTATAATGGCCTTGTTGATAAGGAGGTCGAGTGACTATGAGTATTCTGGAAGTAAGCGGGCTGCGGAAAGTGTATACCACGCGGTTCGGCGGCAGCCGGGTCGAGGCGCTGCGCAGCGTGAGCTTCACTGTGGAGCAGGGCGAGTATGTGGCCATTATGGGCGAGTCCGGCAGCGGCAAGACCACGCTTTTGAACATTCTGGCGGCGCTGGATGAGCCTACGGCGGGCACGGTACGGCTGGAGGGCCGGGAACTGCACAAGATCCGGGAGAAGGACGCGGCGCTGTTCCGCCGGGAGAATCTGGGCTTCGTGTTTCAGGAGTTCAATCTGCTGGATACCTTCACACTGGAGGACAATATCTACCTGCCGCTGGTGCTGGCGGGCATGGGCTACGAGGACATGCGGGCGCGGCTGATGCCCATCGCAAAGCTGCTGGGGCTGACGGAGCTGCTGAAGAAGTACCCCTACGAGGTGTCCGGCGGCCAGAAGCAGCGGGCGGCGGTGGCGCGCGCCATCATCACGGAGCCGAAGCTGCTGCTGGCGGACGAGCCCACCGGCGCGCTGGACAGCGGCTCCACCGACGAGCTGCTGCGGCTGTTTGCGGACATCAACCGGGCGGGACAGACCATCCTGATGGTGACCCACTCGGTGAAGGCGGCCAGCCGCGCCGGGCGCGTGCTGTTCATCAAGGACGGGCAGGTGTTCCACCAGCTCTATCGGGGCGAGGACAGCGATACCCGGTTCTATCAGCGTATCTCCGACACGCTGACCATGCTGCAGTCAGGCGGTGAGCCGGCATGAAGCGGGGACTGTACGCCCGCCTTGCGTGGACGGGCATGGTGAAAAACAAGCGCCTGTATCTGCCCTACGGCCTCAGCGCCGCGGGCATGGTGCTGATGTTCTACATTCTTACGGGGCTGTCCGGCTCGCCGGTGCTGGGGCACATGTCCGGCGGCGGCAGCAGCGCCATAATCCTGCGGCTGGGCACGGTGGTCATCGCCGTGTTTGCGCTGATCTTTCTGTTCTACACCCATTCGTTCCTCATTCGCCGGCGGGAGCGGGAGTTCGGCCTGTACAATGTGCTGGGCATGGGGAAGGGCAGCATCGCCCGCATCCTGCTGTGGGAGACGGCCATTACCTACGGCCTGACCACGGGTACGGGACTGCTTCTGGGCGTGGTGCTGTATAAGCTGGCGGAGTTGGGCATGGTGCGGCTTTTGCGGGTGCCCGTGACATACACCCTGACGGTCTCCGTATCGTCTCTGCTGGCTGCGGCGGCGTTGTTCGCGGTCATCCACACGCTGATCCTGCTGAACAGCCTGCGGCAGCTGCACGGCGTCAGTGCCGTGGCGCTGCTGCGCAGCGAGAGCGTGGGCGAAAAGCCGCCCCGCGCCCAGTGGGTGCTGACGGCGGCGGGCGTGGTGCTGCTGGGCGGCGCTTACGCGCTGGCGGTGTCCATCAAGGAGCCGCTGGCGGCGTTTCTGTGGTTCTTCGCGGCGGTCATCATGGTGATACTGGCCACCTATCTGCTGTTCATCAGCGGCTCGGTGACGCTGTGCCGCGGCTTGCAGAGGAACAAAAAATACTACTACCGGCCCCAGCACTTCGTGTCCGTGGCGTCTATGACCTACCGCATGAAGCGCAACGGCGCGGGGCTGGCCTCGGTGTGCATTCTGGCCACTATGGTGCTGGTGATGATCTCGTCCACCACCTGCCTGTATGTGGGGCAGGAGGACGCGGTGAATGCCCGGTATCCCCGCGACCTGTCTGTGAAGGTGTACGGCGACAGGTATCTGCTGGACAGCGAGAAGCTGACACAGGTGCGGCAGGGTGTGGAGAGCACCATCTTCAACTTCGGCGGCAATGTGTCCAATGTGGCGGAATACCGGACGATCAGTATCAGCGGACTGGTGGACGGCGGGAACATCCGTACCGACAGCTCCGGTGCAAGTGTGTCGGACAGCACCCGTGCCGTACAGATACACATCCTGCCGCTGGAGGACTATAATGCCGCCACGGGGCAGACGCTGCCCCTCAGTGACGAGCAGGTGTATGTGGCGACCCTGCGGACGGAGTTCCACAGTGACACGCTGTCCATCAACGGCGGCATGACCCGCCACGTGATGAAGCGGGAGATCCCCATGCTGGGCGGCCCGTCGGCGGCGGATATCACGCCGTCCCTGATGGTGGTGGTGCCGGACTTTGAGCAGTTCGTGCCGGCGCTGCAGGACTATTTCATGGAGAAGTACCGCAGCTATCCCACGGTGGTGTGGCACTACGCCTTCGACACCGACCTGCCTGAGAACCAGCAGGGGAATATTGACGGCACAACTCCCAACCTGAAGGATGCGCTGGACGACTATCTGTCGGGCGTCAGCAGTGACTGGGGCGTGGGCGTCAGCGTGGAGTCCAAGGCGGGCAACCGCGCGGATTTTTACGGCACCTACGGCGGCCTGTTCTTCCTGGGAATCATGCTGAGTATCGTGTTCATCTTTGCGGCGGTGGCGATCCTGTATTACAAGCAGCTGTCCGAGGGCTATGAGGATCAGTCCCGCTTCGACATTATGCAGAAGGTGGGCATGACCAAGGGCGACATCCGGCGCAGCATCAACAGCCAGCTGCTGACGGTGTTCTATCTGCCGCTTCTCATGGCGGGACTGCACCTGTGCTTCGCCTTCCCCTTTATCCACAAGCTGCTGATGCTGTTCAATCTGGACAACCGCGGGCTGCTGGTCGGCACCACGGCGGTGAGCTTCGCGGTGTTCGCGGCGCTGTACGCACTGGTGTATAAGCTGACGGGAAATGCGTACTATCACATTGTGGCGGATAATAAGGAATAAAGCAGGAAAAGAGACGGGTCTCCCGTCTCTTTTTTGCGCAAAAATGCGGTTTTGCGTAGACAAATTCCTCCGGGATTCTGTATAATGTAAACTGATATTCTGTTTGCGTTGACAATATCTTTACGAGCGGCGCGGCTTCCGCGCACAAGGAGGATGTATGCGAAATATATGGACGGTGTTCAAAACTGATATACGGACGCTGAGCAGGTGCTTCTTTGCCTGCGTGGTGGTGGTCGCCATCGCGCTGCTGCCCAGCCTGTACGCGTGGCTGAATATCTACTCCAACTGGGATCCCTACGGCAATACGGGCGGTATCTCCATCGCGGTGGCCTCGCTGGACGAGGGCTATACCGACGAGGACGGCGTATATGAAAACAAGGGGCAGGATGTGGTGGACGACCTGCGGGAGGCCACCAGCATCAACTGGGTCATCGTGGATACGGAGGAGCAGGCCAAGGGCGGCGTGGAGTCC
Organism: Oscillibacter sp.; assembly: GCA_003487665.1. Lineage (GTDB taxonomy): Bacteria > Bacillota > Clostridia > Oscillospirales > Oscillospiraceae > Vescimonas. The sequence continues at coordinate 6,342 of DNFA01000085.1, forward strand.
GGCGACTACTACGCGGCGGTGGTCATCGACAAGGAGTTCAGCCGGAACATGTTTCGGATGCTGACGGACTGGACGGGCAAGCCGGCCATCACCTACTACGAGAACGCCAAGAAGAACGCTGTGGCCACCAAGATCACCGATACGGCGGTGGAGACGCTGAAGCGCTCCATCAGCGAGAACTATCTGGAGGTGGTCATCGGCGGCATCATGGAGCAGGGGAATCTGCTGGCGGAGGATCTGACGGCGGACGACCCGGAGTCGGCGGTGAAGGGCGTGCTGTATCAGGCGCAGGATCTGCTGAACGCCTGCGGGAACATGATGGACGCCTTCGAAAAGGCCGGCAGCAGCGGCGGCGTGTCGGAAAAGGATGCGGCGGCGCTGGAGGAGGCCGTGGCCAATATCAACAAGAACCTGCCGGACGGCTCCAAGCTCCACGAGACGGCGGCGGAGATACAGACGCAGGTGAACGCGGCGCTGGCGCGGGTGGAGCGCGTGCTGGAGGGGCTGGAGAACGCCATCGCCAACGCGCCGCAGCTGCCGTCGGCACAGCAGCAGCTGCGTGATGCGGCGGCGCAGCTGGAAAAGGCGGCGGCCACGCTGGATCGGTGGGCGGAGGATATCGAGATGGAGGCGCCGGCCGCGGCGGAGCAGGCACGAGCCATTTCCGCTGAGTGTACGCGTCTGGCGGCGAAGCTGCAGGCGCTGGCTGACAAGCCCACCGCCAGCGACCTGCTGGCGGACTGCGACGCGCTGGTGAAGTCCATCCGCACCATGGTGGACAAGATCCCTGTGACGGCCAAGGCGCTGCGCCAGCAGCTGCAATCGGTGACGGGACAGGTGGCCGACGCCATGGAGGGCGTGGCCTCCCTCAGCAGCGATGCCAAGGCTATGAAAGCGGCTATGGCCGACACGTCGCAGGCGCTGGGCACCACCATGGAGCTGCTGCGTCCCGCCACGGACAGGATGACGGCGTCCCTGTCGGACACCATTGACGGCATGCAGGATCTCAGCGCCGACGAGTACATGGACACGCTGCTGACCATACTGGGCGGCGACCCGGCGGTGTACGGGCAGTATTTCCCGGAGATGGTGCAGACCGGCGTCAACAAGGTCTATCCCATTGAGAACTACGGCTCGGCCATGACGCCGTTCTACACGGTGCTGGCTATCTGGGTGGGCGGCGTGATATTGTCGTCCCTTATCAAGGTACACGCCAGGACGGACGGATTGATCGCTCCCAGGCTGGCGGAGCTGTATTTCGGGCGGTATCTGTTCTTCTTTCTGATGAGCCAGATACAGGCGGCGGTCATCGTCACCGGCGACCTGTACATATTAAAGGTGCAGTGCCTGCATCCGGGGATGATGTATCTTACCGGGGCGCTGACGGCCTTTACCTTCAGCCTGCTGATCTACTCGCTGGCGCTGTCCTTCGGCGACGTGGGCAAGGCCATCGTGGTGGTCATCATGGTCATGCAGATCGCAGGCTCCTCCGGTACGTTCCCCATCGAGCTGCTGCCGGAGATCTATCAGAAATTCTACCGCTTCTTCCCCTTCCCCTACGCCATCGACGCCATGCGGGAGTGCATCTGCGGCATGTACGGCAATTACTACTGGCAGCAGATCGGCTATTTGATGCTGTTTGCGGTGGCGGCGCTGCTGATCGGCCTGCTGGTGCGCAAGCCGTTCATGGGGCTGAACCGCTTCATGGAGGAGAAGCTGGAAGAGACGGAATTGCTGTAAGGGAGGTGCTGAACGTATGTCGAAGGAACGGGAATATCAGGAATTGTATGACCGCCTGCGGGACGAGGTCAGCACCCTGCACGAGAACAACCGGCGGCGCATCCGGATCGGTATGCGGATGCTGCTGGCGGTGACGCTGGGACTGATGCTGCTGATGTTTCTGGCGGAGGGCAACAAGGTATTCACGCTGATGCTGTGGATACTGTCCATGTTCGCGGTGGCGGCGTATCTCATCGCCGTGGAGTACGCGGACTATGAGCTGCAGAAAAAGCTGGAGGACATCACGCAGATGGAGCAGGAGAGCATGGGTGCACTGCTGGAGCTGCCGGAGCTGCCCCGTATGCCCCGGCTGCCGGCGCTGCGGCACCGCGGCCAGCGGGAGGAAGCGCCTGCGTGGGAGCGGGAGGAGCCGGAGACGGCGGCGGAGACGGAAAGCGTGCCGGAGGAGCCGGTGGTGTACACCGTGGACGATATTTTGCAGGAGATGCACAGCCAGCCGGCAGAGACGGCGTATGTGCCCAAGCGGATGCAGGAGCCGGAGCGCGTGAGTGCGCCGGAGCCGGAGAAGCAGGTCGCGCCTGTGTCCGGCAGCGGCGCCGCCGTGTGGCAGAAAATGCTGGATGATCCGGAAAAGCTGGCGGGCGATCTGGAAAAGCTGACGCAGGCCTTGCAGGGGCTGTCCGCCGACCTGCGGCGCAGCGCGGAGGAGAGCCGGAAGGAGGATGACAGATGAGAAATATCTGGAATATCTTCCGCGCCGACTGGCGGCGGCTCACCGCCAGCGTGGTGGCGGTGGTGGTACTGCTGGGTCTGTGCCTGGTGCCGTGCCTGTATGCGTGGTTCAACATCCTTTCCAACTGGGATCCCTACGGCGTGGCGTCCACCAGCCGCATCAAGGTGGCGGTGGCCAGCGAGGATCAGGGGTACCAGGTCATGGGGCTGGAGCTGAATATCGGAGAGCTGGTATTGCAGGGGCTGGAAAGCAACGACCAGATGGGCTGGGTGTTCGTGGATGACGCGGACACGGCGCTCAGCGGCGTGGAGTCCGGGGAGTACTATGCGGCGCTGGTGGTGCCGGAGGAGTTCACCGGTGATTTTGTCAGTATCCTGACCGGCGACCTGCGCCATCCGCAGATACAGTATTACGAGAACGAGAAAAAGAACGCCATCGCGCCCAAGATCACCAGCAAGGCCAAGACCGCCGTGCAGGAGCAGATCAATACCACCGTCGTGGGCAAGGCGGCGGAGGTGCTGACCACCGTGGGCACGGTGTGCAAGGCCATGGGGCTGGACAGCCAGGATCTGGCGGACGGCATCATGGACAAGCTGACCTCCGCCCGGCAGGAGACGGCGCAGATACAGAAGGTGCTGGTATCCCTGAAGGACGTGATGGACGGCGCGGACAGCCTGCTGGCTGCCGCGTCCGTGACCATCCGGGATGCGCAGAGCGCCATTGACGACGCCGGCGGCGCCGTGGGCGGAACGGTGCAGGTCATCGGCACCGGCATGACATCGGCCAACGAGACGAACAGCGATCTGCTGACGGTGCTGGACAGCGCCGACAAGCTGCTGGCCGATCTGGACGCCATGCTGCGGGAGACGGGCGTGGCCGGTATCGAGGAGACGATACAGGCCAACATGATCGCCCGGGTGGACGAGGTGATCGTGCGGCTGACGGCGGCGCGGGACGAGGCGGAGGCCTCCGGCGACGCGAATACGGCGCAGCAGCTGCAGGCGGTCATCGACGGACTGGTGGATCTGAAGGAGGCCATCGGTACAGTGAGCACCGGCGGCGCGCTGGAGCCGGTGCTGGATACGCTGGCGCAGGTGCGGCAGCAGCTGCGTGCTGCGGCCATCAACACCAACCAGCAGGTGAACGATTATTTGCAGGCCGCCGGCGCACAGGCACAGGCATCGCTGCGGGCGATCCAGCAACTGCTGGATGCCGTGGCCGGCAGTCTGGGCGGCGTGTCCGGTACACTGGACGGCTATGCCAGTGCCATGACCACGGTGCAGCCCACGCTGGACGCGGGCATCACGCTGGCGGGCACGGTGGAGAAGTACCTGACGGACATCGAGGACGATGTGCAGCGGATAACGGGCAGCGATGCGTTCCGCCGGTTCACGGAGCTGATGGAGAGCAGCGACGCCGACAGCATGGCGGACTATCTCACCTCGCCGGTGCAGATGAACACCGAGATCATCTACGAGATCAAGGACTACGGCGCGGCCATGTCGCCGTACTATGTGATGCTGGCGCTGTTTGTGGGCAGCCTGCTGACGGCGGTGATGCTGAAGGTGCCCGTGACCCAGCCGGAGTTTGCCGGGTGCCGGGCGGTGCAGCGGTATTTCGGACGGTTCATCACCTTCTTCCTGATGGCTATGGCGCAGGCGCTGGTGACGGCCTTCGGGTGCCTGTACTTCGTGGGGATGGAGCCGGCGGAGCCGGCGCTGTTCGTGCTGGCCTGCTGCCTGTGCTCGCTGAACTTCGCCTGCATGAACTATGCGCTGGTGTATGCGCTGGACAATGTGGGCATGGCGCTGTCGGTAATCATCATGGTCATTCAGGTGGCCGGCTCCGGCGGCTCGTATCCCATCCACGTGCTGCCGCAGATATTCCAGACGCTGTATCCCTTCATGCCGTTCCACTACGGCATGGATATGATCCGGGAGACGGTGGGCGGCATGTACGGCCACACCTACCGCGACTGCGCGCTGGTGCTGCTGGGCATGTGCGTGCTGTTCACGGTGCTGGGACTGGTGCTGTATTACCCGGCGCGGAGGCTGAACGCGGCCATCGCTGCCAGCAAGGAAAAATCGGGAATCATGTAAATCATGTAGGCGAAAACGGGGCGGCCGGAAGGCCGCTCCGCCAGCCTGTCGATAAACCTGCACGGTCACGCATATCGGAGGGAAGGATAGTGTGAAAGGGAACCGTCAG
>DNFA01000010.1 GCA_003487665.1 Oscillibacter sp.
GGGACGTCGAGGACGCCGTCCCCTACGGACGTTTATCGACGGCGTACCGGGTATGACGCAGGCAGGGCGGAAAAAATACCGCCGTCATTTCAGGGTGTTGCTGCTGCGGTACTGTATAGCCTCCGCCAGATGCGCGGCCTCGATACTCTCCGCGCCCTCCAGATCGGCGATGGTGCGCGCCATGCGCAGGATGCGGTCGTGGCTGCGGCCGGTGAGCCCCAGACGGTCGAAGGCACCCTGCATGAGCTTCTCTCCGGCGGCGTCCAGCGCGCAGTACTGACCGATCATGGCAGGGGTCATGTAGGCGTTGCAGGAGACATCGGTGCCGGCGTAGCGCTTTTTCTGCACCTCACGGGCGGCGTTGACCCGCGCCCGGACATCCGCAGAGGACTCCGGCTGCTCCTTGCGGCGCATGGCCTCATACTCCACGGAGGGCACGTCGATGTGCATGTCGATGCGATCCAGCAGGGGGCCCGAAATGCGGCGCATGTACTGCTCCACCTGTTGGGGCGAGCAGGTACAGCGGCCGGAGGGATGACCGTACCACCCGCAGCGGCAGGGGTTCATGGCGCAGACCAGCATGAAGCGGCTGGGCAGCGTCAGGGAGCCGGAGGCGCGGGTGATGGTCACAAAGCCGTCCTCCAGCGGCTGGCGCAGCGTCTCCAGCGCCGCCTTGCTGAACTCCGGCAGCTCGTCCAGAAACAGCACGCCGTTGTGCGCCAGGGATATCTCGCCGGGGCGGGGGATACCGCCGCCGCCGGACAGGGAGACGGTGGAGGCCGTGTGGTGGGGACTGCGGAAGGGGCGGGTGTCCACCAGCGGGTGGGCGGGGTCGGTCATGCCGGCCACGGAGTAGATCTCCGTGGTTTGCAAAGACTCTGCGCGGGTCATGTCCGGCAGGATGGAGGGCAGCCGCCGCGCCAGCATGGACTTGCCCGCGCCGGGGGAGCCCACCAGCAGGATGTTGTGGCCGCCGGCGGCGGCGATCTCCAGCGCCCGCTTCACGTTCTCCTGCCCCATCACGTCGGCAAAGTCCGGCAGGGGACGGCTCTCCCGTCCCGGCTCCCAGCGGGGCTGCGGGGTCATGGGCGCCTGTCCGCTGAGATGCGCCAGCAGCTGCGCCACGTTCTCCACGGCGTAGACCTCCACGCCGTCGGCCAGGGTCGCCTCCGCCGCGTTGTGGGCGGGCACGAACAGCTGGCGGATGCCCAGCCGGGCGGCGGTCAGCGCCATGGGCAGCACGCCCGTCACCGGGCGCAGGGCGCCGCTGAGACTCAGCTCGCCCAGAAAGGCCGCATCCTCCGGCAGGGGGCGGATCTCCTCCGCCGCCGCCAGAATGCCCAGCAGGATGGGCAGGTCGTACACCGTGCCCTCCTTGCGCACCCGCGCCGGAGCCAGATTCACGGTGATGCGGCTGACGGGGAACTTCTCCCCGCAGTTCTTCACCGCCGCCCGGACGCGCTCGCGGGCTTCCTTCACCGCCGCGTCCGGCAGACCCACCACGTCGAAGGCCGGCAGTCCGCCGGAGATAACGCACTCCACCGACACCTCATAGCCCGTGATGCCCGTCAGACCCAGCGACCGCACCGTGACCACCATGGCACCGCCCCCTTTACACTAATTTTATAGCACCCTACATTGTAGCACAACATTCGCGCCGTTACCAGCCGTTTTTCCAAAAAAGTGCGGCGGTTTTTTGCTGCGGCAGCCCCTCTGCACTGTCACCCCGCCCACGTCGTTCCCCTGCGGTGTGAGAATTTTTGTGCATGGTGCTAAAAAAGTATTAAAATGACGTAAATCACGAAAATGAGGTTTACACCGGCAATTTTTTGTGCTACTATGACGATGCCTAACATTCCGTACAGGTGGGTAGTTTGCGCCCATCTGGCAGCGGAACTATATAATGTAAGGAGGCTCATTATGGTAAGAAAAATGAAGTCCATGGATGGCAATAACGCCGCGGCGCATGTCAGCTATGCGTTTTCCGAGGTAGCAGCCATCTACCCCATCACCCCGTCCAGCCCCATGGCGGACTTCGTGGATCAGTGGAGTGCCAACGGCCTGAAGAACATCTTCGGCACCAAGGTCAAGGTGGTGGAGATGCAGTCCGAGGCGGGCGCTGCCGGCGCTGTCCACGGCTCTCTGGGCGCAGGTGCGCTGACCACCACCTACACCGCGTCCCAGGGTCTGCTGCTGATGATCCCCAACATGTACAAGATCGCGGCAGAGCAGCTGCCCTGCGTGTTCCACGTCTCCGCCCGTACCGTGTCCACCCAGGCGCTGAACATCTTCGGCGACCACTCCGACGTGATGGCCTGCCGTCAGACCGGCTTCGCCATGCTGTGCGAGGGCAACGTGCAGGAGGTCATGGATCTGTCCCCCGTGGCGCATCTGGCCGCGCTGGAGGGCAAGGTTCCCTTTATCAACTTCTTCGACGGCTTCCGCACCTCCCACGAGATCCAGAAGATCGCCGTGTGGGATTATGAGGATCTCAAGGACATGTGCGACATGGACGCCGTGGCCGAGTTCCGCCGCCACGCCCTGAACCCCGAGCATCCCCACATGCGCGGCAGCCACGAGAACGGCGATATCTTCTTCCAGCACCGCGAGGCCTGCAACCAGTACTACACCGCTCTGCCCGCCGTGGTGGAGAAGTACATGGACAAGATCAACGCCAAGCTGGGCACCGACTATAAGCTGTTCAACTACTACGGTCATCCCGAGGCCGACCGCGTCATCATCGCCATGGGCTCCATCTGCGACGTGGCCGAGGAGGTCATCGACTACCTGAACGCCCACGGTGAGAAGGTCGGCCTGGTCAAGGTGCGTCTGTTCCGCCCCTTCGCCGCCGAGAAGCTCATCGAGGCGCTGCCCGCCTCCGTGCGGAAGATCGCCGTGCTGGATCGCACCAAGGAGCCCGGCTCCCAGGGCGAGCCTCTGTATCAGGACGTTGTCACCGCGCTGGCCAACGCCGGCTGGAACGATGTGAAGGTCATCGGCGGCCGCTACGGTCTGGGCAGCAAGGACACGCCTCCCGCCTCCGTGTTCGCCGTATACAGCGAGCTGAAGCGCGACGAGATGAAGCGCCAGTTCACCATCGGCATCGTGGACGATGTGACCAACCTGTCCCTGCCTGAGGACGAGAACTGTCCCAACACCGCCGCCCCCGGCACCATCGAGTGCAAGTTCTGGGGTCTGGGCGGCGACGGCACCGT
>DNFA01000037.1 GCA_003487665.1 Oscillibacter sp.
GTCTGTCAAGGCGGCGCAACGACGGGGCTGCGCGAAACGCGCCTTTTGCGGCGTATGTTTTCTTATGCCAGGCGGCCCCAGGCGGTTCTTTTTTGCGTGATGGGAAAGAGTTCCTGTAGGGGACGGCGTCCCCGACGTCCCGTCAGCTGTTGTGCCGGTTGATGGGACGCCGGTACAGCAGCCGCAGCAGCTTTCTCCGGTCGAAGGGGATCAGCGGGTAGAGATACCCCTTGCCCACCAGCGGCTTGGTGGTGGCGATGAGCACCAGCGTCAGCACCACCCCGGCGGCGAAGCCCCACCAGTCCCACAGCCAGATCAGCACCAGCAGCGCCATGCGGCACAGCTTGGTGGCGTAGCCCATCTCGTAGCTGTGCTGGGCGTAGTTGGCCACCGCCACGAACGCCATATACACCAGCACCTCCGGCACCAGCCACCGTGCCTGCACCGCGAAATCGCCCAGTATCAGCGCGCCCAGCATGCTGAAGGAGTTGCTGAGCACGTCCGGCGTGTTCAGGGACGCGATCTTCAGCACGTCGATGATCAGCTCCACCAGCAGCAGCTGGATGATCAGCGGGACGTAGTATTCGTCCTGCACCAGCAGGAAGTGCAGGCTCTCGTGGAGCGTGTCCGGGTTCTTTACCAGCAGGTACCACAGGGGCGTGATGAACATGGTCAGCAGCAGCACCAGCGTGCGGATGACCTGCAAATAGGTGCCGATCAGGGGCGGAAAGTAGTAGTCGTTGATCTCCTCGTTGAACCGCAGCAGCGTGGTGGGCAGCAGCAGCGCGGCGGGGGAGTTGTCCACCAGCATCACCACGTCGCCCTCCATGATGCAGGCGGTGGCCACGTCCGGCCGCTCAGTATACCGGACGGTGGGAAACGGGTTCCAGAACTGCCGGGGCGCGATGGCCTCCACGATGGACTCCTGGCTCATGGCGATGGAGCCGGCCTGAAGGTGCGCCAGCTTCTCCCGCAGTTCCCGCAGAAGATCCTCATCCGCCTCGCCCTCCATGTAGCACAGCGCCACATCGGTGGCGGAGCGCTCCGGCAGTTGGATCCGCTCCAGCCGCAGGTGGGGATCGCGGATGCGCCGCCGCAGCAGCGCTGCGTTCTGCATCAGGTTTTCCACGAATCCGTCGTGGCTGCCCCGCAGCACCCGGCTGGTGTCCGGCTCCTCCACGGAGCGGGTGGGAAAATGCTTCACATCCAGCAGCAGCCCGCCGGTGAAGCCGTCGATGACCACCAGCGTCTTGCCTGCGAACACGCCCATGATGGCGTCGTGCCGGTCTGTGACCGGCTGGGCATCACAGGCGGAGACGTACCGGCGGCAGAACTGCTCAGGGTCGGACAGCTCGTCCAGCGGGGGCAGCGATTGCCACCCGGCGATGACCCGCTCCAGAATGTCCTCCTGCGCGTAGCCGTTTACCACCCACAGCCGCGCCGCCCGTCCGCCGATGGTCAGGTCGCGCGCCGTCATGTCGAAGCACTGCCCCACGCCCAGCAGACCGTCCAGCACGGCGGTCTTTTCACGGAAATCCTTCGTTGTCACCTGTTTGCCCTCCTGCGCACCGTTTTGGGGTAGTATGGCGCAGGCGGGCGTTTTTATGTATGCGGGGGACAGGCTCTGCATACCATGGGTGAGAGGGGGTGGGCGTATGCGGAAATATGCGGCGGCGGGGCTGGTGCTGACGGTGCTGCTGTTCGGCGGGGCGTATCTGGCGGCGGGAGGACCGGCGGCAGAGCCGGAGCCTGCCGCGCCGGAGACGGCTGCGGTGCATCACGACCGGGACGTGACGCTGACCATACAGGACGGGGATACGACGGAGCAGATGACGCTGGAACGCTATCTCACCGGCGTGGTGCGGGGCGAGATGCCCGCCTCCTTCGAGATGGAGGCGCTGCGGGCACAGGCGGCGGCCGAGCGCAGCTATGTGTACTATCAGCTGGCGGCGGGGCGCAAGGACGCCCACCCGGACGCGGACTTCTGCACCGACCACACCTGCTGCAGCGCCTACCTGTCCGAGACGGCGGCCAGGGAGAAGTGGGGCGGCGACTTCGCCCCGTGGAATACACGGGTGGAGCAGGCGGTCAGCGACACGGACGGGCAGGTGGTGCTGTACAACGGTCGGCCCATTCTGGCGGTGTTCCACTCCTCCTCCGCCGGGCGCACAGCCGCCGCCGGGGACGTGTGGAGCGGCGACCTGCCCTATCTTGTCAGCGTGGACAGCCCGGAGGGGGAGGAGACGGTGCCCAACTATTACAGCACCGTGACCTTTACGGCGGCGGAGGCAAAGGAAAAGCTGCTGGCGGCGTACCCGGAGCTGAAGCTGTCCGGCGCGCCGGACAGGTGGTTCGGCGCTGCGGCGGAGAACGGCTCCGGCCGGGTGGAGACGGTGTCCGTGGGCGGCACGGACATCGAGGGCACGGAGCTGCGGCGGATCTTCGGCCTGCGCTCCGCCTGCTTCACCGTGGCGGCGGACAGCGAGAGCGTGACCTTCCGCGTCACCGGCTACGGCCACGGCGTGGGCATGAGTCAGTACGGCGCCAACCAGATGGCCAGAGAGGGAAAAACATGGCAGGAGATACTGGAGTGGTACTATACGGGCGCCACGGTGGGAAATGCGTGACAAGTACCGGAAAATGTGGTATAATCCTACAGCTATACGGGATATTTACAGTTTGTTCAGGAAAAGCATATCCCGCGGGTTGTACAATATACGCGATACTAACGACACTACCGGGAGGAAAGCGCAGATGGCACGCAACATTCTCGTGGTCGAGGACGACCGCAATATATCCGACCTGATCCGCATGTATCTGGAAAAAGAGGGCTTCGAGGTGCGCAGCGCCTACGACGGCGGCAAGGCGGTGGAGGAATACGACAAGCAGGCGCCGGACATGGTGCTGTTGGATATCATGCTGCCCGTGATGGACGGCTGGGCGGTGTGCGCCCATATCCGGGAGAAGGGCAAGACCCCCATCATCATGCTCACCGCCAAGAGCGACGTGGGCGACCGTATCACCGGGCTGGAGATGGGCGCCGACGACTATCTGGTCAAGCCCTTCGAGATGAAGGAGCTGATGGCGCGCATCAACGCCGTGCTGCGCCGCAGCGAGATACCCGAAGACACCAAGAAAAAGCTGGTGTTCGACAAGCTGGTCATCAATCTGGACAGCTATGAGCTGCTGGTGGACGGCAAGAAGGTGGACACCCCGCCCAAGGAGCTGGAGCTTTTGTACCATCTGGCCGCCACGCCCAACCGGGTGTATACCCGCAACCAGCTGCTGGACGAGGTGTGGGGCTTCGACTACTTCGGCGACAGCCGTACCGTGGACGTGCATATCAAGCGCCTGCGTGAGAAGATCGAGAACGTCTCCGACCAGTGGGAACTGAAGACCGTATGGGGCGTGGGCTATAAGTTCGAGGTCAAATGAGCGGCGCACGGGAACGGATACGCCGCGTGACCGGCAGCCTCTACTGGCGGCAGTTCATGCTGACCGCCGGCATGGTACTGCTGACGCTGGCGCTGCTGGGTGTGTCCTTTTACGCCCTGAGCTATAACTACACCCTGTCGGAAAAGCGGCAGGAGATGCGCGACCGCGCCGTGCTGGTGGCGCAGCTGTCCGTGGACTACTTCACCGCCGGCGAGGATGCCGAGCGGGATCAGGAGGACGCTCTGCGCTCGCTGGCGGGGGTGGCCTCCCGGATGACGGACGTGGACTTCCTGATCTGCGACACAGACGGCAATGTGATGCTGACCACCGACGGCGATCTGGCCGGACAGACCATCACCGTACCGGCGGACATCACCGGGGCGGTGCTGGGCGGCGACCGGCTGTACGAGGGGCGCAGCACCGTGGGCGTGTATGAAAAAAGACAGTTCGTGGTGGGCGTGCCCATGACGGACGCGGAGGGCAACACGCTGGGACTGGTGCTGGCGGTGATGAACAGCGCGGAGCTGACGCAGATGTGGCGCTCGTTCATCGCTCTGTTCTTCATGTCCAGCGCCATCATTCTGGTGCTGGCGTTCATCACCAGCTTTGTCACCGCCATGCGGCAGATACAGCCCCTCAGCGAGATGGTCAAGGCCACCCGCGCCTACGCCGCCGGCGATTTCGACGTGCGGATGCAGGAGACGGGGGACTGCAGCGAGATCAGCGAGCTGGCGGCATCCTTCAACGCCATGGCGGACTCCCTGCAGGAGACGGAGCGCCAGCGCCGGGACTTTATCGCCAACGTGTCCCACGAGCTGAAGACCCCCATGACCACCATCGCCGGATACACCGACGGTATTCTGGACGGCACCATCCCGCCGGAGAAGGAGCGGCAGTACCTGCAGATCATCTCCGACGAGAGCCGCCGCCTCAGCCGTCTGGTGCGCCGGATGCTGGACATCTCCCAGATCCAGAACCAGGAGATGAGGAAGGAGGAGTTCGACCTGTGCGAATCCGCCCGCATCGCCCTGCTGTCCATGGAGAAGAAGATCACGGACAGGGGGCTGGATGTGGACGCGGAGATACCGGAGGACTCCGTGATGGTGCAGGGCGACCGGGATCTCATCACGCAGGTCATCTACAACCTGCTGGAAAACGCCGCCAAGTTCGCCACCCCCGGCTCCCAGCTGTATCTGGGGCTGACGGTCAACGGCGAGAAGGCCTATGTCACCGTCCGCAACGCGGGCGCCACCATCCCGGCGGAGGAGATACCCCTGCTGTTCGAGCGCTTCCACAAGTCGGACAAGTCCCGCAGCGAGGACAAGGACGGCTACGGACTGGGACTGTACATCGTCAAGACCATTCTGGCGCAGCATAAGGAGCAGATCACCGTTACCAGCGAAAACGGCTTCACCGCCTTTACATTCACCATGCAGATGGCGCGCTGAGCGCCGCGAGAGGTACGACTATGCAGGACGAAAACAGAGAAGAACAGACGCCGGTACCGGGCACGGAGCCGGCGGCGCCCCCGGTGCAGCCGCCCGTAGAGCCGGAGGAGGTGGTCAGCTGGTATGTGCGCCCCGACAGGGCGCGGGAGGTGCAGGACTGCTATGTGCAGCCGCGCCCCATGCCTGCGGCCGCCATACCCAAGGCCGAGCCGGAGAAAAAGCCCCACAGCCGCCGGGGATTGTGGATATTCCTCATCGTGCTGGCGGTGCTGGTGGGCACGGTGCTGGGCGTGGCCGTTGTGACCGCCCTGCGAAGCGGCGAGCCGTCGGACGGCGGCTATGACGGCGGCGAGGACGCCAGCAGCATCGTGGACATCTTCGGCGGGGACATCCCCACCATACCCCGGGCGGATATCGACCCCTCCGTCCGGTTCTACTGTCAGGACGCAGCGGAGGAAAAGCTCACCATCCAGCAGGTGTACGCCGCGGTGAACCCGGCCACCGTTCTGGTGGTGGCCGAGATGGGCGAGAAGGCCAGCATCGGCACCGGCGTTATCCTGACGGAGGACGGCTATATCGTCACCAACGCCCATGTGATCGCCGACGGACAGTCCGTCCTTGTGGTGCTGGCCGATGCGCGGCAGTACGAGGCGGAGCTGGTGGGCTTCGACTCCGCCGAGGATCTGGCGGTGCTGAAGGCGGTGGACGCGGAGGATCTGCCCACCGCCGTGCTGGGCGACAGCGACGAGTGCTGGGTGGGCGACACCGTGTACGCCATCGGCAACCCGCTGGGCGTGGAGCTGCGGGGCACGCTGACCCAGGGTATCATCTCCGCCATTGACCGCCGCGTGACCATGGACGGCAAGGCCATGACCATGCTCCAGACCACGGCGGCGCTGAACAACGGCAACTCCGGCGGCCCGCTGATCAACGAGTACGGGCAGGTCATCGGCATCAACACCATGAAGATGAGCAACAGCATTGCCGATGCGGAGGCCGCCACCGTGGAGGGGCTGGGCTTCGCCGTGCCCACAGGCCGGGCGGTGACGGTCATCAACGACATTCTGGCCACGGGCGCGTTCCACGGCATCCCCTCCATCGGTGTGTATGTGGCCGAGGAGCAGCAGCCGGACGGGACGTACCGCCCGGTGATCGACTCCGTCACGGAGAACTTCGGCGCGGAGGCCGCCGGCCTGCAGCGGGGTGATGTGATCCTGGCCGCCGACGGTACGGCTGTGTACAGCAACTACGATCTGCTGCGGGCGCGCCGCGCGCACATCGTGGGCGAGACGATCACCCTGACGGTGCAGCGGGACGGACAGACGCTGGACGTGGAGGTCTATCTCTACCCGGTGATAGAGGAATAAACAAAAGGTGGCAAGGCTTTCGCCTTGCCACCTTTTTATCTGTGCGGAAGCTGTAGGGGACGGCGTCCTGCAGTGGAGCGCAGCGGAACAAATGCCCTTGGGGTACGACGTCCCGTTGACGCGGCCGCGCCACCCTCGCCAAAATCCGATTCCTATCCGCAATATAGCGGGCGAATTATACGGAAAGTTGTCATAAATCACCCTTTCCGGTCGCGCCACAGCTGCCGCAGGGTGATGCCCGCCGCCAGCAGCAGATAAATTCCGAAGGGGCGGCGCAGCAGCTCCGTGTCCACCGCTGCGGCCACCAGCGCCCCGGCGATGGCTGCCGCCGCACCCCAGGGTATGGCGCTGCGCAGGGCGTCCTTTTCCAGCAGGCCGTTCCGGGCGTGGGACACCACGCCCATAGCCGCCGTGGGCAGGAAGTACAGCAGATTCACGGCGGCGGCCTGCTGCTGGGGCACGTCCAGCAGCAGCGTCATCACCAGCAGCAGCAGCGTCCCGCCACCCACGCCCCAGGCGGACAGGATGCCCGCGCCGAAGCCCGCCGCCAGCGGCAGAAGCCAGTCCGTCACAGCAGGTACCTCACGCCGCCGTACACCAGAAAGGCGGCGAACAGACCCCGTAGCCACTCCACGCTGACGCAGCGGAACAGCCGCCCGCCCACCAGACCGCCCGCCAGACCGCCCAGCAGATACGGCAGCGCCGCCGCAAGCGCAAAGCCCTGCCGCAGCAGGTATACCGCTGCGCTGACGGCGCTCAGGGGAAGGATCACCGCCACACAGGTGGCGAAGGAGCGCTTGCCCTCCATTCCGCACCAGCCGGACAGCAGCGGCACCAGCACCATGCCGCCGCCACCGCCGAACAGCCCGTTCACCGCCCCGGCCAGCGCCCCGGATACGGCGTATTTTGCCTTTGCCTGCATGTCATCGCCTCCCTATGTAGTGCGCCCCCATGGGGCGCAGGGGATCACTGGCACTTCTGATAGCTCTGGCAGTCGGTGCACTGATCCATGGTGGGGCGGCTCTCGTGGGTGCCCACCTGAATGGCGGTCAGGCCGCAGTTGTCCACGTCCTTGCAGTGGTGGGCGCAGTTGCTGACGGTGCACTTGATGGAAGCGTTGGGGGTGCAGGCGCACCCGTCGTTGGTACAAGCTCTGTTCATGGTGTTCCTCCCGTAAAAAAGAAAAGTCAGGCCGTAAGGCCTGACTTTATTGTGTACCGCTTCGGTGGGATTATACGCCCAAAAGCGATTTTGCAAAGGCGAAATAAATGAGAAGGGACAGCGCATCCACAATGGTGGTAATAAAGGGAGACGCCATAACCGCCGGGTCCAGGCCAATTTTTTTCGCCAGAAGCGGCAGCGAGCAGCCCACGAATTTTGCACACGCAATGGTGCACACCAGCGTTCCGCAGACCACGGCGGCCACCATGGGAGAAAGAGACGTGTTTCCCAGCAGCAACCGGTCCACCAACATCATTTTTCCGAAATTGGCAACGGCCAGCACCACGCCGCACAGCAGCGCCACGCGCAGCTCCTTCCAGATGATCCGGAAGATGTCGGAGAAATCCACCTCGGACAGGGAGATGGCGCGGATCACGGTCACGCTGGATTGGGAGCCGCAGTTGCCGCCGGTATCCATCAGCATGGGGATATAGGCGGTCAGCACCGGCAGCACCGCCAGCGAGTTTTCAAAATTGGCAATAATAAGCCCTGTGAAGGTGGCGGACACCATCAGCAGCAGCAGCCACGGGATTCTCGCCTTGAAGGTGCTGACCACGCCCGTTTTCAGATAGGGCTTATCCGTGGGGGTGATGGCGGCCATCTTCTCCATATCCTCGGTGGCCTCCGCCTCCATGACGTCCATGGCGTCATCGACGGTGACAATACCCACCAGGCGGTTTTCCTGATCCACCACCGGCATGGCCAGGAAGTCGTATTTGCTCAGCGCCTGAGCCACGTCCTCCTTATCGTCCGTGGTCTTGGCCCACACCACGTCCGGGTCCATGATCTCCTCGATCAGGTCGTCCTCCTCTGCCAGCAGCAGGTCGCGGACGGACAGTACGCCCAGCAGGTGCCGGGTGGGGTCGGTGACGTACAGGATGTTGATGGTCTCCAGCTCACCGCCGATACGGCGGATGCGCTTGAAGGCGTCCTCCACCGTCATGTCCTTCTTCAGGGACAGGAACTCCATGTTCATAATGGAGCCGGCGGAGTCCTCCGGATATTTCAGAATTTCGTTGATGGATTTGCGCATCTCCGGCGTGGCCTTGTCCAGAATACGGATGACCACGCTGGCGGGCATCTCCTCCACGATGTCCACGGCGTCGTCCAGATACAGCTCGTCCAGCACTTCCTTCAACTCCGTGTTGGAGAAGCCGTTGATGAGCATTTCCTGGCTGTCGGACTCCAGCTCCACGAACACCTCCGCCGCCGTCTCCTTGGGCAGCAGACGGTACAGCAGGGGCATCTGCTCCTGCTTGCCCTCCTCCAGCAGCAGGGCGATATCCGCCGGCTCCATGGGCAGGAACAGGTCACGCAGCTCGGCATAGCGCTTCTGCGTGGCCAGCTCGTCTATCCGTTCCTTGTATTGCTCCAGCTCCTCCTGATAATCGATCACGCCTGTTCCCTCCTTCCTGATAAAAACACGCAGCAGGTGCTGTAAGCCTGCTGCGTGCCGTAAAACCGCGCCAATGCGCCCTATTTCCGCACCGTTACAAGCTTTAGCATCGCGGGGCGGTGAAACTGCGTTAGATGCCACCTTGGTTTCGATGGCACCTGCTCAAACCCTCTGATGGTGTCTCCACCACTTCGCGGCAGCAGTCCGTATCCCTCGCGGTAGCCTTACCTACCGGACTGATTCAATACACCTATGTTATGCCAAAATGCGCCCTCTGTCAAGGCGTTGCGGCGATATTTTTTGCGGCTTTTTTACAAATATACCTGCACGTTGCCCAGCGCCAGCAGGTGCTCCCGCAGCTCCTGCAGGAACTGCGCTGCCGGCGGCGACAGCGGCTCGCCCGCCCGTGTCACCAGATAGTTTACCCGATCCGGCGGCGGTGATGTAAAGCGGCACACCTTGGCGCTTTTTCCGATGCGGGACGCGGCGGCGATGGCCGGCGCCGCCACCCAGCGCCCCTCGGTGGGCGGCAGGAAATCCGCCGCCTGCAGCGTGTCGGCATACAGCAGCGGCCGGGCGCCCGCGCCGAACCAGCGGTCGTGCCAGCGGATGAACTCCGGATCCCATGTGACCAGCAGCTCCTCCGCCACGTCCAGCGACGATGTCTCCACCTCCTCGGAGTAGGGGCTGTCCGGCGGCGACAGCAGCAGAAACGGCTCCCGGAAGGCCGGGCGCACCGTCAGCCGGTCGTCGAACACGGTATTGCTGTCGATGAAGGCGAAGTCCAGCTCGTGCTGCAGCAGCAGCTGGGCGCTGTCCACGTCCCGCAGCGTATGGATCCACAGGGACACCGGCAGCCCCTGCGCCAGAAAGCGCTTGTACACCGGCGGCAGGATGTACTGGTTGGTGGTGTAGGTGGCGGCGATGCGCAGATACTCCCGCTGCCCCAGCTCCGCCAGGGAGTCCGTCTCCGCCAGCAGCTGCTGCCAGCGCTGCGCCAGCGTGAGGAATTTCTGCCCCGCCTCCGTCAGGGCGATGTGCCGCTGCCCCTTGCCGCGGACGAACAGCGGCGTGCCCACCCGCTCCTCCAGCGCCCGTATGCGCATGGACAGCGTGGGCTGGGTGATGTACAGGGACTCCGCGGCGGCGGTCATGGTGCCGTGATGCAGCACCGCCCAGAAGGTCTCAATGTCCAGATTCGTCATGGTACCCCTCCAAATATAAGCTTTCGCTGATATTTTATCCCATGAGAATCAATTTTACAAGTGGGGATATCTGTGCTACTATACGGATGTGTTCAGGGAACACCGCTAATTCCCGACACAACTGATTTTGATTCTTTCTTTCTTCCTATTTCCTTATTTCTCCCCCCTAACAAAACAAGAAAGGACAGGCCGTTCCAGCCTGTCCTTTCTTGTGCCGGGCGGCCTGTCAGGGGTAGATTCTTTCCCGCGGATGTGGTAATATGAAAAACGCACATGAGAGAAAGGAATACGACCATGCCGGATTTTCAGTTTTATTTTGAGTTGATCGGAGCGGTGGCCTTTGCCATCTCCGGCGCGGCGCTGGCCGTGAAAAAGGGAATGGACCTGTTCGGCGTGGCCGTGATGGGCATGACCACCGCCGTGGGAGGCGGCATCCTGCGGGACATGCTGCTGGGGCTGACGCCGCCGGCGGCGCTGAAGGATCCCCTGCAGGCGCTGGTGGCCATCGCCACATCGCTGCTGCTGTTCATCGTGTGGAAAAAGTGGCATCCCTCCGGCAACCACCGGGTATGGGAGTTGGTGCTGCTGGCGGCGGATTCGCTGGGTCTGGGGATTTTCTCCGTCCACGGGGCGGCGGTGGCCATCCGCGCGGGCTACGGCGCCAACGTGTTTCTGGTGCTGCTGGTGGGCGTGCTCACCGGCGTGGGCGGCGGCGTCCTGCGGGACGTGTGCTGCATGGAGCGGCCGTACATCTTCACCAAGCATGTGTACGCCTGTGCGTCGCTGGCAGGCGCGGCGGTGTGCATGGCGCTGTGGAGCATGGGCGAGAGCTTCGCCATGCTGATGGGCTGCGGCGTGACGCTGGCGCTGCGCATCTGCGCCGCCGTGTTCCGCTGGAGCCTGCCCAAGGCGTAATAAAAAAGACCGCGTCAGCGGTCTTTTTAAGGCAATACCGCATAATGGGACAAGAGCGATTTGCGAGTAAATTTCGCGTACTGACGCGGCGCGGTTTCGCAGCAATACCTGCCGTATTGCAAGAAATCGCAACAAAGTCAGGGCGCAGAATTTCCGCAAAGCGCCGCAGCTTTCCTTGTGCGGTGTTGCCTTAATTACGCCGTGAGCTTCAGCCCCACGATGCCCACCGGCAGCAGGACAAGGAAGATCAGCCGGGGCGCCGTCACCGGCTCCTGAAAGGCGATGATGCCCACGAGCACCGCGCCCAGCGCGCCGCCGCGCTGTCAAGACACAGCCGCTTCATGCCGGGTTGACACCGCCCCGGCGGGGTTATATAATACCCACAGACCTTTACCGCCTGACTGAGGTATTTTTATGAACTTTCGACTGATAACGCAAACGATGGGCTACATCCTGTGGGTGGAGGCCGGATTTCTTCTGCTCCCGGCGCTGACGGCCTGCGTCTGCGGGGAGGTATACTGGCGTCAATTCCTGCTCACCGCCGCCCTCTGCGCCGCCGTGGGCACGGGTCTGCGCCTGATCCCGGTGAAAAAGGCGCAGATGCACAGCCGCGACGGGTTCATAGCCGTGGCGCTCAGCTGGGTGCTGCTGTCCCTGTTCGGGGCGCTGCCCTATGTGTTCACCGGCGCCATGACCAGTTATATCGACGCCCTGTTCGAGACGGTCTCCGGCCTGACCACCACCGGCTCATCCACCTTCACCGCCGTGTCCCACCTGCCCCGCAGCGTGCTGCTGTGGCGCTCGCTGACCCAGTGGATGGGCGGCATGGGCGTGCTGGTGTTGTTCCTGGCGCTGACGCCCCGCATGGGCGAGGGCGCGGTGTTCCTCATGCGCGCCGAAAGCCCCGGCCCCATCAAGTCCAAGCTGGTGCCCAAGGTGGGCGGCACCGCTAAGATCCTCTATACCATCTATGTGGTCCTGACGGCCTGCGAGATAGCCGCCCTGCGTATCGCGGGGGAGAGTTGGTTCTCCGCCATCAACCACAGCTTTACCACCATGGCCACCGGCGGCTTTTCCATATACGATACGTCCCTTGCGGGCGCGTCCAAGGCGGTCATGTGGATCGTTACGGTGTTCTCCTTCCTGGCGGGTGTGAACTTCTCCCTGATGTTTCTGGCCGTTCGCGGCAAGCTGAAGGAGGTGCTCCGCAGCGAGGAGCTGCGGATCTACGTCGGTATCGTGGCGGCGGCCACGCTGCTGCTGTGCATCAATCTGCGGGTGCAGGCGGGGGTGCCCTTCGGGGATTCCATCACCGACGCCGCCTTCCAGACTGTTACCATCATGACCACCACGGGCTTTGCCACCGTGGATTTCTCCCTGTGGCCGACCTTCTGCCGTATGGCGCTGGTGATGCTGATGTTCACCGGCGCCTGCGCCGGCTCCACCTCCGGCGGCATCAAGATATCCCGCGTCGCCATTCTCTGCAAGAGCCTGAAGCGGGAGCTGAAGCGGCTGGCGCACCCCCACCATGTCAGCGTGCTGAAGGTGGACGGACAGGCCGTGGAGGAGAGGGTCGTCTCCTCCGCCGGTGCGTTTATCGCGGCATACCTGCTGGTGCTGCTGGCGGGCGCACTGGTGGTCAGCTGGGACAACTACGGCTTTCAGGAGTCCTTCGCCGCGTCCCTGACCTGCATCAGCAACGTGGGGCCCGGCCTCGGTATTTTGGGGCCTATGGAGAATTTCTCCATCCTGTCGCCGCTGAGCAAGCTGGTGCTGTCGCTGGAGATGCTCATGGGACGTCTGGAGCTGATGCCCCTGCTGGCGCTGCTGCTGCGCAGCACATGGCGGGACTGATATGTGCAAAAAGCACCCCTCCGGGGTGCTTTTCCGTATATGTTGTGTCAGCTCTGTTGCGTCAGCGCGCCGCGCTGACATAGGCCTCGTACTGCTCCTGCAGCCAGCCCTTCAGCGCCTCCACGCCCTCCTCGTTCCACGGGAAGTCCCGCTCCTCCTTGTCCTGCGCCAGCTCATAGCACAGGTTGGAATACACGGCGGTGTGCAGCACGCCGTTGTCCTTGTCCCCGGCGAAGCGATAGCGGAATTCTCCGATGGAGCCGGTGTATACGAACGCCCGGTTGAACCATGTGGGCGTCAGTTCAGCAAATTGCGGATGCATGACGGTCACTCCTTCCGGCTATGATAGTACCACAAAACCGCTGGTCTGTACAGGCAAAAATTCCCGCCTGCAGGCGGGAAGGACTTGCAAACAGACCAAACGTATGGTACAATATGCCCAACCATGCAGGGCATGACCCTTAAAAAGTGAGGTCTTACAATATGGAAAACGCAGTGAAACGCATCGGCGTGCTGACCAGCGGCGGCGACGCGCCGGGCATGAACGCCTGTATCCGCGCCGTGGTGCGCAGCGCCAACGCGCGGGGCATCGAGTGCGTGGGTATCCGCCGGGGCTGGCAGGGGCTGATCTCCGGCGACATCCTGGAGATGGACAACGCCAGCGTCAGCCGCATCATCAACCGGGGCGGCACCATTCTGTACAGCGCCCGCTGTGATGAGTTCCGTACCCACGAGGGGCAGGAAAAGGCCTACGCCACCTGCAAGCTCATCGGTCTGGACGGGCTGGTGGCCATCGGCGGCGACGGCACGTTCCGCGGCGCGCAGGATCTGTCCAAGTTCGGCGTCTCCGTGGTGGGCATCCCCGGCACCATCGATAACGACATCGTCTGCACCGACTACACCATCGGCTTCGACACCGCGGCCAATACCGCTGTGGAGTGCATGGACAAGCTCCGCGACACCATGCAGTCCCACGAGCGCTGCTCCGTGGTGGAGGTCATGGGACACCGCTCCGGCTATTTGGCGCTGTATGTGGGCGTGGCCATCGGCGCTACCGCCGTGCTGGTGCCCGAGCGTCCCTACGACTTTGAAAAGCATGTGGCGGAGAAGATCCGCCGCGCCCGCATCAGCGGCAAGACCAATTTCATGATCGTGGTGGCCGAGGGTGCAGCCAGCGGCATAGCCGTGGGCGAGCAGATCAAGAAGGAGCTGGGGCTTGACCCCCGCGTGACCATTCTGGGGCACATCCAGCGGGGCGGCAGTCCCACCGCCAAGGATCGCGTCACCGCCACCCGCATGGGCTACGAGGCGGTGCAGCTGCTGGCAGAGGGCAAGACCAACCGCATCGTGTGTACCAACGGCGACCAGATCACCAACGTGGACATCGACGAGGGTCTGGCCATGACCAAGACCCTGAACCCGGAGGAGTTCGAGGTCATGACCGTCATGACGGGAAGATAACGAAAAAAGAACGCGCCGCCGGCGCGTTCTTTTTTAATGCCCATCACTCCATGTGAGGGCGCTCATTGCCCATGAAGAACACCGCCACGGTGCCCTGCCCGGCGTGGCTGCCGATGATGGTGCCGATGTCGCACAGGCGGATGTGCCCCTTCAGCTTCGGGAAGCGCTCCTCCACCGCGTCCATGACCAGCCGGGCGTCCTCCAGACACTGGCTGTGGCAGATAAAGCACTTGCCGTCGTAGTCCCGGCCGCCCTGGGCGCACTGCTCCATGGTGTCCACCGTGGTCTCCACGGCTTTTTTCTTGCCCCGCACCTTGCTGTACGCCTTGATGGCACCCTTGTCGTCCAGCCGCATGATGGGGCAGATATTCAGCACGGTGGCAACGGCGGCGGCTGCGCCGGACACGCGCCCCGTCCGGTGGAACTGGGTCATATCGCTGGAGAAGAACTGGTGGTGTACCTTGTTGCGGTTGTCCAGCACCCACTGCGCCACCTCGTCCAGCGTTTTTCCCTCGTCCCGCATGTCGGCGGCGTAGTCCACCAGCAGGCCGTAGCCCGACGAGGAGCACAGGGAGTCGATGACCACCAGACGCTGACCGGGATATCGGTCCTTCAGCTCCTCCGCTGCCAGAAATGCGTTGTGTACCGAACCGGACTGACCGGAGGTGAAGGCGATGTGCAGTACGTCGCCGCCCTTGTCCAGCAGCTTTTCGAAGAACTCGGTATAGGCGGCCACATTGATCTGGCTGGTCTGGGGCAGCTTGCCCTCCTTCAGGAAGGCGTAGAACCGGGGCAGCGCCTCCGGGTCGCGTCCCATGTCGTCGTCATACTCCCGCCCGTCCACCACATAGGTGTAGAACAGAACGGGAATGTCCCGGCTCTCCATATAGGAGTAGGGGAGATCCACGGTGGAGCAGCAGCTCAGTGTAAATTTTCTGTCCATAAACCCCTCCGAATTTAATATGGAATACTATATACGTATTATATGGCTCTCCCTGCCGTTGTCAATATGCGCTTTGGGGTGATTGCAAAAATCGCCCGGATACGGTATAATATCCCGCGAAATACGACAGAGGAGATATCCCTTATGATACTGATACTGCAAAAAAACACGCCGGAGCCGGCCATCCGCCAGCTTCTGGCGCAGCTGAGCCTGCAAAACGTCAAGGGCGGCTGTGTGGCCGGAGACAACGCCATTCTCCTGCCGCTGGTGGGGGAGACGTGGCGGCTGGATCCCTCGGCGCTGCAAGCGCTGCCCTTTGTGATGGAGGCGCGGCGGCTGACGCCCGCCTACCGTCTGGCCGGTCGCGCCGTCCACCCGGAGAACACCGTGGTCACGGTGGGCGACGTCTCCATCGGCGCGGACTTCTGCCTGATAGCGGGGCCCTGCGCCGTGGAGTCCGCCTACCAGATGGACACCCTGTCCCGCGCCGTGAAGGACGCCGGGGCGCAGCTGTTGCGGGGTGGCGCGTTCAAGCCCCGCACCTCGCCCTACACCTTTCAGGGCATGGGAGAGCCGGGCGTAGACCTGCTGGTGCAGGCCGGACGGAGCGCCGGACTGCCCACCGTCACCGAGATCAGCGACGCGTCCCAGATGGAGCTGCTGTCCGGCGTGGACGTGTGGCAGGTGGGCGCGCGGAATATGCAGAACTTTGCCCTGCTGAAGGCGCTGGGACAGGCGCGCAAGCCCATCCTGCTGAAGCGGGGCGCCGCCGCCACCGTGGAGGAGCTGCTGCTGGCGGCAGAGTATATCCTCTCCGGCGGCAACGAGCAGGTGATCCTGTGCGAGCGGGGCATCCGCAGCGGCCTGACCGCCGCCCGCGCCGCGCTGGATGTGTCCTCCATCCCGGTGCTGAAGCGGCTGACGCACCTGCCGGTGATCGTGGATCCCAGCCACGCCGCGGGGCGCGCCGATCTGGTGGAGCCGCTGGCGCTGGCGGCGGTCGCCGCCGGAGCCGACGGTCTGCTGGTGGAGGTACACGACCGCCCGGCCACCGCCCTGTCCGACGGAGCGCAGGCGCTGACGCCCGCCCAGCTCACGCAGCTGGCGGAGAAGACCGCCCGCCTGCGCGCGGCGCTGGCATAACAATAACAGCAGTCCCCCGGCAAAGCCGGGGGACTGCTGTTATTCTCAGAACGCCCAGTTGCCGTGGCGGAAGATGGGTACCACCTTCCCGTCCTCGCAGACGGCGTCAATGTCCATATCCTCCGAGCCGATCATGAAATCCTCGTGGATCATGGAGTCGTTGACGCCCAGCGCGCGGCACTCCTCCAGCGTCTTGCTCTCGAAATCGTTGATGGTGTCGGCAAAGCCCGTGCCCAGCGCCAGATGGCAGGCGGCGTTTTCGTCGAACAGCGTGTTGTAGAACAGCAGGCCGGACTGCCGGATGGGACTGTCGTAGGGCACCAGCGCGCACTCGCCCAGATAGGCGCTGCCCTCGTCCATGGTGATGAGCTTGGTCAGCAGGTCGTTGTTCTGCTCCGCGTGCCACTCCACGGCCTTGCCCTCGTGGAAGCGGATCCAGAACCCATCGATCAGCTGCCCCTGATAGCTCAGGGGCTTGGTGGCGTAAACGATGCCCTCGGCCTCACCCCGCTTGGGGGAGATGAAGCACTCCTCCGTGGGGATGTTGGGGTTGAACACGATACCCTGCAGGCTCTTTTCGCTGCCGCCGCAGAAGTGCGCCTGGGGGATCATGCCCACGGTGAAGTCGGTGCCGGTGGCGCTTTTGTAGCGCAGCTGGCGGATGTGCAGGTTGTTGAGATAGTCGCAGCGGCTGTGGATGTCGGTGTTGTGGGCGTCCCAGTTGGCCACCGGATCGCCCTCCAGCGCACGGGAGGTGGACAGAATGGCCTCCCACAGCTTCTCCACCGCCTGCGATCTCCGCAGACCGGGGAACAGCTTCTTCGCCCACGCCTCGCCGGGCACGGCGGCAATGCACCACTGGTACCGGTTCTCGATCTTGTCCCGATAGGGCTTGATGATGGGGAACTTGGCCTGCTGGCTCTTGGCCAGCTTCGTCTGGTCGATGCCCTTCAGACCGTCGGGATCCTCACTGAGCAGATAGATGCGGCAGGGAATGGTGTCCACATAGTGCTGCCAGCGCGCCAGCTCATAGTCCTCCACCTTGGACAGCGTGGTCAGGCTGCGGTGCCGCACGTGGAGCTTCTGCAGGGGCTGGTAGTTCCAGTCCACCACCACCTTCTTCGCCTTGCATTTATAGCACTCGTCCACCAGCATGGCCACAAACTCCGGCTGATCCAGATCGGCGGCGATGAACACCTCCTGCCCCTTCTGAATATTGACGCCGCTGCGGGCGATGAGCCGGGCATACGCCCGGAGAACGCTCTTTCTCATGGTAATGTCCTCCTGTTGCTTCTTTATTAAACGTATTGTACCACCGGGGAGCGGATTTGAAAAGCGGCAGCGCCGCACGTTCAAAAATTGTTTTCATTTCTTTAATGCCCGTCTAATGTTCGCCGGGTACCATAAGGTCATCCCAAAGGAAACCACACAACACATCCAACATATATAACACGTTCAGGAGGTAACAGATATGAAGCGCTTCACTCTCATCAAGAAGGCTTCTCCCGTCAACTACGCGCTGGAGAGCACCCGCACGCTGGACAACGGCGTGGTGCTGCGGCTCATCCACTGCGGTGATACGCTGACCGTCACCGCCGCCTATGAAAAGCAGCTGGAGTCCTTCACCGACCTGCGCTCCGTGGAGGAGGCGGCGTATATCGAGGACTACCTGACCCGGAAATACAGCGGCGTGGACGCAGCCGACCTGCCTTTGCTGACGGCGTAAGGCTTGCCATTTTTCCCCGATTCTGCTATACTGAGCGGGAGCGACCGACACCCGCCCGCCTGAGGGCGGGCGGGTGTTCCCGTATAGTGGACGTAGGGGACGGCGTCCCGACGTCCCGTCGTAGGGGCGGACGACTCTGTCCGCCCTGTGTGCCCGCTGCGTTCTGTGGGGTGGGATCCGTGTGTCCCGCCGCGAAATGTGTATTTGTTCCCGGCGGGGCAATGTGGCCATCGCCCACTACGAAAGACCCCCGGCGGGTGATGCTATGAGAGGAGACATGCTATGCGTATTCTGGTGGCGGAGGATCAGCCGGAGCTGCGGCGGATGC
>DNFA01000063.1:0-736 GCA_003487665.1 Oscillibacter sp.
TCCGACGGAATAACAAGACGACCCGCAGGCATGCGCCTGCGGGTCGC
The DNA here is from genome assembly GCA_003487665.1 of Oscillibacter sp. GTDB lineage: Bacteria > Bacillota > Clostridia > Oscillospirales > Oscillospiraceae > Vescimonas. The sequence goes on from DNFA01000063.1 coordinate 48, forward strand.
TCCTATCCGGTTGACAACTTTTCGTGATGCAGGGATGATCGCGGTGGTTCCTTCACACAGTTGACTGTCGTCTGCTGTATATCAAAACGCCCGGCGCTGCATCAGCATCCGCACCAGCGAGATAACGGCAAGGACGGCGATGGCAGCGGCCGACGCGATGCTCACATAGGAGAGCAGCGTACCGTGGGCGGTGGGCAGCAGGAAGGCTGCCACGGAGGAAGCGAGGCACAGAACGACCAGTGCGGCGATGAGCTTCATTCTATCCATGATGTGTTCTCCTTTCGTGGTGTGGAATGGATTTTTCCTTTTGTGCTTACAGCATACCACAGAAGGCGGTACGCATCTTTACAGAAAAGCTACGAACCGGTGGAAAGACGGATACAAAACGGTTACAAAGTGGACGGAACGGTGACAATGGGTGTAGACTTTCCGGGCTGTTTCTGCTATAATGCAGGAAAGATTTCATGATCCTTCATTTTACTCTGTTTCTCTCCGGGAGGAGTTTGCTTTGCATTATCTGACGAATTTGTGGAACGCGCTGGATTTCGGCTCGCTGGGGAGCATTCTGCTGCGGCTGTGCGCCGTGTTCCTGTGCCTGACCATTCACGAGACGTGCCACGGGCTGGCGGCCTACGCGCTGGGCGACCCCACCGCCAAGCGTGCCCACCGGCTGAGCCTGAACCCCCTGC
>DNFA01000063.1:892-11113 GCA_003487665.1 Oscillibacter sp.
GGCTGAGCCTGAACCCCCTGCGGCACATCGACTGGCTGGGCCTTATCATGATGGTGGTGGCCGGCTTCGGCTGGGCGAAGCCCGTGCCGGTGGATCCCCGTTATTTCAAAAAGCCCAAGCAGGGCATGGCCATCACCGCGCTGGCTGGACCCGTGTCCAACTTCCTGCTGGCGCTGGTGCTGCTGCTGATCGCGCGGGGCGTCTATCTCCGGGCGCTGGTCACCGGTCAGCTCAGCGAGGTGTGGTTTTCGTTTCTGCTGAACACGGCGTCCCTGTCCGTGGGTCTGGGGCTTTTCAATCTGGTGCCCATCCCGCCGCTGGACGGCTCCAAGGTGCTGGCGGTGCTGCTGCCGGACAGGGCGTACAGCTGGCTGATGCGCTATGAGCGCTTCGGCATGCTGCTCCTGCTGGCGGTGATCTCCGTGGGCATCGGCAGCAACGCGCTGGACAGCGCGATCCGTTGGACATTCACCCTGCTGTGCAGGCTGGTGGGTTTTGAGGTGTAGCTTTGGACGATCCTATTTTCAAGCTGGAAAAGGTGGTGCAGACCCGGGGCGACGAGCCGCTGGAGGACTTCGAGGGGCCTCTCGATCTGATACTGTACCTTTTGAGCAAGAACAAAATCGAAATACAGGATATCCCCATCGCGCTGATACTGGAGCAGTATCAGGCGTATCTGGAAAAGCGGAAGCGGATGGATCTGGAGGTGGCCAGCGAGTTCATCACCATGGCCGCTCAGCTGATGTTCATCAAGACCCGCATGCTGCTGAATCTGGAGGACGAGGAGGCCCAGAACGAGATGGACGCCCTCATCAAGTCGCTGGAGGAGCGGCAGCGGGGCGAGGCCTACGCCCGTGTGCGCCTGCTGAGCGAGCGGCTGGCTCCCCTGGGCGAGTTCGGACGCAATATCCTCACCCGCCCGCCGGAGCCTATGGAGCGGGGCAAGATATTCGAGTACGATCAGGAGCCGGCGGATCTGGTGCTGGCCATGCAGGAGGTGACAGACCGCCGCACGGCGCCGGAGGCGCCGCCGCTGCGCGCCTTCGACGAGATCGTGAAGCGGGAGCCGTATCCCGTGGAGACGAAGGCCAAGGAGATCCTGCGCCGGCTGCGGGATGTGGGCATCACCCGCTTCCTGCTGCTGTTCCGCGGCAGCAAGACCCGCAGCGAGCTGGTGGCCACGTTCATGGCCGTGCTGGAGCTGTGCCGCAGCAACCTGATCCGGCTGGCCGGAGCCGACCGAGACTGCACCGTGACCGCCGAGGGCGATGCGCCGGAAGAAATGATGTAAGGGGAGACACATGGATACACTGGAAATGAAGGACATCGAAGCCGCCGTAGAGGGCATACTGTTTGCCTCCGGCGAGCCGGTGGCCGTGGATCGGATATGCGTGGCGCTGAATATGGACAGACCCACCGTGGAGCTGGTGCTGCAGCATTTGCAGGACTATTACAGCTACGAGCGGAGGGGCATGCGGCTGGTGCGGATGGAGGACAGCTGGCAGCTGTGCTCCGCGCCGGAGTACGGCGAGCTGATCCGAAAGGCCTTTGAGATCCGCAAGCCCGCCAAGCTCAGCCAGCCGGCGCTGGAGGTGCTGACCATCATCGCCTACTACCAGCCCACCACCCGCGCCTATGTGGATCAGATCCGCGGCGTGGACAGCTCCTATACGGTGGGGCTGCTGCTGGATCGGCACCTGATCGAGGAGTGCGGACGGCTTCAGGTGCCGGGGCGCCCCCGACTGTACCGGACGACGCAGGCGTTCCTGCGGGCGTTTCACCTGAACTCGCTGGACGAGCTGCCGCAGCTGCCGGGCATGGAGGCGGACGGCCAGCTGCGCCTGGACGACGACATGGGCGAGGGCAGCCCGGAGCTGCTCTGAGGATAGAGGCAGAAACGGGAAGGAGGGCGAGACGTGACGGCGCTTTACATCATTCTGGGCATCCTGCTGGCGTTCTTTTTGCTGTCGCTGCTGCGGCTGGGCGTGCGCGTGGAATTCACGGGCAGCCTTGCGGAGACGCGAGTCACCGTCATAGCGGGTCCGGCGCGGATACAGCTCCTTCCCAAGCCAGAAAAGCCGGAGAAGCCCCAAAAAGAGAAGAAAAAGAAGGAAAAGCCCGCAAAGGCCAAGGCGGAGGGCGGCGAGAAGAAAAAGCTCCACCTGACGAAGGAGGACATCAAGGCGGCGCTGCCCGCGCTGTGGGAGTGCCTGAAAAACGGCCTGCGCAAGACGCGGCAGCGGCTGCTGATCGACCCGCTGCACCTGTCGGCATCGCTGCCGGGCGCGGCTGACCCGGCGGGCGCGGCGGAGCTGTACGGCTATGTCAACGCGGGCATGTGGACGGTGATGCCGCAGCTGGAGCGGCTGATGCGCATACCGGATCCCCGGCTCCATGTGGAGGCGGACTTTGACGCGTCGGAGCTGCGTCTCACCGGCGAGGTGGGCGTGACGCTGCAAATACGCGACCTGCTGGCCATCGGCCTTGCCTTTGCCAAGCCGGTGCTGCGGTGGTATCTGGCCATGCAGAAGCGGCACAGCGCGCAGGAAAAGGTGCAGGCAAAGGAGAACGGAGCCGCGCCGAAGGAGCATGATACCGCAGACCGGACGCCATCGGGCGATGGCGCAGACCATACAACAACTTGAGAAAAGGAGAGTACATCATGGAAATGACCGAAAAGAACAAGAGCTCCCTCTCCGCGATGATGGAGACGTCCATGGACAAGATCCGTCAGATGGTGGATTCCAACACCATCGTGGGCGAGCCGATCACCACGCCTGACGGCGTGACGCTGATCCCCGTGTCCCGGCTGAGCTACGGCTTCGGCTGCGGCGGCGGTGACTACGGCAAGAATAAGGAGAACTCCGGTGCCGGCTGCGGCGCAGGCGTGCGGGTGGAGCCCATGGCCTTTCTGGTGGTCAAGGGCGGTGTGACCCGCATGCTGCCGGTGGGCACGCCCGCCATCACCACGGTGGATCGCGTCATCGAGATGGTGCCGGAGCTGCTGGATCGGGTGGAGGGCTTCGTGGATAAGAAGCGCAATAAGGATTTCTGATATATAAGACGAGCCAGCGTCGGAATAGACTGGAGGTATCCTGTAAGGAACGGGGGGCTTCCGGTGATCCGACGTATGGGAGCGGCGCTGTGCGCCGCGCTGACAGTGCTCTGTTGCATACCCGCTGTGGCGGAGGCTGTGGAGGTCTCCGCCACGGCTTGCGTCCTGATGGATGCGGACAGCGGACGGGTGCTGTATGAAAAAAACGGGCGGCAGCGCATGCTGATCGCCAGCACCACCAAGCTGATGACGGCGCTGGTGGCACTGGAGCAGGGGACGCTGACGGACGTCGTGACCGTTACGGCATCCCACATGGCGGAGGGCTCGTCCATGTACCTGCGGGCGGGGGAGAAGCTGACGCTGGAGGAGCTGCTGTACGGCTTGCTGCTGTGCTCCGGCAACGACGCGGCGCTGGCGGTGACGGAGTGTGCCGGAGGGCTGGAGCCCTTCGTGGCGCTGATGAACGAAAAGGCGGCGGCGCTGGGGATGGCGGATACCCATTTTGCCAACCCCAACGGGCTGGACGACGAGGAGCACTACTCCACGGCGCGGGATATGGCGCAGTTGGCAAGGGCGGCGGTGAACGAACCGACGCTGCTGCGAATGGCATCTACCCGGCAGGCATCCATCGGCGGACGGACGCTGACCAATCACAACAAGTTGCTGGGTCGCATGGAGGGGTGCCTGGGGTTAAAGACCGGGTACACGAAGGCGGCGGGGCGGACGCTGGTGTCCTGTGCGGAAAAGGACGGACGGCGGCTGGTGGCGGTGACGCTGCGGGACGGCGACGACTGGAACGACCACGAGGCACTGTACCGCTGGGGCTTTATGCTCACCGGCGCGGAAAATGAGCTGCGCGCCCGCCTGCTGCGGGCGGCGGAGAATGTGGGAAAGAGGTGACGGCATGACCGAGCGCGTACAGAAGCTGCTGGCCGCGGCGGGGCTGTGCTCCCGACGGACGGCGGAGGAGTGGATCGCCGCAGGACGGGTCACAGTCAACGGACGGGCGGCGCACATCGGCGATAAGGCTGACCCGGAGACGGACACCGTGGCGGTGGACGGCCGGCCGGTCGGACGTGCCGCCGGTCATGTATACATCATGCTCCACAAGCCCCGGGGCTACGTCACCACCCTGTCGGACGAGCGCGGGCGGCGCACGGCGGCGGAGCTGGTGAAGGACTGCGGCGTGCGGGTCTATCCCGTGGGGCGGCTGGACAGGGATTCCGAGGGGCTGCTGCTGTTTACCAACGACGGGGCACTGACCCAGCGGCTGCTGCATCCCAGCCATCAGGTGGACAAGGTGTACATAGTGTCCGTTTTCGGCGCGGACGAAGGCAGCGCCGGGCGTCTGCGCGCCGTGACATCACTGGACGGACAGCCCATCGCACCGGCGCAGGTGGACGAGCTGTACCGCCGGGACGACAGGGCGGAATACCGGATCGTCATCCATCAGGGAAAGAAGCGGCAGATACGCCGCATGTGCGCCGCCGTGGGGCTGACCGTGACCCGCCTGTGCCGGATAGCCGAGGACGGCCTGGAGCTGGGAGCGCTGCCGCCGGGACGATGGCGGTATCTCACAGCCGGAGAACTGGAATCTATCAAAGGAAGCGACTGACATGAACGAAAATGTCTTGCAGACCATTCGGAGCGGTATGGACGGCTTCTCCAAGGGACAGAAGCGCATTGCCGCGTTCATACTGGACAACTATGACCGGGCGGCGTTTATGACCGCCGCGCGGCTGGGCGAGACGGCCTCGGTCAGCGAGTCCACGGTGGTGCGCTTTGCCGCCCAGCTGGGCTACGACGGCTATCCGGAGATGCAGAAGGCGCTGCAGGAGCTGATCCGCGGCAAGCTGACGTCCATTCAGCGGATACAGGTGTCCCGCGACCAGATGTCCGGTGCGGATATTCTGGGCAGCGTGATGCAGCGGGACATGAACAGCATCCACAATGTCATCGATCGGCTGGATCGCGACGCGTTCAGCTGCGCGGTGGACAAGCTGCTGGGAGCCAAGCACATCTACATTTTGGGCGTGCGCTCCTCGTCGTTTCTGGCGGGGTATCTGAACTTCTACATGCACCTGATCTTCAAGAACGTGACGCTGGTGCAGTCCAGCGCCGCCGGCGAGATATACGAGCAGCTGGCGCACATCGGCAAGGGGGACGTGCTGGTGGGGATCTGCTTCCCCCGGTACTCCAAGATGGCCATACACGCGGTGGAATACGCCAGCAGAAAGGGCGGCGACGTGGTGGCCATCACCGATTCAGCGCTGTCGCCTCTGTATCAGATGGCGTCGGTGTCGCTGCTGGCGCCCTGCGACATGATCTCCTTTGTGGACTCTATGGCGGCGCCGCTGAGTCTGCTGAACGCGCTGATCTTGGCGGTGGGGCAGCAGCGGCGGGACGATCTGTCCGCAACGCTGGCGGACATGGAGCAGGTGTGGTCGCGGTACAGTATTTTCGGAAAAGACGACGAGTGATATGGAAAAGAGCATCGTGGTGATCGGCGGCGGCGCCGCCGGTCTGATGGCGGCCATCACCGCCGCCCGGCAGGGCGCGCAGGTGACGCTGCTGGAGCCCAACGAACGGCTGGGCAAAAAGGTGAATATCACGGGAAAGGGTCGCTGCAACGTGACCAACGACTGCGACCGGGAGACGCTGCTGGCCAACATTCCCGGCAACGGGCGGTTCCTGTACAGCGCGCTGACGCGGTTCACGCCGCAGGATGCCATGGCCTTTTTCCGGGAGCTGGGCGTGCCGCTGAAGGTGGAGCGGGGCAATCGGGTATTCCCGGTGTCCGACAGTGCCTTTGACATCACCAACGCATTGGAACGGGAGCTGAAGCGCCGCCGCGTCCGCTGGGCGCGGGATCGGGCGCTGCACATAGAGACGGAGAACGGTGCGGTGACGGCCGTGCAGGGGGAGAAGGACACCTACCCCGCGCAGGCGGTGATACTGGCCACCGGCGGCGTGTCCTATCCGGGCACCGGCTCCACCGGGGACGGCTATCGCATGGCGCAGGAGCTGGGGCACACGGTGGTGCCGCCCCGCGGCTCGCTGGTGCCGCTGGTGTGCGCCGGGAGCGACTGCCCGGACATGCAGGGGTTGAGCCTGCGGAACGTGGAGCTGACGGTGTACAACGGGAAGAAAAAGCCGGTGTTCCGGGAGTTCGGCGAGCTGCTGTTCACCCATTTCGGCGTGTCGGGGCCGCTGGTGCTGTCCGCCAGCGCCCATCTGCGGCGCTGGGAGGGCGAAACGTACCGGCTGGATATCGACCTGAAGCCCGCGCTGGACGAGCAGAAGCTGGACGCGCGGCTGCTGCGGGACATCGGGGAGAATCCCAATCGAGATATGAGCAACATCGCCGCGGGGCTGGTGCCCCACAGCATGATCCCGGTGCTGCTGCGCCGGGCGGGGCTATCCGGAAACGAAAAGGCCAACAGCCTGACGAAGGAGCAGCGCCGTGGGCTGGTGCAGGTGCTGAAGCACTTCGCACTGGACGTGACCGGCACGCGGCCGGTCAGCGAGGCCATCGTCACCGCCGGCGGCGTCAAGGTGGGGGAGGTAGCTCCCAATACCATGGCGTCCAAGCGGGTGGACGGCCTGTATTTTGCCGGCGAGGTGCTGGACGTGGACGCCTATACGGGCGGGTTTAATTTGCAGATCGCATGGGCGACCGGGTATCTGGCGGGGCTGTCCGCCGCAGAAAGCGAGGAAATGTATGACTGAGAAGCATTACGCCGTGGCCATCGACGGGCCCTCCGGCGCGGGCAAGAGCACGCTGGCACGGGCGGCGGCGGAGACGCTGCACATCCTGTATGTGGACACGGGCGCCATCTACCGCACCATCGGCGTGTACATGTACCGGCACGACATCCAGCCCACGGACGCGGCGGCGGTAACGGCGGCGCTGCCGGAGATCACCGTGTCTCTGCGGTACGATGAGGACGGCCTGCAGCGGATGTACCTTAACGGCGAGGACGTGACGAAGGAGATACGGCTGCCCGCCATCTCCCGGTACGCCTCCGACGTGTCGGCCATCCCGCAGGTGCGGGACTATCTCATGGAGCTGCAGCGCTCGCTGGCGCGGGAGCACAGCGTCATCATGGACGGCCGGGACATCGGCACGGTGGTGCTGCCTGACGCGGACGTGAAGATCTTCCTGTGCGCCGACGTGGAGACACGGGCGCGGCGGCGCTGTCTGGAGCTGGAGCAGCGGGGCACGCCCAAGCCCTTTGACGAGGTGCTGCGGGAGATGGAGCAGCGGGACTACAACGATACCCACCGGGCGGCGGCGCCGCTGCGCCCGGCGGACGACGCCATCATGATCGACAACACGGACATGGACTTCGCGGCCAGTCTGGAGCTGCTGCTGGATGTGATCCGGGGGAGCGTGGAGCGGTGAGAAACAAGTTTTACGCGGCGGTGTGGCGGGTGCTGCGGCCGCTGGTGCTGTTTTTTCTGCCGGTGGAGCTGCGGGGCACGGAGAACCTGAAGGAGGGGGAGGGGCCGTACCTGCTGTGTGCCAACCACTCCAACCTGTGGGATCCGGTGCTGTTCGTGCTGTCCATGCCCCAGGCGTTCAACGTGCGGATCATGGCCAAGAAGCAGCTGTTCTCCATACCGGTGCTGGGCGGGTTCCTGCGCGCCATCGGCGTGTTTCCGGTGGATCGGGGACACAGCGACATCGGCGCGGTCAAGACCGCCATACAGAGCCTGCGGGACGGCTGGAACCTGTTCCTGTTCCCGGAGGGCACGCGGGTAAAAAACCCCGGCCACGCGGAGGTCAAGTCCGGCGCGGGCATGATGGCCATCCGCGCGGGGGTGAAGCTGGTGCCGGTGTTCATCGGCACAAAGAAGCGGCTGTTCCGCCGGACACCCATCATCATCGGCGCGCCGTTTGCCCCGGAGTACACCGGGCGGAAGGGCACGGCGGAGGAATACACCGCCAACGCCCGTGAGGTCATGCGCCGCGCCTACGCGCTGGGAGGCATCGAATGCGAGTGATACAGGCGCAGAGCGCCGGGTTCTGCTACGGCGTGGAGCGGGCGGTGCGCATGGCGGAGGAGGCCGCAGCCGCCGGCGGCTGCGTTATGCTGGGCAGCATCATCCACAACGACAGCGTGGTGCGGCGGCTGGAGGCGCTGGGCGCCCGGCAGGTGCAGTCCGCAGAGGAGGTGCAGCCGGGGGAGACGGTGCTCATCCGCGCCCACGGTGAGCCGGTGGAGACGTACCGGACGCTGGAAGCGCGGGGCGCGCGGGTGCTGGACGCCACCTGTCCCCATGTGCTGCGCATCCACCGGCTGGTGGAGCGGGCGGAGCAGGAGGGGCGGACGCCCCTCATCATCGGGGAGGATCACCACCCGGAGGTCATCGCCGCCGCCAGCCGCAGCAGCTGCAGCGTGGTGCTGGGCAATGCGGAGGAGCTGGCGGAATGGCTGGCGGCTGTCCCCGCGCGGCGGGCAGAGCGTTTGCTGGCTGTCGCGCAGACCACCTGCATCCGCTCGATATGGGAAAAGTGCGTAAATTTTTTAAAAAAAGAGTGTACAAACGCCGAAATATTTGATACAATATGTGATGCTACGCAAAAACGTCAATCCGAGGCGGCGGATATCGCCGGGCGGGTGGACGTTATGGTCGTGGTCGGAGATCGTAAGAGTGCCAACACCAAACATTTATCGGAGATCTGCAGTACCCGCTGCGCCCGCGTCTATCAGATCGAGGGCGCGGAGGAACTACGGGCTGACTTTCTTAACGGATGTTCTGTGGCGGGGCTTACAGCCGGCGCGTCCACGCCAGCGGGCATCATTAAGGAGGTATATGCAACAATGAGCGACGAGATCAAGAACGTGGAAGCTACCGAAGAGAGCTTCGAGGAAATGCTGGAAAAATCTTTTAAGACTTTGAATACAGGAGAGAAGGTAACCGGTATCGTAACGGCGATCGGCCCCACCGAGGTGCAGGTCGATCTGGGCTGCAAGCAGGCGGGCTATATTTCTGTGGACGAGCTGTCCGCCGATCCCAACGTGAAGCCTGAGGATGTCGTCAAGGTCGGCGACGAGATCGAGACGTACATCATCCGCGTCAACGACGTGGAGGGCTACGCCATGCTGTCCAAGAAGCGTCTGGACGCTGTGAAGGTCTGGGAGGACATCGAGAAGGCCCGCGAGGAAAAGACCACGCTGGAAGGCAAGGTCACCGAGGAGAACAAGGGCGGTATCGTGGTCAATGTCAAGGGCGTGCGCGTGTTCGTGCCCGCTTCCCAGTCCGGCCTGCCCCGCGGCGCTGAGCTGAGCACCATGATCGGCCAGACCGTGTCCCTGCGCATCACCGAGGTCAACCGCGCCCGCCGCCGTGTGGTGGGTTCCATCAAGGCTGTCACCTACGAGGCTCGTCAGGCGGCGCAGGCCGAGATCTGGAACAACATCGAGGTCGGCAAGCGCTACACCGGCACCGTGAAGTCCATGACCAGCTATGGCGTGTTCGTGGACATCGGCGGCGTGGATGGTATGGTACATATCTCCGAGCTGTCTTGGAGCCGTATCAAGAATCCCGCCGAGGTCGTCTCCGTGGGCGACACGCTGGATGTGTATGTTATCTCCTTCGATCCCGAGAAGCACAAGATCTCTCTGGGCGTGAAGGATCGCAGCATGAATCCCTGGGATAAGTTCATGGCTACCTACCACGTGGGCGATGTGGCCAACGTGCGCATCGTGAAGCTGATGACCTTCGGCGCGTTCGCCGAGGTCGTGCCCGGTGTGGATGGCCTGATCCACATCTCCCAGATCGCTGACCGCCGCATCGAGAAGCCCGGTGACGTGCTGACCGAGGGCGAGATGGTGGACGCCAAGATCACCGCCATCGACGAGGAGAAGCAGAAGATCTCCCTGTCCATCCGCGCTCTGCTGGCTCCCTCCGCTGACGAGGACGCCGACGAGGAGTAATTTCCCCTATACGTTCAAAGGCGCTGTCCGAAAGGACAGCGCCTTTTGCCGCCTGTGCGGACACCCCGCCCGCCCATTGCACACACCCCTTGCCATTTCGTAGGGGACGGCGCCCACATTGCCCCGACAGCGCGGCACCGCCGCGGCAACCCGCATTTTTCGTAGGGGACGGCGTCCCCGACGTCCCGTTTCGCACGGTGCTTGTTCTGCTTTGTAGGGGCG